>DAOTTW010000269.1:0-11156 GCA_034437615.1 Anaerolineae bacterium | reverse complement strand
TGCGGGCTTATCTGGACCGTGCTTAGGCCAATTCTTGCAGCCGCTTGAGCGCGTCCTCTTCGGGTACTTCAAAGTGAATGCTCATGCTGGTTGGGTTGCGGCCCCCGGTGGTCATGGCCGTAATCATCTCGCGTGGCATGACCAGCATACGTGCAAACGCCTGCACGTGGTCCGTGTGGGTTATGAGTGTGGGTAAACCGCGCTGCGCGCCCCATTCGCTGCTCAAGATATGGCGCGTGAGCAAACGCGCTAGCGACATACGCGGCGAATAACGGTCTTTGATATTCAGAAAGTTGCCGGATAGTTGGTTCACGTCAACCTCGGACCACATGTTGTTCGGCGGCCTTTGCAGCATGGTCTCGATGGGCACGGGTGGCGCTGTTACCTCGAAGGAGTCGATGACTTCTTGGGCGATGGCTTCTAAGTGGTCGAAATCTGTCACGGCGGCTGCTCCTCAGCTATGCTATGCAACGGTGTCTTTGATTTCGCATCTATTATACTGTTTCAGCCCTCATTTGACTCAAAGAACCACAATAGCGTATTGCCATAACGCCGCTCATCGTAGGCACGCAGATGTGTTAGTGTGATGGCTGCTTGTTCTTTTGGGTCAATCTGCACGATGACGCTGGTCTCTGGCGCAATCCAGGCCGGGGTTGTGTCCAGCGTTTCCAGCGCTTTACGCCACATGCCTTTGTATTGCGGTGGCGCGACGTAAATGTAATCAAAGGGTGTCTCTGATGGGTACTTTAGTAACTCGAAGGCATCTGCGCTGCGGATTTCAGCGCCTGCTTGCAGGCGGGTCGTCTCCAGGTTGTCTTCAATGACGCGCACGGCTGCCCGATTGATCTCATTAAACAGCACATACTCAGCACCCCGGCTGAGCGCTTCGATACCGACAGCACCCGTCCCAGCGAATAAATCCAGCATGTGGGCGTCGATAATGTCCGGCCCGATGATGCTAAACAGCGCTTCTTTCACACGGTCCATGATGGGGCGGGTATCGTTACCGGGGACGGATTTCAGCTTGCGGCCTTTAGCTTGACCTGCAATCACACGGGAGGACATCGGTTGCTCTCTTTCTGCTTACTGTTCATGGATGGATAGAAACAAACCGACATTGTCGTAGGGACACGGCTTGCCGTGCCCGCCATGTGCGGACGCCAAGAATGGCGTCCCTACAAAAAACATCCGAATCCGCTTCAATTTCTTCATCAGCCTTGTCTGTTGTCATATTACAGCTATACGCGGGCTTTGCCCACAGCGTCGCGCAACGCCCGGATATTGGATGTGGGTGTGGTTAATGGTATAACGTCACCCGTCGAAATCATCAAGCGGCGGCCATCGGTCTGACGCACGGCATCGCGCACGGCGGCGCGTATCTCGGCTGGCGTGCCGTAGTGCAAATGCTGCTGGACATCCACGCCCCCACAGACAACGCCAGCCCACAAGGCGCGACCGCGCTCTAAATTAGGCCGATCATAGGCGTCGGCCCAGTTAACGATCTGCACCGGATAATTTGCAAGTGTCTTGAGCATGGGGTCGCTGCGGCCAACGCGCAGCATGTTCAGCCATAAGCGTTGCGGCAGCGATTCCAGGATTTTCAGATCATAGGGCACACCAAAATCTTCGTATTCGGCCTCTGAAAGCTGCGTGTAATCTGCCAGATCAGCCACATAGAGCAACCCGGCCAACGGAATGCGCCGTAGTGCTTCGATCAGGCGCAGGGTGCTTTCTGTGAGTGTATTCAGTCCTGTTTCCAGCCGATCCGGGTGGGTGCGCAGGTTGCGCAGCAGCAATTCATGCCCTGCAAGCTGCATCGCTTGCGTTAGTGGGCTGTAAACCGTCAGTAATACGGGTGGGGCGTTATGCGTTGCGATGGTGGCATTTGCGTCCGCATGGGCTGCGTCGTCCGGTTGTAGCCCGGCCAACAGCAAACGCAGCGCTTCCAGCACCTTGCCAGTTTCGCCGCGTTCGGGGTCTTGCGTGCGTAGCTCGGTCCAATCTAATGAGCGCCGAATGACGCGCTTGGTGGTGCTGCGCTGCCCGGACGTGTCACCTTGCCATGCGTCCTGCAAGCCATAGCCCGTCGCGCCGTAATGCACAGATGGCGTTAGCGCCAGACAATCCCAATCATAGGCTTGCTGAAATTCCAGCGTTGCACGGGCAAGATCAGACGCACGCTGATCGTCACCGGGCCAATGGCGGCACAACATCACCGGGGTGGGGCTGATGGCCTCGCCCGCCAGCAGACGCTCAATGCGTTGATATTTCTTCAAGGGCTGTTCTACGATTCGCTGATTTCCGGCTCGATAGGTTCAGCGTCTAATTCTGCGAGGCGCTGTGTAATCATGCGCGTCAGCATCATGTAGCGGTCGTCTTCGTAGGTATCCAGGTCGTTACCACCTATGTGCCCATCCACAACGGAGGTCACGTGCACCGCACCCAAAGCCGACTTCGCCAGCTTGTAAGCGGTCTGAAGTTCTTCAATGGCACCCGCATCCTCGCCCTGCTTACGCAGCAGCAAGCCTCGGCCATAGTGCGCATCCACGTTACCCGGTGAGCGCGTCAGAACTTCATCGAAAAGGGTCAGGGCTGCGTCCAGTTGGCCATCGCGGGTCAAGCGCCACGCTTCGCCGATGCGCTCTTCTGTGTGCATGGTAGACATAATGGTTTCTCCAGGGTGGTTTGCATGAATTTGCTATCGTGAAAAGCTAAAACATTTTACTGCTGCGCATGGATAATTACAAGCAACCTGGCTAGGTAGCGTGCACAGTGATGATCTGCGGTAGGGTCAGCAATGCGCCCAATGAGCGCCCGTCACCATCGAAATACGTTAGATTCGTTGTGCATTGGGGGTCGCATCGCAGCGCCTCAACGGTCAGCACATAGCGGCCTGCGGCTAAATTTTCGGGCAGTGCCAAGTTGTAGGTATCGGGCAGGTAGCGATTACGCGGCCAGCGGCGCGTCGGATAGTGACCTGGGTGCCGCAGGTCTGTTTGTAGGGGTGTGCTGTAGGTGGCGATGTCCTGTAGGCGTACCCGCACCTGAATGCTCTCTGGTAGAAAGCGCAACGCCTGCCAGTAAAGCGTCAAATCCAAAGTGTCGCCGGGTGTGATTGCCGTGCTGTTGACCTCGAACGCGATGATTTCCAGGCCGACATCAGTGCGATAGCCCAGGCGCAGCGCATCGCGTAGCTGATATTGTGCTTCAGCGCGCAGCGCACCCGGCGAGATGGGCGTATCGACCACCAGAATCAGCGCAAATGCAAGCAGCAGCAACGCCATTAGGCGCGTCACCTGCAAAGACAGCATGGGGCTATCGTCGTGATGTACGCCTTTTAGCCGCCGTAGACGCCACAACATAAACCCACCCAATAATAGCAATGCCGTGCTGCTGAGCGCCCAGGCAATGCGACGGATCGGCGTGCTATCAAGGCTGATAACTAGCTCATTCTCGCGGATGCTTGAAGGCAGATCAACCCGTGCTAAGCCGTTGCTGCTATCACGATACAGCGGCAGTGGTTTGGTGTTGAGCATGGCACGCCAGCCAGGGAAATAGGCCAGCAGCAGCGTAATGTCTGTTGTGGCTACGGATCGCACTTGATAGCGCATGGTGTGGGATGCCGATTCTAGCACTACTGCTTGATTGCGCTGGCGTTCATCCAGCCCGAAACGGTTGAGCTTGCTCTTATCGTCTTGTGAATTTGCTGCCAGTGCGCGGTTAACGGCAAGCTCAGGTGCTAAAGTCGTCGGCACTGCATGACCCTGCGGTAAGGTCGCGACGCCGAAACCCTGCTGTTCAAAGCGTATCTGTGCGGCTGGTGATATGTCGTCCCAATTTTCAGCGACAACCGGACCTAACCAGACCGGAATCGCTAGCAAGAACGCGCCAAGAATTAACCCGGTAAAGCTGACCCGTTGCCAGCGTGCATTCAGCGTTTCGACGCTGGCCAGTACACCGCCGCCACCGATTGCAAAACACAGCGTCATGATGCCAAGCAACCACGTTTCACGCGGTAGATAAACAAGCGTGAGCACAGCACAGGCTATACCGGACAGCAGCGCCCAAAATTGCAGATTGATGCGCCTAGACCACAACAGGCTGATGGCCGATAAGCCGCTGAATAAGATGATAGCTGTGCCGAGTGTGAATTGTGGTGCAGGGCGTAGGGCTGCGGGGTCAACCTGTGTGGCAGGTTGTAGCAAATCGGCTAAAGTAAGGCTGTGCGATGCAGCGACAAGTGCAGGGGGTTGCCAGCGTACCAGACCAGCCTCTAACCAGGCGGGTAGCCAGTAGAATGCGCTCAGCACCAGCGCCAGCGCAAAAGCCGCCATGACAGTCAGTAAGCGGCTAAACCGATGTAAGCGCACCGCATCATAGCTGGCCAGTAACGCGCTGAGGGCTATACCAGCCAGAAAATGACGCGGTTCAGCCAGCAGTAACGCCGCCACAAACACGACCAGCAGCGCAAAATCCAGCGGCAGGTTACGCATCATCACACGATCCAATGACCACAGCAGGCCAATCAGGAGGGCCAGGGCCAGCATAGCGGGTAAATCACCGAGCAAATGCGGGGCTGTTAAGCCGATATAGGGGCTGTAGACGAATAGCAGCGCACTCAAGACGCCTGCGGATGAACCGACACGGTGCTGCACGAAGGTATACAGCATCACAGCGCATAACATCAGTGCGCCGATGTACAGCAAACGCACTGCCTGCATCGGGTCGTTGGTCAGCAATAGCGAGATCAGCGCACCGAGATAGGGCGCAGCAGGCGGTTCATAGTGGGGAATAGGCGCACCATAGCCGCCCAGGGCATAGGGTGACCAGCGCGGATATAAGCGGCCTTCTTGTAATGCCTGCGTCGTATCCGCCACGCGGAACACGTAGCGCTCGTTGTCGTTTGTGCGTGGCAGGCTATCCTGCACCCAGAAGGGCCACGCCCCGGCGATGCTGAGCGCCAGCACCAGCAGCAAACCCCAATTCACGCCACGTCGCGCTTGCAGCATCCAATCTGGCAAATCTGGCACGTTGTTTTGCTGCGCATCCTGCGTTGTGATGTCTAGTTGATTTGGGCTGGTGCTTGCTTGCATGGTGTTTTCCGCTATGCTTTCAGGACGTGTTGCTCATGATAACGAGATTCGTGTAAACGTGCGATGGCTGATAGCATCCAAACCCGCGACGCAACGCCAGACGACCTGATAACACTGGCAGAATACTGGTACGACCGCATGGTGATGGTGCAGCAGTATAATGCACGGGTGCGCCTCTTGCCAAAAGCGCAGCAGCGTTGGCAAGCGACTGCATCCACATGGCTAGGGCGTGACGATGCCGTTTTCCGTGTGGCGCAAACAGCAGCAGACACCTCTGAATTGCTTGGGGCTGTTGCTGGCGTCATAACGGATAATGCAGCGGGTCTAGCCCCTGCGCGAATTTGTCAGGTTGTCGCCTTTGTGGTGGATATGCATACACCGCGTTTGCAAGCGGGTGTGGGGCGCGTGCTGTTGCGATCACTCAGCGAAGCGCTTGCACTGCGCGACATCCAACGCATAGTGATAACGGTTTATCCGGCGTTGAGTGTGGAAGCGGCCTTCTGGCAATCTGTCGGTGCAAGGCGCGTGAGCGGCAATTATTGGTTGAGTGCAAATACTGATTGATGTACGGCGATAGACTGTAAGGTGATGGCATGTTGATACGACCTGCAAGAGCGAGTGACGCCGACGCTATTGGCGCGTTATGGCTGAAATTGGTGATGCATCACCGTCAGTTAGACCCAAACATGCCTAAGCCTACGCCAGATGGGGCTTACCACTATGCGCGGCGCATCCGCGATCAGATTGATGATCCGTATACGAAGGTCTTTGTGGCGGTTGACGAAGAGAGCGATGCGGTTGTGGGTTACGTGATGGGCATCATCATCGACCTGCTGCCGGAGATGTTCCAGGAAGAACGCGGCGGCTTCCTGGCGGATATTTTCGTAGAGCACAGCCAACGCGGACGCGGCACAGGCAAGTCACTGGTCAAAGCGTTGCGCAATTGGTTTGCAGGGCGGGGCGTGGAGCGTTATGAGTGGTATGTGGCCGCCGCTAATTTGCAGGCACAAGGCTTCTGGCGTGCGATGGGTGGCCGTGAAGTGATGATCCGAATGCGGGCGGAGATCGACATTGATATAGATGGCGACAGCGACCCGTATGACCGTGATAGTTCGCAGTTTGATCGTGAAGATGGCTGAGGCGATGACAGACACACAGCGTTTTTTGCTGGTGCAACTGGGTGATATTGGCGATCTGGTGCTGACGACCCCGGCGATTGCTGCGTTGCGAGACGCCCATCCTCTGGCCACGATAGACCTGCTGACCACTGCGCCCGCCGCGCCTGTTGTGGACTCATCACTGATTAACGAGGCGCTTCACGTGCCGCGTGGCCTGAACCGTACACTAGCGCTGCTGAGTCCGACGGCATTGGGGCGCATCTGGTCGTTGCGCAAGGGCCGTTATACAACCGTTATCTTCTTTCATCACTTCACCATCCGGGCTGGTACGCTCAAATTTGCATTAATCGCACGTGCTAGCGGCGCGGAGAACATCATCGGGCTAGATAATGGCAATGGCTGGTTCCTGACGCAGCACCTACCCGATGAAGGCTTCGGGGCCAAGCATCAGGCGCAATACTGGCTGGATTTGGTTGGGTTGTGTGGTGCATCCGCGAAGGCGCGGCGGGCGCATGTGGCCTTTGATCGTGGTGTGTTGCCGCTGAGCGTGCACCGGGGCCATAGGATTGTGATTCATGCCGGTGGCGGTGTGTCAGGGGCGGCGCGTCGTTGGCAGCCAGAACGCTTTGCACAGGTGGCTGATGCGCTGGTGCGGGATTATGGTGCCCAGGTGGTGCTGGTCGGCACGGCAAGCGACGACAGCGCTCGCGTGTTAGAGGCCATGCAGCAGCCTGCCGTTGATTTGATCGGGCAGACGACGCTGACGCAACTGGCTGACCTGATACGCTCAGCGGATTTGTACATCGGCGCTGATAGTGGCGTCACGCATCTGGCCTCAGCCGTGCGCACGCCGTTGGTGGCGGTGTATGGCCCGACAAATGACGCCGCCTGGGGTCCCTGGATGCCGGGTGGTGATGCTGTCGTGCTGAATAGCCGCCCGCGATGTGGCCCTTGTAGCTATGTGGCGCATGATCTCGGTGTGCCGCTGGGCTGTGAGGCACAGACCTGCATGCGCATGGTCACACCGCAGCAGGTTCTACAGGCAGCACAACGCCTGCTGAGCGGCAATTTGCGTGCTGTATTGGCTGACGACCAGCGCACACGAGCAACGCGCCCGATGAACGATGTGCCGGATTGGTCGGATCGGCTGCGCATTCTGGGTTTGCCTGTGGACCGCATCACCTATGTACAGTGGATGGATTTAATTGATCGTTGGGTGCGCATTGGCACGCGCCCGCGTCATGTGTGTACTGTCAACCCGGAATTCATGATTATCGCGCGTCGTGACCCGATTTTTCGCTTCATCTTGCAACGCGCTGATCTCTGCATCCCCGACGGTGTGGGGCTGCTATGGGCAGCACGCCACATGAAATCACCCATACCGGAGCGTGTGACAGGCTCAGATGGCACCGAGAAAATCGCAGAATACGCCGCAAAGAACAATTGGCGGCTGTTTTTGTTAGGGGCTGCGCCTGGTGTTGCGGATTACGCAGCCGCGATTTTGCGACAGCGCTACCTGGGCATTCAGATCGTGGGTACGCACGCCGGTAGCCCGTCCGCTGATGAAGAGGACGCCATTGTGCAGATGGTAAATGCCAGCAAAGCTGATATTCTGCTGGTGGCCTATGGTGCGCCGCAGCAGGACAAATGGATTGCACGTAATTTGCCGCGCTTGAATGTGAAGATGGCAATGGGCATCGGTGGTGCGCTGGATTTTATCGCTGGAGTGGTGCCGCGTGCGCCGCAGTGGATGCGTAATCGTGGCTTAGAGTGGCTGTTCAGGTTGTATAAGCAGCCTCGGCGCTTCTGGCGCATGTTGCGCCTGCCGTATTTTGTGTCGCTGGTGTTGCTGCGTCGTGGTCGCTAGGCGTTTGCATCCAACGCGGCCAGTAATTCGGCGGGTGACGGGGTGTAATTGCCCACATGCCGCACCACAATGCCGCTAGCCACATTTGCGAGCCGCACCGCATCCACATAGCCTGCACCCGCGACGATGGCTAATGTCATCACGGCGATGGCCGTATCGCCTGCGCCAACCGTATCATAGACATCGCTGACGAGCGGCGCAGGGCAGTGGGCTACTGGTCCATTTGCCTCGGCCACCGTCGCGCCATCTGCGCCGCGTGTGATGACCATCGCGCCCATGATGCCGAGTTGCTGCTGTAAAGCGCGTGCTGCTGCTGCGAAATCGGCGTCGGTGTTCAGGTCACGTCGTAGATAGGTGCTGGCGTCGTCGGCGTTGCACTTTACAAGGTCAAACCGCCTGTATTTTTCGAGTGCGCCCTGTGCATCAGCAGCTAAGAAAGCATTGCCGAATAGCCTGTTCTCGACGGCTTTTACCAGCGAAGGCGTCAGCAACCCCGCTTGATAATCCGACACGAGCACGGTGTCAACGCTGCGGCCACTGATGCAGGCGTCGAGGCGTTCGATCACCTGCGCTTCGGTGTTGGCGTCGATGGGCTGGCGTGTGAGCGTATCCACACGGGCCACCTGCTGCGGGAAGCGTAGGCCCATCTGCGCCATGATGCGCGTTTTGAGCGTCGTCGGACGATCTGTGCACGTGAGCAGCCCAGTGGTGTTGATGCCATGCTGCCCCAGCGCGATGGTCAGGTGTTGGCCTGCCTCGTCGTCGCCAATCACACCGATTTGGGTGGCCGTACCACCGAGCGCAACGATATTTGAGGCGGGGTTGGCTGCGCCGCCGGGGATGTAGCGCCGTTGCTGAAATTCCAGCACAGGAATCGGCGCTTCGCGGCTCATGCGGGTGGCACGCCCATACACATATTCATCTAGGATGACATCACCGAGCACGAGCACATCAGCGCTGAGCCTGGGCACAAGGTTGCGGAGGGCCAAGCGTCTTATTCTTTCTGCTGGTTGTGATAATGGGCGTTAATTTACCATAGCTCAATACAGCGTCTAGCCTACGTACACTTGGTAGTGCTACGGGCACTTGCTATCATGCGATTGACAAAAGATGATGAGTTCGATGAATAGCGTGATACGATCATTGCCCCGTATACAACTGATCCTTTGTTTGCTGCTGCTGACGGGTGTTGGCCTCCATGCGCAGGAGAACGACACTGGCTCTAGCATCGCACTGGGTACGCTGGTTGAAGGTCGGCTCGATGACGAGACGCCGCGCCGTGTGTACTTCTTTGAAGGGTCACGCGGGGAGGTGCTACGCCTGCGTTTGAATGCCACATCGGGCAATCTGGACCCCGTGTTGAACGTCTTCGATAATGTGGGCAATGTCGTGCTGGCGCAGGATGACCAGGACGGTGGACAGGATGTTGATACCACGTTACGCTTGCGGGCGGACGGGCGCTATTATGTGGTGCTGGCCCGGTTTGGGTATGCATTAGGCAGCACGTCCGGCGCTTACGAATTCTCGTTGGAGCGCGTCGGCATTGTATCGCAGCAGGGCAGCACACTACGCTATGGCTACCCGGTGGCCAATACCATCACGAATACGCAACCACAGCTATTTTATACGTTTCGCGCAGAAGCTGGCGACATCCTGAATATCGAAATGCAGCGCACATCCGGCACACTGGACCCTTATTTGCAGGTGGTCGCTGGTGACCGCTTCTTACTGGCCGAAAATGACGACGCCCCCGGCGATAATCCACGTGATGCGCGTGTGCAAAATCTGCTGATTGAAGCAACAGGCACCTATATCGTTATTGCATCGCGTTATGGCGAAGCCTCCGGTGATACAGTCGGCGGCTTTATTCTGTCTGTCACCGAATCCGGCAATTCTGGCCTGGGCAACAACCGCTTGGCCCCCGCGCCGTTGCTGAACAATCAGGCGGCGACGGGGCGCATAGATAACGACAGCTACGAGAGCTACTACAGCTTTGAAGGCCAGCGCGATGAAGTCGTGACGCTCATCATGGAGCAGACCAGTGGCCAACTGGATGCCTATTTGATTCTGGCGACATCGGGCTATGAACCCCTCATCGAAGACGACGACAGCGGCAGCGGGCGCAATGCGCGTATCGGCAACTATCGCCTGCCGGGGAATGGGCGTTATGTAGTGATTGCCACCCGCTTTGAACGCGCAGAGGGCGTATCCTTCGGGGAATACGAACTGCGCTTAGAGCGTAACGGCAACGCCTTTGCGGATGTTAACCCAGGGATTCCGCGCCTGCAATACAACACCAACGCACGTGGCACCCTTGACGATACGCTGCCACAAGAAATCCATGCGTTCTGGGGCAATCGCGGTGATGTCATCAGCGTGCGTATGAACCGAGCAAGCGGCACGCTAGACCCCGTGCTTGAATTGCTGGATCGTCAGCGGCGGCGTATTTTGCGGGATGACAGTAATGGCAGCGGTGAGAACGCCTTCATCCAAGACTATCGGCTAGATTATACGGGCGTGCATTATATTCTGGCTTCGCGCTATGATGGCACAGCCAAGCGCAACGATACACAGGGCGAATACAACCTGATTTTGTTGCAAGAGGCTGCCAGAACGCCCTGATACTGTCGGTGCATCAGCAATGCCACGCTGCAATGAATCGTGATGAACGCTGGCGGAGATGTCGTGTATAATGGGATGTACGTTGGCATAGGAAGACGAGCCTGCACGGGTGAGATGATGACGCAACCAAACCACGAAGCGCAATTCGATCAGACGGTGCTACTACAGGATACACTGCGCTTGTTGGCGCAACATCATACATTTGTGGAGGTCATGCCACAGGTGTTGCGGACGGCTAAACAGTTAACCGCCGCACATGCTGCGTTCTTCGTGATGTTTGACACCCCTTATGCGCAGTATGTGCAAGGCATCGAAGCAGATCAATTGCCGGATGGCGAAACGCTGGCCTCGTATGCGCTTGAATTAGCACAGGCGCAGAACGATATTTACATTGGGGCCGATGTGCCACCGATGCTAGCCAATGCCTATAAGGGCTGGTTGGCCGCGCCGATACGC
>DAOTTW010000268.1:0-30111 GCA_034437615.1 Anaerolineae bacterium | reverse complement strand
ATTCCTGTTGGTACGGTGGTGCACAACCTCGAACTGAAGCCCGGCAGGGGTGCGCAGTTGGTGCGCTCTGCTGGTACGTCGGCGCAATTGCTGGCGAAGGAAGGCACCTATGCAGCCGTGCGCCTGCCAAGCGGTGAGATGCGCTACATCAACGAGAACTGTATGGCCACACTGGGTCAGGTCGGCAACACCGAACATGGCAACGTGAAGCTCGGTAAGGCAGGTCGTCGCCGTTGGTTGGGTTGGCGTCCGACGGTGCGCGGTACCGCACAAGACCCCGACAGTCACCCGCATGGTGGTGGTGAAGGCCGTAGCGGTATCGGTATGCCTGGCCCGAAAACCCCCTGGGGTAAGCCCGCGCTGGGTGTGCGCACGCGCAGGAACAAGCGCTCGGATCGCTTTATCATCCGTCGCCGTCGTAAGGGCCGTTAGACAATAGCAAAGCGAATGAGGTAGCTGGTTATGGGACGTTCATTAAAGAAGGGGCCGTATATCGACCCCGCGCTGCTCAACAAAGTTGAAAAGCTGAATGAAACCAAGAAGAAAACCGTCATCCGCACATGGAGCCGCCGCAGCACGATCTTCCCGCAGATGGTGGGGCATACGGTTGCAGTGCACAATGGGCGGCAGCACGTGCCGATCTACGTGACAGAGAACATGGTCGGCCACAAGCTCGGTGAGTTTGCGCCGACGCGCACATTTCGCGGGCACCTGGTCGAGAAGAAAAAGAGAAAATAAGGGGCTGTGAGCATGGAAGTCAAAGCGAAAACCAAGTTCTTGCCCATCTCATCCCAGAAGCTAAAGTTGGTCTGTGATCAGGTACGGGGCCTGGACGCCCGCTCTGCGCTGATTGTGCTGGAATATATGCCAGAAAAAGGCGCGGATTTCGTCCGCAAGACCGTCGCATCCGCGCTGGCCAACGCCGAAAATAACTTCGAGCTGGACCCAGAGGCGATGTACATTAGCGAAATCTGGGCTGGCGAGGGGCCGCGCTTGAAGCGCTACAAGGCCGGGGCGCGTGGGCGCTTTAAGCCGCGTGTGCGGCGTTTATCCCACCTGTGGGTGACGCTGGCAGAACGCGAAGAAGCAGCCCTGTGATGCTGGTCAGCGATCCGTCGTCATTTTTCAGTGCGTTGGCAAGGCGCATCATACCTGATGACTGACCGCAGGCGACCCGATCATAGGCTACTCAGTATCAACCAATGGCCATAACACAATAAGGTAGGCTATAACCATGACGAACAATACACGAGGTTAGAGAGCGAGCAGAAAGTAAATATGGGACGCAAAGTACACGCAATCGGAGCACGCTTAAAAATTACACGCGATTGGGACGCACGCTGGTATGCAGAGGGTGAGCGTTACATGGACCTGCTGCACGAGGACCTGATGCTGCGCAAATACGTCAAAAAAGAGACGGAACGCGCCGGGGTCTCTCGCATCGAAATCGAACGGCAGCCTAATCTGGTGATTATTACGATCCATACCGTGCGCCCTGGCCTGATTATTGGCCGCAAGGGTGAAGCTGTAAAGCAACTGCGCACGACCATTCAAGAGATGACCGGCAAGACCGCCCGCATCGAAGTGAGCGAGATTGACAAGCCGGATACGGACGCGACGCTGATCGCAGAGAATATCTCTGGCCAGCTAGAACGCCGCATTGGGCACAGCAGGGCGATGAAGCGTGCTATGACCCAGGCCATGCGCCAGGGTGCCCTCGGCATCCGTATTGAGGTGAGTGGTCGCCTCGGTGGGTCGGATATGTCCCGGCGAGAGGTGATGACAGATGGCAGCGTGCCACGTAACACCTTGCGTGCCAATATCGAATATGGAACCGCTGAAGCCGCAACCACCTATGGCAACATCGGCGTGAAGGTCTGGGTTTATAAGGGTGATGTGCTGCCCGATGAACCTGATAACCGTCGCGAACGCGAACGCGGACGTGAGCGCGAACGTGGCAACGGCAATCAGCAGCAGGATGTCTACGTCAGCACGTAAGGCCCCTGTTCACAATCTGGGAGTAACCACATTATGTTGATGCCAAAACGCACCAAATATCGTAAGCAGCATCGTGGCCGCATGAAGGGCCAAGCCAACCGAGGCGCAACCGTCGCCTTCGGTGATTATGGTCTGCAAGCCATTGAGCCGGTTTGGATGACCAGCCGCCAGATCGAAGCCGCACGCCGCGCCATTGTGCGTAAGATTCGCCGTCGTGGTAAGGTCTGGATTCGCATCTTCCCCGATAAGCCCTACACCCAGAAAGCCGCAGAAACGCGCATGGGTAAGGGTAAAGGCTCGGTGGAGTACTACGTATCGGTGATTAAGCCGGGGCGCGTCTTGTTCGAGATGGCTGGTGTGCCGGAAGAACTCGCCCGTGAAGCGCTGACGCTGGCTGCTGCAAAGCTGCCCTGCAAGACGCGCTTCGTGAAACGTGTTGACGCGATTTCTGGCCAAGAGGTGAACTGAGATGTACATCGACGAAATCCGCGACATGTCCGATGATGATCTGTTGGACCTCTACGACGACATGAAGATCAACCTCTTCAATATGCGTCAGCAGATGGTCACAGGCGAGCTAAAAGACACCAGCGCCGTCAAGAAGGCCAGGCGCGACATTGCACGGGCGCTGACGGTCCTGCGTGAGCGTGAGCTTGCAGAGCAGATCGCAGCAGCCAGCGCCGAGGCCGCAGACGAGTAAGCCAGATAAAGCGTTTGAGGCCGACGCTACAAGGCCATATGCCCAAGTTCAGAAGCTCCTAAGTACAAGAGGCTAACGCAACATGCCCAATAACCGTAAACGTCTGGTTGGGCGCGTCGTCAGCAATAAGATGGATAAGACTGTAGTGGTCGCCATCGAACGCTTTATGACGCACCGACTTTACAAGAAAGTGATCCGCTCTACGAAGAAAGTGCTGGCGCACGACGAAAATAACAGCGTGCCAGTCGGCGCAATCGTGCGCATCGTAGAGAGCCGCCCGCTGAGTAAGCGCAAACGCTGGGCGGTTGAAGAAATTATCGACACGGTTGCAGACGCCGAGGCACGCCAACAGGCCGCCGAGGATGAACGCGACTTCAGCCAGGAGGCCGATATCACATGATCCAGGTCGAATCGCGTATCAGGATCGCAGATAACAGTGGTGCCCAGGAATTGCTCGTGATCCGTGTGTTGGGTGGTTCCGTGCGTAAATACGGCCACGTCGGTGACATCGTCGTCGGCGCAGTGAAAGCCGCCAACACACAGGGCAGCGTCAAGAAGGGCCAGATCGTGCGTGCTGTGATCGTGCGCACCAACAAGGAATTCCGCCGCAGCGATGGCTCGTCCATCAGCTTTGACGATAACGCAGCGGTTGTCCTGGCTGATGACATGACCAACCCGCGTGGCACCCGTGTATTCGGCCCTGTCGCCCGTGAACTGCGCGACAAAGGCTTCATGAAGATCGTATCCCTGGCACCGGAGACCCTGTAGCCGCCACAGCGCCACAGGCAACCGCAGCACTGCACAGGTCTAGTAAGCAAAATAAGCAGAAAGCAGAGAAACCATGCAGAGAGTCAAGCAAGGCGATACGGTAGAAGTGATCGCCGGTAAAGATAAAGGTGAGCGCGGTGAGGTCATGCGCGTGTTTCTCAAAGAGAACCGCGTTCTGATCAACGGCGTGAACATGGCAATTAAGCACGAAAAAGCACGTCCCGGCCCCAGTGGGCAGCAGATTCAGGGCCAGATTGTGTCCCGCGAAGCGCCCTTGCACCTGTCCAACGTGATGCCCGTCTGCCCCAGTTGTGACCAACGCACGCGCATCGGCTATCGCATCCGCGAGGAAGACGGCTACAAGACGCGCGTTTGTAAAAAATGTGATTCCGACCTGGATTAGTGTGAGGGGAGATTAGCGAACCATGACAGCAGAAAACACCCAACCCCTGCCCGTAATGCAGGCTAAGTATCGCCAAGACGTGTTACCCGCTTTGATGGAAGAATTCGGTTACGAAAACATCATGCAGGTACCGATGGTCGAAAAAGTCGTGCTCAATATTGGCATGGGTGAAGCCAACGAGGAACCGAAGCGGCTGGACGAAGCGGTTAACCACGTGCGCCAGATTACAGGCCAGCAGCCCGTGATTACCCGCGCTCGTAAGAGCGTTGCAGGCTTCAAGCTGCGCGAGGGCCGTGCTATCGGCGTGAAGGTCACGCTGCGCAAGGGCCGCATGTGGGCCTTTCTGGATCGTCTGATAAACATTGCGTTGCCACGTATTCGTGACTTCCGTGGGGTGCCCGCAAAATTAGATGGTCGTGGCAATTACACGCTCGGTCTGCGGGAGCAGTTGATCTTCCCGGAGATTCCGTTCGATAGCATCGACCGGGTGCGCGGCATGGAAATTACCATCGTCACCTCGGCAGAGACGGATGAAGAAGGGCGGCGTTTGCTGAAATTGCTTGGTATGCCCTTCCAGGGTAACTAAGGGTAACTAATAGAGCGCGGCGTAAATGCATCATTAATGTGGCTACGCCACCCCGGACGCCAAGAGTGGCCCCTACAGGGCAGCGCTCATCGTTCGTAGGGACGCGCCTCGGCGCGTCCGCAAACGGCCACAGTATTTGCGCCAACCTGTACGAGTTACCCGGCAGCATCACAGATCAAGACGAAAAACCCAGACTAAGACCAAAATTGAGACGAGGTAAAAACACGCTATGGCAAAAAAGAGCATGATTGCCCGCGAGAAGAACCGTAAGTACGACGTGCGCGTGCGCAACCGCTGCAAGCAGTGTGGCCGCCCGCGTGCGTATATTCGTCGTTTCGGACTGTGCCGCATTTGCTTTCGTGAGCTTGCGCTACAGGGTCAGATCCCCGGCGTTGTAAAGTCCAGTTGGTAATAGCGAGAGAGGCAAGCGGTCATGTCGAATGTGACGAATGATCCGATTTCCGATATGTTGACACGCATCCGTAACGCCCTGATGGCGCGTAAACGCATGGTCAGTATTCCGAAGTCGAAACTGAAGGTCGAGCTAGCCCGCATCCTGAAAGAAGAGGGCTACATCGAAGAATACAGCGTTGGCGACGAACAGCCCTATCAGCTTATTCACATCCGTTTGAAGTATTACGGGGGTCGCCGTGAGCGCCGCCCCGTGATTACACAGTTGCAGCGCGTGAGTAAGCCAGGGCGTCGCGTCTATCGTAAGCGCGATGAACTGCCGATGGTGCTGAGTGGTACGGGCATCGCCATCATTACGACGCCGAAGGGCGTGATGACGGCGCAGCAAGCCCGCAAAGAACGTGTCGGCGGCGAAGTGCTGTGCTATATCTGGTGAGGAGCTAAGCAACTATGTCACGTATTGGTAAAAAGCCCATTCCCGTCCCGGATAAGGTTACAATCACCATCAACGGGCGACATGTGACGATCAAGGGGCCGAAAGGCGAGCTTCAGCGCGACATCCACCCGGATATGAAAGCTGAAGTAGACAGCGAAACAAACGAACTGGTCGTAACACGCCCGACAGACGAGCCGCGTCACCGTGCGCTGCACGGCCTGACACGCGCTCTGCTGGCCAACATGGTCATCGGCGTTTCCGAAGGATTCCGGCGCACGCTCATGATCGAAGGCGTCGGCTATCAAGCTATTTTGCAGGGCCAGAACCTGGAACTGCGCGTCGGTACCTCGCACCCGGTCATCATCGAGCCGCCACAGGATGTCAGCTTCGACGTGCCGAAGGAATCGCGTGGCCGTACCATTCACGTAGATGGCATCGACAACGAAGTCATTGGTCAGCTTGCGGCCAACATTCGCGGCTGGCGTCCGCCGGAACCCTACAAGGGCAAGGGTATTCGTTATGAAGGCGAATACGTGCAGCGTAAAGCCGGTAAAGCAGGCAAGAAGTAAGCAGCAGTACAAAATCGCATAGCTAGATCTAGATACTCGATTAAGAGACAGAGAACGACAGAGGCAAAACACTATGGGCGATATGAAGGCGAAACAGAAATACGCCGCCCGCAAGCGCCGCCATCAGCGTGTGCGCCTGAAGATCAGCGGGACGACGCAAAGGCCCCGCTTGAACATCTACCGCAGCCTGAACAACATCTTTGTGCAGGTGATCGACGATGTTTCCGGGCGTACACTGGTGCAGGCTTCGACCATTGATAGCGAGGTGTCCTCTCAGATTTCCGGGAAGACCAAAACCGAAGCGTCGAAGATTGTCGGCCAGATCGTGGCCGAACGCGCTAAGAATGCAGGCATCGAGCAGGTGGTGTTCGACCGGGGCGGCTACAGGTATCAGGGGCGCATCGCGGCGCTGGCCGAGGGTGCCCGCGAAAGCGGCCTGAAGTTCTAGCAGGCTCGATGAAAACGAGACCAGACAATCTGTAGGGGTGCCATGCATTGCGCCCCCGCAGGGTTCTATGAATTCGTTTTGGTTTCTCCATCAGAACGAAAGACACTGCACAAGCAGCTAAAACCAAGAGTTTGAGAGAGAAAGATAGTAGACGATGGCAGATAATAAAGGACGCCGTTCGCGGCGTGATGATGATCGCGAAGAACTCGATGAGCGCGTAGTCGATATTCGCCGCGTCGCCAAAGTCATCAAAGGGGGCCGCCGCTTTGCCTTTCGCACGGTGGTGGTCGTCGGGGATAACAAGGGGCGCATCGGCATCGGTATCGGCAAAGCGCGTGCAGTGCCGGATAGCATCCGCAAGGCCAACGAACGCGCACGCGCCAACCTCTACCGCGTGGCGCTCTCCAACGAGACGATTCCGTATCAGGTGCTAGGGCGTTACGGTGGCGCACAGGTGCTGCTGAAGCCCGCTTCACCCGGTACGGGCGTGATCGCAGGCGGTGGTGTGCGCGCTGTGCTAGAAGCAGTCGGCATCCGCAACATCCTGACGAAAAGCCAGGGCAGCCCGAACCTGCTGAATGTGGCGATGGCGACAATAGACGCGCTGCAACAACTGAAAAGCCCGGAATTGCTTTCTGAAATCCGCGATAAGCCGCTGGTTGAGGTCAGCCCATTCTGGGAACGTCGCGGGCGTAAATCCGATGAACGTGAGGCCAGCGGCCAAACGTCACAAAAGACCCAAGAGACCTAAGAGGGCGTAGGGGCGTAAATTATGAGTGATGTTAAGCGCATTCGTGTGACACTGATTAAGAGCACGATTGGTTACAACCACCATCAGAAGAAAATCATCAAGACGCTGGGCCTGCGCAAGATAAACGCCAGTGTGGAACTGAGTGATACGCCCTCAATTCGGGGCATGATTAACAAGGTGCCGCATCTGGTGCGGGTCGAAGGCGTGCAAGCGGAGGGCTAGGCGGTCACGTCCAGCCTTCTTGACCGAGATAAAGAGAGATTGGCAGCTATGAAACTAAACGATCTGAAACCGACACCCGGTTCAACACGACGTAAGACGCGAGTCGGGCGCGGCATCGCGGCTGGCAAGGGTAAAACCGCCGGACGCGGTACCAAAGGCCAGGGTGCACGCGGTCGGCGTGGCAAACGCGCCTACTTCGAGGGCGGTCAGTTGCCGCTTGTTCGCCGTCTGCCCTTTAAGCGTGGCTTTACCAACGTCTTTCGTGTGGAATATCAGGAAGTGAACGTCGAAGCGCTAAACGAGCGCTTTGAAGCAGGCAGCACCGTCACGCCGCAGGGCCTGGTTGCTAAAGGCTTGCTGCGTGATGCAGGCACCCCGATTGTGATACTGGGACGCGGCGAAATCGACAAGGCGCTGACCGTGCAGGGGCACCGCATCTCGAAGGGTGCACAGGAAAAGCTGCAAAAGGCTGGCGGCACATTCGAGAAGCTGGAATTGGCCATGAGCGGTCTACAGCGTAACCTGCGCCGACCACGCAAAGAGGATGTGCCGCAGGCTACGGGCGATGCGGCTGTATCAAGCTAAACGCAGTAGCGTCATGGCATTCGAACCACGAAGGCGCAAAGAACACGGAGCTTTCTTTGTGGCCCTTGTGGTTCACGTGTTGTATGTGGTTGGTCATTTTTGGCTGGGTGAACACGAGGGCGCTCCGTGCATCGGATGCGTTGTTTTTCCACAAGAATGCGCCCCTGGGCTGTTTATGATTGGTCTGCATTCCCCTATAATGGGCGCGAATAGGACGCGGATTACTGAGGATGGTCAGTTATGATTCAGGCTTTACGGAACGCCTTCAGCTTGCCGGACGTGCGTAACAAGCTGCTATTTATGTTTTTTATCCTGGTGGTGTATCGCTTTGCCTCCAATGTGCCTGTGATCGGTGTTGACCGCGTGGCGCTGGAGCAGGTGTTGAATAGCGACATCGCTGGGGGCTTCGTCGGGGTGCTGAATTTGCTCTCTGGCGGTGCGGTGGCGAATTTCAGCGTGTTGGCGAATGGCGTTTACCCTTATATTACTGCGACAATTATCTTCCAGTTGCTAGTACCTGTGATTCCGTCACTGCAAGCGATCCAGCGCGAACCCGGCGGCCAGGAAAAAATTCAGCGCTATAGCTACTACCTGACGATACCGATGGCGATTTTGCAATCTATCGCGCAGATTTCGCTTTTCTCTGGTGTGGGTGGCACGCCCATCATCCCCGGCTTCGGCTCCGACCTGTTGCTGACGGCGGCGATTATCACCACCATGACGGCGGGCACGATGTTTGCCATCTGGCTCGGTGAATTGATTTCGGAGCAGGGCATCGGCAACGGTATCTCGATCATCATTTTCGCGGGTATCGTCGCGACGGCACCGCTGAACCTGTACAACCTCGTGGTGCAAAATAGCGACCTGGCCGTGTACAACCTTGTTGTGTTCGTGGCGATTACGCTGGTGAGCGTGATCGGCATTGTCTACATTCAAGAAGGCGTGCGCCGCATCCCGGTACAGTACGGCAAGCGCGTGCGCGGCAACAAACAGTATCAGATGGGGCGTGGCCAGTACATCCCGCTGCGTGTGAACCCGGTCGGCATGATCCCGCTGATCTTCGCGCAGGCGATTATCGTCTTTCCAGCGGTCATCGTTAGCCTATTCCAACCGCAACCGGGCACCTTCCTGTTCGAGATTCAAACGGCCTTCGGCAGTCAACGTGGCCTCATCTACTGGGGGACGTTCTTCCTGATGACGTTTGGCTTCACCTTCTTCTATGCCGATGTGCAGATCGGGCAGATGCGCCTTGCCGAGACGTTGCAACGTCAGGGCGGCTTCATCCCCGGCATCCGACCCGGCAAGAAAACAGAAGAATACATCACCCGCACCACACGCCGCATTACCTTCGTGGGCGCGTCCTTCCTGGGCCTGATTGCGATCATCCCCGGCGTCGTGGACTTTATCAACCGTCTGCTCTTCCCGCTGGCCGTGACGGGTTCGACGGGCAACGCCGCGCAGGTGCTCTCTGGTGCGGGCCTCATCATCGTTGTAGGCGTGGTGATCGACACGATGCGTCAGCTTGAAGCACAGCTTGTCATGCGCAACTACGAAGGCTTCATGCGCTAACGCGATTGTTGATCGTTTAACCACGAAGTGCACAAAGGCAGATCAGATAGGCAGAATGCTTCGTGTGCTTCGTGGTTTAGCTTTTTTCTGCTGATGGATGAACGCAAACAAACCTGCATGATCGTAGGGACACGGCTTGCCGCGTCCGCCATTTGCGGGCGTCAAGCATGGCGTCCCCACACAAATCATCCGAATTCGTTTCGCTTTCTCCATGAGCGACACACGACACATGTGGATACAGGCCAACAGGCACAGGATAAACATCACGCATCGTTGTACAGTCCGCAGAGTACAATAGGTGGGCGATACATTTATTTGCTTTTTTTGAGAGGATACAAAAATGGGTCTTTATGTCATATTGATGGGCGTGCAGGGTGCTGGTAAGGGTGTACAGGCGGGCTACATCAACGGCGCTTACGACATCCCACACGTATCGACAGGCGACATGTTCCGGGCCATGAAAGGCCGCGATGATGACCTGGCCAGAAAAGTACAGGACCTCATGAACAGCGGTAGGTTGGTCGATGACGCCACCACAAACGAAGTCGTAGCGGATCGTTTATCGCAACCCGACGCAGCTAACGGCGTAATTCTGGATGGCTACCCGCGTAACAACGTGCAGGCCGCATTCCTGGAAGACTACCTCGCGCAGAAGGGCGAAGCGCTGACGTGCGTGCTACAACTCAAGCTCGATCTATATGTGGCCTTTAAGCGGGCGTTTGGCCGCGTCAAGGCAGCGGACGGCACCAGTTATAATATCTACTATAAGAATCAAGGGCTGACCGTCACAACCGAAAAAGACCCCCATGGTCAGTTTCCGCCGCGTATTGTGGCCACGCTAGATGCGACGGGCGAAACGCTGCAACGCCGCAACGACGACGCCGACGCTGCTGCGGTGATTACGCGCATCGAAACCTATCTGGATACAACCCGCCCACTGATCGAGCGCTATGAAAACAAGGGCCTGCTGTATACGGTGGATGCGGGCCAGGCGATTGACGCAGTGAGCGAAAGCATTAAGCAGATCATCGAGCAGGCGCGGGCCAAAGCGTAGGGCCTGGTTTAGAATAAGTGTGATCGAGAAGGTGTATGGCTGAAGGCAAAGTAAAGCTGAAAAGCGCTGAAGAAATCGAAATCATGCGGGAAGCAGGTCGCATCGTCGCGCAGGCACATCAGGCCATGCGTGAAGCGTTGCGCCCAGGTGTTTCGACCAAAGAACTAGATACAATTGCTGAGACGGTCATTCGGGATCATGGTGCAACCCCGGCGTTTCTCGGTTATGCACCCCCCAACCATCCACCCTTTCCGGCGACGATCACGGCCAGCATCAACAACGAATTGGTGCATGGCGTCCCAAGTGCAGAACGCATCTTGCGAGAGGGCGACATCATCAGCCTGGATACCGCGTGTTCTCATCGGGGTTACGTCGGTGATGCCGCCTTTACCGCCGCCATCGGTGAGGTAAATGCGGCTGTTCTGCGCTTATTGGATATGACGCAAAAAGCGCTGGAAGTCGCAATTGAGGCGTCCGTGCTTGGCAATACAGTTCGGGATGTGGCGCTGACCACGCAGAAATTCGCCAGCAAAAACGGCTACAGCGTGCCGCTGAATTACACGGGGCACGGCGTCGGCCAGGCGATGCATGAGCCGCCAACCGTGCCGAACTGGTGGCCGCGCCGCAAACCGCGTAGGGGTCAGCCCGCCTGGGAAAATGTGCAGCTACAGGTCGGCATGACTTACGCGATTGAACCCATGCTCATCGCAGGCCGCAACGAGTTATATGAACTGCAAGACGGCTGGACAGTCGTCACGAAGGATAATTCGCTCTGTGCCCACTTTGAGCACACCATCGCCATCACAGAAGATAAGCCGATGATACTGACCTTGCCATGAACACGACAAAAACCACACATATGCTGCGTTCTGTACTGCTATTTACTTTGTTGGCCGCTGCTTTTGCGACACCTGCACAGAGCATTCCCCGCTACGAAGCAGGCGCTTGCCCCTTCCCCTATGCAGGTGATGACGTGACGTGTGGGCGCTTGCACGTGCCCGAAAATCGCGCTGACCCAGACAGCGATATTATCTCGTTGGCTGTCGCGACGCTGCTCAGCACGGGCGATGCGCCACAACCGGACCCGGTGATCTTCTTGGATGGTGGGCCGGGTGGCTCTGCGCTGTCGGGCCTGGATGATTGGCTGGTGTCGGCATTGCGCCCAGACTATGACATCATCCTGATTGACCAGCGCGGTACGGGCTATTCGCGCCCGTCGCTAAGCTGTGCGATGGAAGAAGAACGCCTTGCAGATAACGCGATGCAGACCTGCTACGAGCGTCTGCTTGGCTCTGGCGTGGACCTGGGAGCCTATAACAGCGCCCAAAATGCCGCCGACATTGCCGACTTGCTGCTGGTTTTAGGGATTGCTGATGCCAATATCATCGGCTCGTCGTATGGGTCGCGTTTGGCGCTGACGCTGATGCGCGATCATCCGCGAAATATCCGCAGCGTCGTGCTGGATGCCGTTTATCCGCCACATGTGGACGCCTACGAGACCAATGCACAGGTGCAATATCAGGCTTACGAGACACTGTTCAACGGCTGTGCAGCGGATGCCAATTGTAACCGCGCCTACCCGGACCTGCGCGACGAGTTCTACAGTGCAGCGCAACGCCTGGACGCAGCGCCGCAGCTTTTTTATGATGGCGAGACGGATATGGACTTCGACGGGGCGACCCTGCTGAATTTCGTCTTTAATCAGATGTACGATACGACCAGCATCCCGTTTCTGCCGCGTGTGATTGCAGACATCGCCGCAGGTGACGATGAAGCCCTCATCACCTACTATGATGGCGTATCCGCAGCACAGGAAGAGATAGGCCGTGCCGACAGTGCCTTTGATGCATTCAGCGACGAAGCCGCCGATGGCTTTGACCAGTTCATGTTGGATGCACTCGGTTACGATAGCCTGGATGAACTGTATGCTGAACTGGATGCGCTGGACGACGAAGACTTCTTCTCTCTAGTTGACGAAGCCGTCTTTGCATATGTGGATGCCATGTCCGATGCGCAGTTCGAGGATTGGCTGATGAGCTACTTTGATTTTGCGGATGTGGACGAACTGTACACGTATCTTGATGTGCTCAGCGATGAAGAATACGTCGATGTGCTGTTTGAGCTTATCATGCTGGATTACGAGATGGGCGCATCCATGATGCCGGGGGCAGGTCTTGACGACGCCGAAGCAATCAGCACGCCTGCTGGGATCGACTTCAGTTCGGGTATGTTCAACAGCGTGACCTGCTATGAAGAAGTCCCGTTCAATCAGCTTGCCGATGTGAGGGCGCGGGCAGGTGGTGCGCCGCAGATCATCGTGGAATACGCGATGGACGATATGCAAGCTCAGCTTGACGAGTGCCGCCTCTGGAACGTTCCACGCGCCGACGCCATCGAAAATCAGCCGGTGCGTAGCGCTCTGAATACGCTGGTGCTCTCCGGTCAGTACGACCCGGTGACGCCGCCGGAATGGGGGCAGGCGGCTGCGGACTTTCTGCCGAATAGCACCCATATCGTTTTCCCTGGCATCGGGCATAGCGCCCTGGATGTTCACCCCTGCCCGACGCAAATCCTGCTGGATTTCCTGGCGGACCCAGCACGTACACTGGATGTAAGCTGCGCGGATCGCATGAGCGGCCCGCAATTCGTAACAGATTAGTTCTGTGTGAGGTCAGTCGCGCCTGGGCAATTCTTGCGCAATTCTTGTGAGAATTGGGGATTGAGGCAGATTGCCTATGCTATTATAATCTCATATTCGTTAGACCACCCAAGTTGAGGAATAATCGTGATGAAGGTCTCGACCTCTGTCAAGAAGCGCTGCCCAAAATGCCGCATTATCAAGCGCAACGGGCGGGTGATGGTAATTTGTTCTAACCCGAAGCACAAGCAAAAGCAGGGCTAAGCTAGCCCCCGACAACTCGCAGTAACGCTACAGACTTTATCAGATCGTAAGACCAGATCATATTGAGGATACGCTATGGCTCGTATAGAAGGCGTCGATTTACCGCGTGATAAGCGCGTCGTGATCGCCCTAACCTACATCTACGGCATTGGCTCCACCACTAGCAAGACGATCCTGACAGACGCCGGTGTGGACGAAACCACCCGCGTGCGGGATTTGAGCGAGGCCGAGCTACAGCGCATCCGTGAACAAATTGGTCAGTTGACGACAGAAGGTGATTTGCGGCGTCAGGTACAGACGAACATCAAACGCCTGATTGACATCAACAGCTATCGTGGGTTGCGCCATCGCCGTAACCTGCCCGTTCACGGTCAGCGCACGCGCACCAATGGCCGCACCCGCCGAGGAACCCGCAAGACGGTTCCGGGTCGTGGTCGCCGGCGTGGTGCCACCAAGAAATAAGGCCGCGTAAGGCCACCTGCACTTTCTGGCAACTACTCAGGGGCGTTTTGGCCCAAAGAAAATCAGCCAGAAGACAGGCGATAACAGGCAAGGTATGTCGGTTCAGGGTCCGCGTGGCTCGCCCTGCGACGCTGGTGTGCCATGCTAAGGCAAGCCGTACAACCGATTTACAGACCAGCCCAGCGCCCTGCGGTGTCTCCAGGGCGCGTCTTGGCTTATGTCATAAGGACAGGAGATTAAACGCATGGCACGTTCAAAGAAAACCAACCGCCGCGCAACCAAGAAGGTCTTTAAGAATATACCTTATGGTCAGGCGCACATCTTCGCGACGTTTAACAACACGATTGTATCCATGACCGATCAATCCGGCAATGTCGTCGCCTGGGCCAGTGCTGGCACGAGTGGCTTCAAGGGTAGCCGCAAGAGCACACCCTATGCCGCTCGTATGGCCGCTCAGACTGCTTCAGAATCCAGCCAACAGCACGGCATGAAAGAGGTCGATGTCTTCGTGAAGGGGCCAGGTCCAGGCCGCGAAGCCGCCATCCGTGCGATTCAGGCCAGTGGTCTCAAGGTGCGGTCGATCACCGACACGACGCCCATCCCGCATAACGGTGTGCGCCCCCCGAAGAAGCGTCGCGTGTAAATTCTGCCCGTCAATCAATAGAGGATTCTGGGAGTCGCTATGTATTCTACCAGCCCATCCAGCCCACCCCCCACCAGCAGCAACACCACGACCAGCGATGCGAATTACATCACGCGGGATATGGTGGTCCCGCATAAGGTCGATAGTCCAGCCGTAACGCGCAATTACGGTCGCTTCGAGATTGGTCCACTGGAAAGTGGCTATGGGCTTACGCTAGGCAATGCGCTGCGGCGTGTGCTGCTATCGTCGTTGCCTGGGTCCGCTGTGACGAGCATCCGCGTGTCGGATGTGCATCACGAATTTTCCGCAATTCCGCATGTGCGTGAGGACATGACGCAGCTTATTTTGCAGGTGAAGCAACTGCGCCTGATGCTGCACGATGTCGAGAGCGCGCGTCTGCGCCTGGAACATCGCGGCGAAGGCACCGTGACGGCTGCGGACATCTGGCGTCCGCCGGAAGTTGAGATCATCAACCCAGAGCTATACCTGTTCACGGTCGATGCGCCGGATGCACACATCGAAATGGAATTCGAGGTGCGTATTGGTCGCGGTTACAGCCCGGCTGAAGAACGTGGCCGCTTGCCGATTGGTGAGTTGCCCGTTGATGCCATTTTCAGCCCGGTTAAGCGCGTTGCCTACGATGTGGAGCGTGCTCGCGTTGGCCAGCGCACGAATTACGACAGGCTCATCCTGGAAATCTGGACGGATGGTAGCGTCCGCCCCGAAGACGCCATGAGCCAGGCCGCGCAAATCCTGATGCGGCACCTGATCGTCATCGGTGGCCTGAATCCAGGTGAGATCGAGATGCCGCAGCCGGAAAGAGAAGAGGACAAGCGCCCGTATCCGGCGCTGTACGATAAGCCTATCGAAGAGCTAGACCTGAGCGTGCGCGTGTTTAATTCACTCAAGCGCACAGGCATTACGTCGATTGGGGATGTGCTGGATATGCTTCAGCGTGGCACCGACGCGATGCTGGCCATCCGCAACTTCGGTGAAAAGTCGCTGGATGAGTTGGTCGATAAGCTCAAAGAAAAGGGCTATTGGCCTGTTGAGGATGAAGAAGAAGAATAGGGCCACCCCAACAAAATAATCGACCAGGTTTGCGGATGCTCATAAGCGCGTCTCTACGAGCGATGCCCAGTAGGTGTCCCTACGGCCCAAGATGGTTACGTAGGGACGCGGCTTGCTGCGTCCGCCACGAAAAAACACATGACCACGCTATTGTGTGGTACTAGCACCTGAGCAATAAGACAGATAAAACGGAGTTCGCATCATGCGTCATCGGATTAAAGGGAAAAAACTGGGCCGTGATAGCGGCCACCGCAAAGCGCTACAGCGCAACCTTGCACGCTCGCTGATTACACATGGGCGCATCAAGACGACCCGCGCCAAGGCTGATTTCGTGCGGGTCTTTGTAGAGCGCCAGATCACGGTTGCGAAGCGCGGGTTAGCTCGTGCAGAGGAAAGTGGCCGCGAGGAAGCCGCCGTACATGCCCGTCGCATTGTCGGCAGCCGCCTGTATAATGACCGCGTGCTGGTGGGCAAGATTTTCGATGAGCTTGCGCCGCTGTATGGAGAACGTGAAGGCGGCTATACGCGCATTTATCGTTTAGGGCCACGTAAGGGTGATAACGCCGACATGGTGATCCTTGAGTTGGTCGATTACGACGAAATCGGCGCTGAAGAAATCTAGCCGAGCGCCGATGACCCGCTACCGCGCTACGCTGGCATACGACGGCACGCGCTACGCTGGCTTTCAGCGTCAGGCCACTGGCATCGTGACGGTGCAGGGCTGCATTGAGTCCGCGCTAAACGCGATCCTGCGTCAGACAGTGACGGTCATCGGGGCGGGGCGAACGGATGCGGGCGTTCATGCGCTGGGACAGGTCGTCGCGTTTGATGCCGAATGGCGTCATAGCGATGTGGCGCTGTTGAAGGCACTCAACGCTAATTTGCCGGACGACATCGCACTGCAAGATATGCAGCAGCAAGCGGGTTTTCACCCGCGTTACGACGCACAGGCACGCCGCTACCGTTATGATGTACTGGAAGCGCAGGTCAGGCAGCCGACGCAGCTCGCGTATACGTGGCAGGTGTTGCGCCACCAGCCGCTGAAGGTGGCCGCGATGCAAACGGCAGCCAACTTGCTGATTGGTGAGCACGACTTCGCGGCATTTGGCAAGCCGCCGGATGTCAACAGCACGAATACTGTGCGCCGTGTGGATGTCTCATCGTGGCAGACGACGCAACTTATGCGCGGCAGGCTGCACAGCTACAGCATCGAAGCAACGGCCTTCCTACAACATATGGTGCGCCGTATCGTCGCCCTGCTGATGATGGTTGGCACGGGCGCAATGAGTTTGCCGGATTTTGAGCGGGCGTTTCGGCTAGCGCGTTTGCAGGGCGGCACACCGCTAGCACCACCACAGGGCTTGTATCTCGTGGCTGTGCGCTACCGCGAAGAAGATTAGAGCCTAGAAACTAAGAGCCTAGAAGATTAGAGCCTAGAAACTAATGTAAGATCAAAACGAACTCGGATGATTCGTGCAGGGACGCCATGCCTGGCATCCGCAGATGGTAGGCGCGGCTTGCCGTATAACCACCGTGAACCGTAGGGACACCCTTCTTGGCGTCCGAGGTGGCGCCAGCCGCTATAACGAATACCGATTGTCGCCGCCCACGTTTTCCTGTGGTACTACCAGAAAAAACAGAAAAGACAGAAAGACAGAAAAAACAGAAAAGACAGAAAAGACAGAAAAGACAGAAAAGGAAATGAAATGACAACCATGCGATTTAGGCAACAAAAGACGTTTCGCGTGTCAGCTAATGACATCGAGCGTAAATGGTTTGTGGTCGATGCGGATGGCCTGACGCTGGGGCGTTTGGCGTCACGCATCGCGCCGATTCTGAAGGGCAAGCACAAGCCGCAATTTGAGCCTCACCTGGACGTGGGCGACTTTGTGATTGTGATTAACTGCGAAAAAATCTGGGTGACGGGTAAACGCCTGGATACAAAGCGCTACTATCGTTTCTCCGGTTATCCCGGTGGCCTCTATAGCAAGACGCTGCGCCAGGTGTTGGCCGCAACGCCGGAGCGCGTGATCCACAAAGCAGTGCAGGGGATGCTGCCAAAAGGTGCGCTGGGCAAGCAGATGCTACGCAAGCTGAAGGTCTACAAGGGTGACGAACACCCGCATGAAGCCCAAAAGCCGGAAAAGCTGGAAATCAAGATGCGCCGCTAATGGGGCAATGAAAACAGATTGCGAGCATGTGGGTTTGTTTTCGGTCATCCATAAGTGGACACCTGTAAAAAGCACCAATTGACGAAGAGCAGATAAAACGAGGTTACATTATGGCAATTCAGTATTATGAAGGGGTAGGTCGCCGCAAGGCCGCGACTGCGCGGGTGCGCATCTACCCCGGTGGCACAGGCCACATCCTCATCAACGACAAGGACGGGCGCGACTACTTCCCGCGTGAAGGTGATCTGCAAGAACTCGTAGCCCCGCTGAACGCAGTCGGGCAGGAACGCGCCTTCGACCTGAGCGTGCATGTGAACGGCGGCGGCGTCACGGGTCAGCGCGACGCCATCCAGCTTGGTGTGGCACGCGCCCTGCTGAAGCTAGACCCCGATATGCGCACCAGCCTCAAGGTGAAGGGCTACCTGCGGCGTGATGCCCGCGTTAAGGAACGTAAGAAACCTGGCCTCAAGCGTGCACGCAAGGCCCCGACGTATACCAAGCGCTAAAGCTCGCGTTGCCGGATGGAGCGCTGTTTCTCGCGTCCGGTATGCTTGCGCACAGGCAAATACCCGTGCCGATTGCGTATCTTAACGTAACGACTCAGGCCAGTCTGTGTGTGTCGCCACTGGCTAAAGCCAGCGGCTTCCGCAGGGCTAACCCCCCTGAAGGGGGCTATTGCGCGGTGTATATAGCCTGCTTTAGCAGGCTTGTCGGTACCGGAGCCGGACGTTTTAACGTCTGGCGACTGAGAATGGAGCACCTACCTGAGTAGTTACATCTTAACAGCGAGGTTGCCGAAGCGCAGCCTCGCTTATTTGCGTACAAAAGTCAATAAAAGCACAAGATAAGATAAAAATGACCTATCTCGCCGTGCGTTGCGTCAGCCTTATACTGTGTTTATGGGGCTTAACTGCGTGCACAAACCAGCAGGGCAACCCGTCGGCACCCAACACCACAGAATCAACAACTGTAGAGGTGACGAGCACGATGTCGGTTACAGAGATTGAATTGACGCCGCAGCGCTTCGGTAATTTTCGTTCAGTTGTGCCGCAAGGCTGGCGTGATGCGGGTGAAGGCGCTTATGCCTACGCTCAAACGGACATCGCTATCGTGCAGCGCCACATCGCTGCACCAGCAATTAGCTTTGTGCAGCCCGGCATTGTAGACGACCTGAACCTGCAAAATGCGCCCCCGGATTACACGATACGGCGTAGCAACAGCCTACAATGGCGCATTTATGCGGGCGATACCGAGCGCTTCCGCGTGCATTACGCACTCGCGAAGGGTCGCGGCTTCCTGTCGGTGTACATGGTGCTGATGCAGACGTTGCCACAAGACCACGATACGCTCTACGAAACGCTGTTCTTGCCCACGTTAGACGCATTACAACCGGCATAGCGTTGGCTAGTGGCCAGGACGATAGCCGAGATGCTCCAGGGCTTCCTGTGCCGCATCCACCACAATCTGCGCACCGTCTGCAAGCGCACGCTTCAGGTCCGGGATGGCGCGTTGATCGCCCAATTTGCCCAGCGCAACCGCTGCGCCGCGCCGCGCATTGCTGCTAGTGTCTTGTCGTAGGCAGCGCAGCAGGTGCCCACTCACGCTGGTATCGCCAATTTCGCCGAGTGCCAGCGCAGCATTGTAGCGTACCCATTCCTGCTCATCGCGCAAAGAGTCCGTCAGTGCAGATAAGCTGCGCGCATCCGCCAGCCGCCCCAGCGCGTGCACCACGCGGATGCGCACCCATTCATCAGGGTCTCGCTGTAGGTCGATCAGCGGTGCGACAGCGCGTTTATCGCCCAGTTTGCCGAGTGCCTCTGCCGCATTGCTGCGCACAAGCGCATCCTCATCTTGCAGGCATCTGATGAGGGCTGCAACGGCCTGCGCATTGCCCAACCAGCCGAGCGCCGCGGCTGCATTGTGGCGGCTGTTGGCGTCTGTATAGCTCAGGGTTTTAATGAGCGGCTTTACCGCCCGCTGATCGCCCAATTCACCGAGCGCCTTTGCCGCCCATTCTTGCACATGGCTGCTAGGGTCTTTCAGCGCGTCGATCAGGGGCCGCACGGCGCTTGCATCCCCGATTTCGCCAAGCACCCAGGCCGCCAAGAAGCGCACCTGACTTTTTGGGTGTGTCTGTAGTGTCGTAATGAGTGGGTCTAGCGCTAGTTTCTCGGCTTCGATTTTCTCAATCAGCCGAATAGCATAGCTTTGTTGTACATCAGGGTCATCAGTTTCTAGCCCACTGATGAGTTGCTCAAGCGTTGCTGGTTGTGGTTCAGTCATAGGTCACAGTATGGCTCTCGTGTGCAGTTACTGCTGATTGTACCCAAAATCAATCCGCTCTGCGCAATAGTTCAATAGTTTGCTGTTCGAGTTCCCACAAATCGCGTTTTTCTTGTTCATTGAGCAGGCGACGCAGGCGCGGATAACCGCTGTTGTATTCGCGTGCCCATTCTTTAGCGTAGTGGCCGCTACGGATCTCATCGAGCGTAACTTCCATCAGGCGCTCCAGCTTCAGGTCGCCAAAGCGTTCCAGGCGGCTAAAAATACCGAATTGACTGGTTAGGGATGTAAGTCGTAGCGCGTGCAGCAGGCCGTTTTCGGCGGCGCGGTGCAGGTAATCTCGAAATTCACCGGAGATATAGAGGTCCATCATCACAGCTTCGGGTGGATAGCCCTTCTCTAACAAGACCTCGGCGGCTGTCGTCATGATCTGCTGAAAGGCCGGCAGCACGGCCTGCTGCACGAAGAGGTCTAGTTCGGCTTCCTGCTCGATGGTGATTTCGATGGCTCCGGCTTTGAGTGACCCGGCGGCTTTGGCCAGTGCTAATACCGTGTCCCACACATGACCTGTGCTGTCCTGGCCTGCTGCGACGAAGCTATAGAAGCCCTCAGCAGATAAGTAGCGTGCGCGAACGGCCTCGCCGAAGGTGCGCGGTGCCAATAAGCCGACATCCACAAAGGGCGGTGGCTCGATGAAGCCGAAGGCGACGTTGTAACCACTGGCGAAGATCAGCGTGTTGCCGCGCTTCAGATGTGGCGATACGCGCTCAAGATACACCTGTGGCATAACTTCATCCGGCAGCAGCAGCATTTGCACCCTGCTTTGCTGCACGGCTTCCTCGATGGGCATGACCCGCAGGCCGTCCGTCGCTGCACGCTCGCTGGTTTCCGGCTTTGCCGCGCCGACGATGACCTGCACGCCGCTATCGCGCAAATTCAGGGCGATAGGTCGCCCCATACTGCCGTAGCCGATGACACTGACGGTCAGGCCCCTTAGATGATCTAAATCGCCGTCCATCTCTGTATACATGACGGTCATGGCGCTTGCCTTCCAGTCTGATTGATCGGTGGGTTGGGTGTGTTATCCTGGCGTAAATCATATAACCAGATTGGCAGGTCAAAGCCGTTACGCCGGAAGCCGTAGCGCTGATAGAGCCGTTGTGAATGGCGGTTGCTGTGCTGTGTATTGACCGTGATCGAATTGACGCCGCGCTCATTGAAGCTATCAATCATATGATGCAGCAGCGCGGCACCGATGCGTTGCCCCTGATACCCCGGCACAACAGCCAAACGCGCTAGATGAGCGCTGCTATCGCTGCGTGTGCTGACCTGATAGCCCACATAATGCCCGTCAACCCGCGCCAGTGTACAGCTTTCGGCCTGCCGTTGAGATTGCCGCAGTTCGTCATGGCTAAGCTGCCAGGGTGGTGCAAAAGCAGCATGGTCGATTTGCAGCATATCCGGCAAATGCTCCAGGTAACCACGCCGGATGCGCACATTATGTACGGGTGGCGTCGGTAGGTTATGGCCGTTGCGTTGTAGCGTCACCACATCTTCCAGATAGTTAAAGCCCAGCTTAGGCATTTCCGGGTCCAGCCAGCGGTTGAGCACCAGCGCCGCAAAAACGTTCACACCTCTGGCCGCAAGGTCATCTCGCAGCGCCTCCCAGAGCGCACCGAGTACGACCTCTGGCCGCGCAAAATCCTGCAAGGCTGCCAGACGTAGCCACGAAGCGCCGTTCAAGGGCTGGCCCATGCCCATGAAGCCGATCAGCACGTCACTGGGCGTACCCGGTGACCAGGCGACATGCACGACTGAATCTTTATGATCCAGCCATTGCCCCGCACGGTACCAATCCAGGTGTGTATGCACCCGACGCGCATAAAAGAGCAGGTCGAGCAATTCACGGCGGTCTTTGCGCTCATAGGGCGCAACGTAGAAGCCGCTCATTCCGATAACCGTCTGCGGCGCAGGGCGTAGGCTTCGACCTGGATTTTCAACAGGTGACACACGCGCTTATCGAGCAGCTTGAAGCGCAGGCGTGGTTCAACAGCGCTTAAATCCGGCAAGGTGATGACAGTTGGTAACTTGCGCACATAGCGGTAATCGAGAATTTGAAAAATCTTTTCCTTCGACCAACTGGTTAAGCCATCGGTCTTGAGGTCATCTATCATCAACATGCCGATACTGCGCAGTATCTCGAAGCGACGATGGTAGGAGCTGCTGCCTGCGAAGGATTCCCGCAGGTAGTCCATTAAGTCGGGTACGGTGCCTAGAATGACCTTATCACCTTCGCCATCCCGATAATTTACAATAGAGGCAGCGAGATGCGTTTTGCCGTTGCCAAAGCGCAAATCCTCTTTGGCCTCTTCTTTTGATGGGCTGGTTATAATCATCCAGGGTTTTTGCGGATTACGTGCGTGGTCTCTCGCCATCCGGAAAACCTTTCTCAGGCTGTCAGCTTGCTCAATGGGCAAGCTTGGCTCAATCTCGAAGTTCTCGAAGGTGAGCTGGTTATAGGCTAGTAAATTGGCCAGGATGGGGTCGTGCAGCAGTTTCTGCTCGCGTGTGCGATAGTCGGGTGCATTAATCGTCATGTAGTACACCACATCCGCATCTAGCAAGCGGCTACGCAGGCGACCGTCCATATCCGCAACCCGCGCATTGGTGGTGATGACGGTTTGCTTGCGGTGAACGTAGCGATGATTCAGCAACTGAAAGAGCTTCTCCTGTGCCCAGGCGCTAGGGTTTTCTACGCCGAGATCGTCAATAATAAGGAATTCGGCTGCTTTGATGCGCTCGAAGAGCGTATCATAGGTCTCGTCCGCCTCCTGGCCGAAACTGCTGCGCAGGTAATCCAACAAATCCGGTGAGGTGATGAAAAACACGCTCTGACCATTGGCCAGACGTGCGTTACCGATAGCAGCGGCCAGATGCGTTTTGCCACAGCCATACGGCCCTTCCAGCAGCAACCATCTATCTGTTTCATAAACAAATGCATTAGCCAGATCGAAGGCGCTTGTTAAGGATTCAACGTCTGATTTTTCACCTTCGTCTACGTAAAATGTGTCAAAGGTCTTATCGGCAAACTGATCGAGGTTGCTGAGCCGTCGTAGGCGTTCTTGTCGATCACCATCCACCACCTGCGGGTTATTCGGGCAGCGAAAGAGCTTGCCAAAACGCTTATCATCCACCGGGACGGACAGCTTGACCATGCCAATACCCCCACAGATAGGGCAGGGTTTGTCAGGCTCTTCGGGGTTGAAGCACATGACCTGCTGCGGTGCGCTGTTGGATGTGAGGTTGTTGTATAGGTTGGGGTCAGGCGTCGAAGAAGTCGTCGTAGGCGCTTGGGTCGAAGTCCCTGTCTGACTCAGAATTTTGTCCAGTTTTTTCACGGTGATTACGGCCCTTCTCTTGCCATGTTTTCAGTATCTTAAGGGCATAGCGCCACGTCCGAGCGTTACTGGCGACGGCTTCACGCATGGCGTCAATGACCCATTGTGTTGTGTATTCTGCTTCAGCGTCAATCAGTTCGTCTCTCAGGTGCGGTGTGATCGTCTGGCCCATCTCTTGCTCGAATATCTGGAAGATATTGGGGCGCTCTGGCAGCAGTTCGATGTCGTGGATGTCTGTCTCGCGGTAATTATCCTGCCGCAGTTGCTCGGCAGCACGCCGCCCTGTTTCGGTGTTGATGATGTACAGCGTTTTGCGTCCACTCGGCGGCTCGATCACTGCTCGTAGCAGGGTTTGACGACCTACAGCCCGTGCCAGGGCCTCATCGAGCAGCGTATGGTAGTCTGCTTTCGGGTCGATGACCTGCAAGCTCTGGCGTAGCTCTGCGCTATTCGCAAGGCTGTTATAGGTCAGGTAGCGGAATTCGCCCTCAGCCTGCCAGATGGCCCAGAAGCAGTATAGCGTCAGCTTGAGTTCTGCCAGGTTGTCAATTGCGGGCAGCACCTCAGCGTAAAATTGCGCAGGCAGCCCGTAATAGCGTTGTCCTTCTCGGAAGCCGTCGAAGGTTTGTGTGCGTTGCATAGCTGGCTGTCTCCTGCGGGCTATTCAAGGTCGCTCAGGTCAACGTGTTGCACGTTGGCATCCAGGAATTTCGTCAGTTGCTTCTCGAAGTATAGCGAGATGGTCCCGACGGGGCCATTACGGTGCTTAGAGACGATAATGTCGGCCTGATTCGGGAATTCAGTCGCCTCGTTATAAACCTCATCGCGGTATAAGAACATGACGACATCACTATCCTGCTCAATGCTCCCACTTTCTCTTAAATCCGATAAGACAGGCCGCTTATCCTGACGTTGCTCAACGGCGCGTGAAAGCTGCGCCGCAGAGATGACCGGAACGCCGAGTTCACGCGCTAATTCTTTCAGCGTGCGGCTGATAAAGCTGATTTCCTGCACGCGGTTGTTCTCGTAGCGGCGGCCAGCGCTCATCAACTGCATGTAATCGACCATAATCAAATCAAGGCCGTGCTCATGCACCAGGCGGCGGCATTTGGTGCGCATGTCCATCGGCGTAATCGCGGGCGTGTCGTCAATGAAGATGGGGAAGTCGCTAATGCGTCCGATGGCCTCCGTAAAGCGCATCTGTTCCTGCCCATCAAGCTGTGCGAGGCGCAATTTCTGCACGTTGATGCCCGTTTCCATCGCGACCATACGCTGCACGATCTGCTCGACGCCCATTTCCATCGTGAAGATCGCGACACGGGCACCGATGCGAGCAGCATTCATAGCAGAAGTTAATAAGAAGCTGGTTTTACCCATACCGGGGCGTCCGGCGAATACCACCAGATCAGAGCGCTGAAAGCCCCCTAGCAACTGGTCTAAATCCCGAAAGCCGGAGGGCACGCCCAATGAGCCGCCCTGATGCGACAACATACGCTCCATGCGGTCGTAATAATCGCTGAGCGCCTGCCACATCGGGACGAATTCGCGCTTCGTCTGCGACTCAGTGACGCTGAACAGCTTGGCCTCGGCGTCAGAGATGACGTTCTCAATCGTCATGCCTTCGTCGTTCGCCAACCTGCGAATTTCGTCAGCCGTCTCTAGCAAGCGCCGCCGAATTGCCGTGCGCTCGACCAAGCGCCCGTAAACCTCGGCGTATACCGACGACGGCGTGCGGTTCACCAGTTCAATCAGGAACGAGCGCCCACCGATGTCATTGAGTTGGCGGTGATTTTCCAGTTCTTCAGCCACCGTCAGGTAATCAATGAGTTCGCTACGCTCGCTCAGGCGCTCCATTGCCGCCCAGATGAAGCTATTGGGCAGCAGAAAGAAATCATCGGAGCGCAAAAAGGCCGAGACCGTTACGAAGGCTTCCGGGTCCACCAGCACGGACCCGATCACAGCGTCCTCCGCTTCTTGGCTGAAAGGCACGGAGGGGTTATTCGGGTTTTCGGTGGGTGGTGAATTCGTCATCGGCTATGATGCTCGTCGCTAAGCAAATCGTACAAAACACGATGCTTGTATGCAGGGTGTCTGTCGTGGGCTACTGACCGACGTCAGTCTCTTTCGTGTTGTGGGCATGGTCAGGCCATCGTTGCTGTGGTGCGACCGCACCGAGTAGGCGAGCAGCCTACCCGGTTGTGGGCTTGTCGGCGGCGCTGATGAGCATGTGAACGAGCACGCACGTTATTTGTCGTCGTCGTCCAGCTCATCAAGGTCAAGCGAATTAACGAAGTCTGCGAAGGCGCTGAAGCGGCTTTCGTCAACGTCTTCTGCGGGTTTACGTTCGTCAAGCTCTACGTCCGGCTCCGGCATATCGTCGTCGTTTATCTCGACATCCTCTTCCGGTTCGAGTGCTGCGCGGTTCATGACGGCTTCGGCGATAAAAATCGGTGATTTGGTACGCACCGCCAGTGCAATCGCATCACTCGGACGCGCATCCACCTCAATTTGATTATCGCCACCCAAGTCGATCACGATACGCGCATAAAAGGTCTCGTCACGCAGATCGTTCACGAGCACATGGACCACGTTACCGCCCATTTCCTGAATCATGTTCTTCAGTAAATCATGTGTGAGCGGGCGCGGGTGTGGGGCTGTGGTCTCTTGCAGTTCAAAATTGATGGCTTCGGCTTCGTATTGACCAATGAAAATCGCCAGAAAGCGGTCGCTGTGGATGTCCTTCAGCACGACGATGCGCTGTTGGTTCATCAGGCTGACGCGGATGCTGCTAATTTCTACCTCAATCATAAATTGTCCGCCTTTGGCAAGCTACGCTGTATCTCGTCATTCTACCCTGATTATAGCGGTGAAAAAAGGTGTGGCAACGGACGACCCAGGATTCTGAGCAAATTGGCATCTTGACAACACGACGACAATAATGAATAAAGCTAACATTGTTACAGTCTGGAAATGTCAGCATATCTTTATACAATTCGCACGAGAATTAATTTAGACTGAAATGTGTTGATTTTGCCACACCTTTAGTAAGCCTGTCTTTACGATTGATTTCATCATGACAATAAATGCCACAATAAAAACAAAGTCCGAGCACATCCCAGTCTTCTCACAAGCGCGGCTAACGACGGCTGTTTACACCAGCGCGGGGGCCGTCGGTCAAGCAGCATGGGATGCACTAGGGCACGGCCACCCGTTCGCAAGCTACGACTGGTATTGCTACGGTGAATCCGTACTGACGCAGCAGCAACCCATTTACATCATTGTGCATCAAGGCCAGCAACCCATTGCACGCGGCACGTTTTGGCTGATTGACTACGAGCCGATGCTGGCCGAACCAGGCATCACAAAGGCGCTGATGCGGCGTGCGATACGCCGTTGGCCGTTGCTGATATGCCGCACGCCGCTGTGTAGCGTCTCCGGCTTAATCCTGCCAGAGCAGCCTGCATTGCGTGCGCAGGCGCTCCATCTCATCCAGCAACGGGCAGCGCAGGTCGCAGAGCAGCATCATGCCTCATTCGTGGTGTTCGATTACGTCACGCCAGAATTTGACGCGCTGCCGCATACCTCACAGGTCGAATTACCCGACCCCGGCACCATCCTCAAGCTGGATCATGCCAGTTTTGACGATTACATCGCCAGCCTGAGCCGTTCGACGCGGCGTAGCTACCGCCGCAACATGCAAAGTGCAGATGAATTAGGCATCCGCTTTGAGATACGCCCTGCGTTCGATGATTTAGAGCGCGTGTTGGAATTGGTGTATGCCGTACACGCCCATCATGGCAGCCACCCAGAACCACACACGCGCATTGCGCTGGAAAAAGCGCAAGCGATCGGCGGCACATGGTTACTCGCCTGGGTGCAAGAGCGTTTGGTGGGCTGCGGCATGTTGCTACAGGATAACGGCGCGGCTGGTACGGTCTTTCTGGGCCTGGATTACAGCGTGCGCTATGTCTACTTCCAGATTTTTTACGGCGCTATTCGTGCCGCCATCGAGCAGGGCGCACACACGGTTTACGGCGGTTCCGGGGCGTATGAGTTCAAGCAGCATCTCGGCTTTGAGGTCGTGACGAATAACTTCACCCGCGTACAGCCGATGCAGCCCATGTTCAAGTGGATTACACGTACTTTGTTGGCTAATTAACGGAGAAATCAAAACGGAGTGATGACCGTGAAACACGATGATTTTATGCAACTGCCGACGCCGCAGATCGCGCGCCTTGTTCATGAGCAGGGCGTGCAGACCTGCGCGTTTCCCATCAATGGTACGCGGCGCTGGTTTCTGCTGGAGCAGCCGAATCTGACAACCGACTTCTTAGAGGCCAATCTGCAAGCGCATCTGCACATCTACCGCCTGTTCTTCGAGCATGGCATCCAAACGCTGATGACGCCCGTTTTCGGGCCAGACCTGCTGCAACGTGGCCCTGAGTATCTCGCGCTGACGATACGCGGCCTCCATGCGCTCGCCAGCCATCCCGATTACGTCGCGTTTTATCAGGCGTGTGATGTACAGGTGCGCTTCTACGGCGATTATCTGGATTATCTGCCGCGTGACCAATACGCCGATCTAATCGCTGCGCTGGAAGACATCCAGCAGCAAACCCAAAACCACAGCACGCACCGCTTGTTATTTGGCCTGTTTGCCCATGACGCCACCGAGACACTCGCCCGCCTCAGCGTCGCGCACTATCAGCAGCACGGCAGCACCCCAAGCAAGGGGGATTTGATCCAGGCGTATTACGGCGTTCCGCTTGCACCGCTTAGCTTTTTCCTGGGCTTCGATAAGTTCACGATGTTTGATGTGCCGCTGGTCACAACAGGGGCCGAGGATTTGTATTTCACCGTCAGCCCGTCGCTGTATCTCACTGAAACGCAGTTGCGGGCCATCCTGTACGATCATATGTTTACGCGCCGCCTGCAAGAACGTGATTACAACGACTTGTCGGCGTATGACACTGCGATGATGCGTGATTTCTACGAAGCGAATATGGAGAGCGTTATCGGCGTCGGACGCCGCCAGCAACACGGCAATTACTGGTATCCGTTGCCACAGGTACGGCTCACCAGTGAATTTGACGACGAATCAGTAACCCAAGCGCAGCTTTGAGCATACCTGCAAACTAAATCGCGAAATCAAACAAGGATTGTAACAGCATGACCCATCAACAAGCCTTCACACAACTCTTGCGCGAAATCGGCTACGGGCGTATGTCCAGCACGGCTTACGATACGGCCTGGGTTGCGCGTATGGTGCCTTACGACAAGGAATTAGGGCGGCGGGCGCTTGCGTGGCTGCGGGCGCATCAATTGCCAGATGGCACGTGGGGCGCTGCATCCCCAGCGTATTATCATGATCGCCTGGTCTGCACGCTGGCGGCCCTGGTTGCGCTGGCCGAGAACAACGACCCGCAAGATCAAGCACGCATCCAGCAAGCCAAAAGCGCCCTGCAAACCGTCGTGCGGCCCCTGGCAGATGGCGCGCTGGCCGAGACCATCGCCGCCGAGACCATCCTGCCAACGCTGCTGGATGAGGCCGAGGCGCTTGGGCTGGTGCAACGCTGGGATGACCACGAGTTGCAGCGTCTGAGCAGGCTGCGCAAGCTGAAAATCGACAAGATTCCACAGGGCATCATCAACCGCAACCTGACGCTGAATTTCTCATCGGAGATGACCGGCAAAGACGCGCAACATCTGCTGGACATCGACAATTTGCAAGAGGCTAACGGGTCGATTGGCAATAGCCCCTCTGCAACGGCCTTCTACGCCTCACAGGTGCGGCCCGGTGACCCGGCAGCGCTGGCGTATCTGCGGCATAACATGAATGCTGACGGCGGCATACCAAATGTGGCCCCTTTCGATATGTTTGAGGTGGGCTGGACGCTGTATAACCTGCACCTTTGCGGGCTGGCAGACGCACACGCGGACAGCACAGCGCCGCATGTGGCTTTCCTGGCCGAAAACTGGGATACAACGGTGGGTGCGGCGTTTGCCTCTAATTATGCGGCGCATGATGGCGACCTGACCAGCCTGGTGTATCAGGTATTGCGGCTTTATGGCCAAAAAGCAGATGTGCAGACCGTGCTCAACTACGCAGAGTTGGATTACTATCGCTGCTACGCATTGGAGGTCAACCCGTCCGTGAGCACGAATATTCACGTGTTGGGCGCACTGCGGCAGGCTGGCATTCCGGCACGAGATGCGGCAGTACAGAAGATCGTGCGCTTTTTGCATGGCATGGCCTTCTGGTTCGATAAGTGGCATGTCTCACCATATTACACCACCGGGCACGCGATTTTAGCAGGGGTCGGCTATGTCGATCATATCCTGGAGGATGCTATCGTGTGGATGCTGGATAGCCAGAACGCAGATGGCAGTTGGGGCTATTTCATGCCGACTGCTGAGGAAACAGCCTATTGTTTGCAGGCTTTGGTCGCCTGGAAAAACAAGGGTTACCCACTGCCGGATGCCGTGCTAGAGCGTGGTGCAGCGTGGCTTGCTGAGAATATGACGCAGCCCTACCCGCCGCTATGGGTCGGCAAATGCCTGTATACCCCGGTGAATGTGGTGCGCTCTGCGATTTACAGCGCCTTGCTGATGGCAGAGAAAGCCCTGGCGCAGTCCGCTTATGTACCCGAAAGAGCAACGACATGACAATAGCTAGCCTGA
>DAOTTW010000267.1:0-7159 GCA_034437615.1 Anaerolineae bacterium | reverse complement strand
TTTATGGCGGCTGACGCCGCCCCGGACACCCCATTGGGTGTCCCTACGGTTCACAGCGGTTGTGTAGGGACGTGCAATGGCACGTCCGCCGAAATACCTACCCCTGTAAAGATTGAGGGGGTGAGGGCCAATTCGCGGGCAAAATATGCCTGCCTGAGTAGTTACATCATTCCAGCGTGACGCGCACCGTGCCATCAAAACCGCCGTTTGCGTGGCTGACCACCAGCGTATAGGTGCCATCCGCAGGCAGTTCAAACGCTTCTATCTGTGAATCGAAGAAACCCCCCAGGTCATCATCCCCGGCAATGGCTGCGCCATCTGGCCCCAACAGCGCAATCAGCGGGTCCACGCCGACGCCATCGACATCGCGGGCCGCCAGCGTCACGCTTTGGCCTGCGCTGCCCTCAAACGTCAGGCGGTAGACGCTGCCGAAGGCCATATCGACATCCTGCTGTGAACCGATGCTGATGCTATCGGCGTAGGTCTTGCTTTCCAGAATGTCAATGCGCTCGATAAAATCCTCACCTGCGGCCTGGATGCGGTCTTGCTCTGCGTAGGCGATGCCGCGTGCTAGATACGGGTCGTGCATGGTGGGCAGTGCGTCGATAGCGCTGCTGTAATCCTCAATCGCTGCTGTCAGATCGCCCAGATTGTAATTTGCCAGCCCCCGATTGTAATAGGCGGCGGCCATCGTCGCGTTCTGTGCGCTCTCGGCGTCGATGGCCTCTGTGAAGTTGCTGATCGCGCCTGCGTTATCCCCGAAGTTCAGGCGGTTGAGGCCATCAGCAATCAGTTCGTCGATATTGGCTTCGATGGATTCACCTAGCGAGTTATTCAGGTCGGCGCGATTGCGGAATGCAGGCGAAAAACGCGGATTGTAGCGGATCGCCTCGTTGTAATCCTGAAACGCGGAGCCGAATTCACCGAGCTGCGAATAGGTGTTGGCCCGGAACGTGTAGTAAGTCCACTCGTAATTTTTGATCTCCAGCGCTTGTGTGTAATCGTCAATGGCGCGTTGCAGGCGTCCGAGTTGGGCGTTGGCGATGCCACGCAGCGCATAGGCTTCGTCTGCGAGTGGGTTAAGCGCTAGCACTTCGTTGGTTAGCTCAATCGCGCCTTGTGGGTCACCGGACGTGATGCGGTCGCCCGCTTGCCCCAGCAATTCCTGCACGGCGCTGTCGGTTTCGGGCGCATCCGGCGCATCGGGTTGCGCTGGCGTCTCTGGCGTTGGGGGTGGTGTCGTCGGCTGGGGTGTTGGCTGCGGCGTCGGCGTTACCTCACGGATGGCGTAGGTCGCCGGGGCAAACAGGGTGACGGTCAACAGTAAGATCAATAACAGGCTGGCTTTGCGCATAAGTCGTTATCCTCGTCGTTCGATTTATTGACGTTTTCGCTAGCATACATCAGCGCAATGAGTATCACACTAAAAGGCGGCAGCGGCAATCTTGCGAAATTGGCATAGGCAAAGCGCCGCATGATTGCTATACTGCTGTGCCTATCACATGACACCGCATCACTCATACGGAGAGGTCGCATAGAGGCCTAGTGCACCCGCTTGGAAAGCGGGAGGGTTAACGCCCACGCGGGTTCGAATCCCGCCCTCTCCGCCTGATACATGATGACATCATTAAACACAACGCGGCCAGATCACGAGCTGGCTGCACATGTACCCCCTCTGAATTGACATGTTTTCGACGTTTTTTCTGCCGGCTGTCAGCTTTGGCCTCAGCGCTGCCTCTGTGCCCGGTCCATTGCAGGCGTATTTGCTCAGTGCCACCTTGCGCCTGGGCTGGCGGCGCAGCATCTACGCGGTGCTGTCACCGTTGCTCAGCGACCCACCGCTGATCGTGCTGATTGTCTTTGTGCTGGGCCAACTGCCAGATGCCGCCATACAGGTAATTCGCGTGTGCGGTGCCTTGCTGCTACTGCGGATTGCGTGGGGGGCCTGGGGGCAATACCGCATCGGTGCCACGTTCGGACCGCAAACGGGGCCGCAGGGTGATGATACAACGCCGCTGACGGTGCGCCGCGTTCTGCTGGATTCGATGCTGATTAACGTGCTGAGTCCGGGGCCGTACCTATTCTGGTCCACGATTACCGGGCCGCTGCTGCTGGATGCGTTGGGGCAATCATTGCTGCACGCGCTGGTGTTTCTGGTGGGCTTCTACGGCACGTTCATGGGTGGCAATGCGCTGCTGGTGCTGACGTTTGATCGTCTGGGGCGCGTGAACCCGCGTGTGACACGCGGCCTGCTGCTGCTGACTGTGCTGCTGCTGGTGTGGTTTGCGTCCGCATTGCTGGCGGATGCGCTGGACCTGCGCGTACAACACCAAGCGTTATCTTTGCTGGTGATGCCGCTACTTGTAGTGCTGGCGGTGTGGGATTTTCTGCGGCGTACCAGACGCAGGATAGCACCACAAGCAAACGCGGACGGTGAAAATCGGTGATGGCGCAACTACGTATGGGCTGAGTCGTTACGCTACGTGAAATTTCTCACACAATGGCCTCGTGTCATGCGCGGACATACGTTATAATCACGTGCTAAGGTTAGAGCCAGTGCAATTACGCTTGTTTGTCGCCCGGTAATAGTGACTTGACGCGGGTTGAAAGCATGTGTTAACCTACGTGTAGCGTGTATTGCTCCAAAAATCACAAACGGAGTCGCTATTATGTCATCTATACAGCTATTTCTGCCTGCCATGATTATGGTGGCCATTGCGATTGTCTTGACGTTTATCGTATTGATGATTTCGCGGGTGTTCGGCCCCTATAATCCGAGCTTCCGTAAGAACTCACCCTACGAAAGTGGCATGAAACCCATTGGTCCTGCCGTGCGCCGGATGCCGATTAAGTTCTATCTGGTCGCTGTTCTGTTCATCATCTTCGATATTGAAGTTATCTTCTTCTTACCGTATTCCGTTGCCATGCGTGATCTTGGGATTTATGGGTTGCTGGCAATGGGGGCATTTACGCTGATACTGGTCGTTGGTTTCATTTATGAATGGAAAAAGGGGGCACTGGAATGGGAGTAACATCTAAGCTCGGCAATATGGGCGTCGTCACCACGACGCTAGAGACAGCCGTTAATTGGGGTCGCACAGGCGCGATCTGGCCGTTGCTATTCGGTTTGGCCTGCTGCGCGATTGAGATGATGAGCACACAGGCGTCGGATTACGACCTGTCACGCTTCGGCATGGAACTGAACCGCGCCAGCCCACGCCAATCGGACCTGATGATTGTGGCTGGCCGCGTGACGCGCAAGATGGCCCCGGTTGTACGCCAACTGTACGATCAGATGGCTGACCCGAAGTGGGTGATTTCAATGGGCGACTGCGCCTCTTGCGGGGGTGTGTATAACAACTATGCCATTGTGCAGGGCGTTGACGAGATCATACCGGTTGATGTCTACGTCGCTGGTTGCCCGCCGCGCCCGGAACAACTGATTCACGGCATCCTGACGCTGCATGAGAAGATCAAGGGTGAGCGCATTTCGGACTGGGCCAGCTAGTAGGGGCGCAATATATTGCGTCCAGGGCTTAGCGTGCTAAGCCACTACGATCACGTAGGTTTGTTTTCGTTTATCCATAAGGCAAATGGTGCAAGCCAAACGGATTCAGGTAATGATTGTAGGAACGCCAAGAATGGCATCCGCAAGTGGCGGACACAGCAAGCCGTGTCCCTACGGTTTGCCGTGATTCTGTAGGGACGCGCTTCTGCGCGGATGCAGATGGCGTACACTAAAACAGATAAGATACACAGGAAAACAGACGTTATGCAAATTCCGGCAGCAAAAGACCCGGCAGCGACACTCAAAGAGCGCTTTGAGGACGCCATCTCAGATGTGCGTACCTTCCGTGACGAGACGACCATCATCGTCGCGCCGGAACAGCTTGAGGACATCCTGCTGTTTCTGCGCGGCACCCCCGGCCTGATTTATAACTACCTGTCGGACATCAGCGCTGTGGATTATCACCCGGACCCGCCCACAGATAAGCACCCGGAACGCTTCGGCGTCAGTTATCATCTGTATTCGATGCTTTACAATCGGCGCATCCGCGTCAAGGTCTATGTGATGGAAGAAGAACCCGTCCTGCCGACGGTCTTCAATGTATGGCCTGCGGCGAATTGGCTAGAGCGGGAAATCGCGGACATGATGGGCATCAAGTTTGAGGGCCACCCGGACCCGCGCCGCTTGCTAATGCCGGATGACTGGGACGGTCACCCGCACCGCCGCGATTATCCTGTAGGCTACGAGACGGTGCAATTTTCGTTCAATGCCGAAGAAATCCAGAAGCATAAGCCACTGGCAGACGATTAGCACGGACTACAAGCAACGATTTACGACGGAGATGTACTGGTATGGTGATTGATAAGACGCAAGCGCCCGAAGCACAAGGGTCGGTAAAGGCCAGTTGGCAGGGTAGCGTTGAAGAACTCAAGGGTTTGGTGAGCGAACGCGCCATCACGGGCGAGACGATGCTGCTGAACATGGGGCCGCATCATCCCAGCACGCATGGTGTGCTGCGCCTGCTGCTGGAACTGGACGGCGAAGAGATTGTAACCTGCCTGCCGGATGTGGGCTTCCTGCATACAGGCATCGAAAAGAGCATCGAGACCAAGACCTACGAAAAAGGCGTGCCGCTGACGGATCGCATGGATTACCTCTCGCCTATGTCTAACAACATGGCGTTTTGCATGGCGATTGAAAAGCTGGTCGATCTGGATGTGCCGGAGCGGGCGCAGATGATCCGTGTGGCCAACCTCGAACTATCGCGCATTGCGAGCCATCTGGTGTGGCTCGGTACACATGGGCTGGATATGGGCGCGATGAGCATCTTCTTGTATTGCTTTCGTGAGCGTGAGCGCATCCTGCGCATCTTCGAGATGATTAGCGGGCAGCGTATGATGGGGTCGTACTTCCGGCCCGGCGGCGTCTGGCGTGATCTGCCGGAAGCGTATTACAAGACAGTCGCAGACTTCTGTGATTACATGGAAAAGAAGGTCGATGATTACGCGGCCCTGCTGGAGAAGAACCCCATCTGGATTGACCGCACCTATGGCGTCGGCGTGGTAGAACCCGATGTCGCGCTGGCCTATGGCTTAAGTGGCCCGTCCTTGCGTGGCAGCGGCGTCAACTGGGACATCCGCAAAGCACAGCCTTACAGCGGCTACGAGACCTATGATTTTACGGTGCCGCTCGGTGAACACGGTGATGTGTATGACCGCTTCTGGATACGCATTGAGGAAATGCGCGAGAGCCTCAAGATTATCCGCCAGGTGCTAAAGCGCATCCCGAAAAATGGCCCCTTCCGCAGCGAAAACCGTAAGTTCGTGCCGCCACCCCGCGCCGAACTCGGCCAGAGCATGGAGGCCGTCATCCACCACTTTAAGCTGTGGACCGAGGGCTTCGACGCCCCTGATGAAGAGGTTTACGTGGCCATCGAAAGCCCACGCGGTGAAATCGGCTGCTATTTGCATGGCACGGGTGGCCCCAAGCCGCGTCGTGTGCACTTCAAAACGCCGTCATTTATGCACATCAGCGCCCTGCCGATGATGTCTGAGGGCTATATGATTGCGGATTTGGTCGGCATCATCGGCAGTATCGACATCGTTCTGGGCGATTGCGACCGTTAGGAGAACTTTTAGATGGCGGTTATCGGAAACGAAAAATACGCGGAACGCATTCAGCAGCACATGGCAAAGTACCCGGATAAGCGCTCCGCTGTGATGCCGATGTTATACATTGCACAGGAAGAATACGGCTACATCAACGACGACGCGATCCGTGAGGTGGCGCAACTGTGCGATATGGACCCGACGCAGGTCAAGAGCATTGCGGGCTTCTATACGATGTACCGTGAGCGCCCGAAAGGTCGCTATTGGCTGCACGTCTGCACGGATTTGGCGTGTGCGCTGCGTGGTGCCGATGAATTCTTCCAGGATTTGCAGCAAGAACTCGGCGTAGATCATCACAACGACACCACTGCGGATGGCCTGTTCACGTTAGAGCATGTGATGTGCCTGGGTGCCTGTGACAGAGCGCCGATGCTGCAATGCAACTTCCATTTTCATGAAAACCTGGATATGGAGCGGATGCGTGCTTTGTTGGATCAGTGGCGCAAAGAGGCCGAAGCCTACGCGAACGGTCAGAGCTAAATGTGTCATGTGTTGGGGTAAAAACAGGGGTTTCACACAATGGGACAAACGAAGCTAAACATCCTACAGCGTGTATATGACTCAGTGGTACGTGGAGTTTTAGGTTTGCCACACACAAAGCTCAATCGTTATGTTGAAAAGCGCAAAGCGCGGTTTAACGATCAAGCGTTGAGACAAAAACGCATTCAGCTTATTGCGCAGGCATTCGGACAATCTGAAGATATTGTGACACAGTATCATGACGATGCAGAACAGCTACAAAATTACGATCGTGATATTGCACAGGTCTGGAATAGCCGCGTGCGTGGTCTGATGAGCATTCGGGATCGCACGACGCTTTATGTACTCTTACGTGCATATCAGCCACAAAACTGCATCGAAACTGGTACGTCTGGCGGTGCTTCAGCGACGGTCGTTCTCGACTCAATCGCGCAACAAGGCGCAGGCAAATTGCATAGCGTAGAAATTGAAAGCGCAGATCAAGACGCTTACGGTGAACTGATCCCTGAGCACCTGCACGCTTGGTGGCAACTGCATCTGCAATCTGATACACCGATTTTGCCGCAAGTTGCCCAATCCGTGCAAAAACTGGATTTTTTCCTGCATGATAGTGACCATGACCGACACCATATGATGTGGGAATTCGAGACAGTGTGGCCTCATTTGCGCGGTGGCGGTGTGTTGGCGTCTCATGATGTGCTGTACAATACGTCCTTTGAGGATTTTCAGCGCCAACACACTACAGAAATTAGCGGCGGCGGTATCATCGGCAACTTTGGCTTTTGGGTTAAAAAGTGACCACGACAAACAAACATTGATTACCGTAAAGTATCTGAGATTTAGTGTGAGGTAACGGTAAAACATGCATATTCTATTACGCGGTAACGAGATTGAGAACATCCACGAATTTGAGGTTTATGACGCCAACGACGGCTATGATGGCCTGCGTAAGGCGCTGGAAATGGACCCCGCCGACGTGATTCAGGAAGTCAAGGACAGCGGC
>DAOTTW010000266.1:0-6141 GCA_034437615.1 Anaerolineae bacterium | reverse complement strand
GGGTAGGTTTTTCATGATTGACTGTATTTTATGGCGGCTTGCGCCGCCCCGGACAGGTCAGTGCCCTGTCCCTACAGGATCGCAATCATTCACAACAGGTCTGTAGGGACGCGCCACTGGTGCGTCCGCCGAAATACCTACCCCTGTAAAGGGGGAGACAGTCCGTTCAAAGCCCCGCTCCCAGTGCCGAAGGCACGTTTGGGAGCGGGGTTTGGGGTGAGGGCTGAGTAGTTACAACAACAGGACAAGGTGAACAGTTACTGACGGCATCCTGTGCCGCGCTGCGTTAGCCTTCGATGTCGGCGGCGTAGAAATTCGGGATGAAGCCACCACCGAGTATCGTCACGCCCTGCACTTCTGGAACGCTGGCGAAGAGCACCACCGGATCATTCAGGAACAGCATCAGCGCCTCATCAGCGATCTTGCGCTGGATTTCCGCATAGGCTTCGGCGCGGGCTTGCAGGTCACCGATGCCGACTGCGTTATCAATCAGCGTATCCATTTCTTCGTTGACGTAACGGTTGCGGTTCGTGCCGCCGTTGGCGTTGGATGAGTGATAGAGCGTGCGCACCACACCGTCGGGGTCGGTCTGTGTATCCCACCAGCCTTGAACATTGTGCTCGCCAGCACGCACGATTTCCAGGTAGGCGGCAATGTCCAGGAAGTTTAGTTGCATGTCGATGCCGATGTTGGCCAGGTCTTCCTGTAGGAATTGGCCTGTGGCCACACTCAGCGGGCGATCCGGGCTGTAATGCTCGATCACAAGCGGCTCACCGTCACGCTCACGGATGCCCGTTTCTTCGTTGAGCACCCAGCCTGCTTCGTCCAGGATTTCGCCAGCGGCTTCAGGGTTGTAGTCGTAGACCTCGCAATAGTAATCCGTCCAGCCGAACATGATGCTGGTCAGGGCACTACAGGCCGTCTGACCCAGGTCGTCATACACGAATTCCTGCATCAGATCACGGTCAACGGCGTGGATGACCGCACGGCGCACGGCGAGTTCGCTGGTGGGCGACTTTTCCTGATTGAACATGATGGAGTAGCCATGTCCGGCTTGCTCGAACTCTTGCACAACGAAGTCATCGCTGTCGCGCAGGCGTTGCACATCCAGCCCTGGCACCGAGTCAATTATATCGACCTCGCCGCTTTCCAGCGCGGCCAAACGGGTTGACGGTTCTGGGATGATGCGGAACACGAGGCGATCCAGTTCTGCCGGGCCAGTCATGCCGAAGACTTCCTCTGTGCCCCAGTTATAATCCGGGTTGCGCACCAGCACGACCTCGGAATCCGGCGTGTAGGAGTCAAAGATGAAGGGGCCAGTGCCGACGATGCCAGAGAAGCCCCAGTCCTCACCGAGCGCTTCGACGGCAGCCGGGGAAACGGGGCCAAGCTGCGGGTGCGAGAGGCCATCCAGAAAGGCAGCGTTCGGTGAGCTAAAACGCACGGCAATCGTGTATTCGTCCAAGACCTCGGATTCTTCGTAGGGGCCGATGAAGCTAAAGGCCATCTGTGAATTTGTCGCCGGGTCCACGATGCGGTCAAAGGTGAATTTCACGGCTTCGGCGTTGAAGGGCGTGCCATCATGAAACGTCACATCCTCGCGCAGCGTGAACACGTACTCGGTCGCGTCCTCGTTCACGGTCCATTCTGTCGCCAGCGACGGGTGAAAGGTGCCGAGCGGTTGTTGCTTCACCAGCGTATCGAAGACGTGCCCCACCATAATCTCGACACCGGAAAAAGTGGTCGCGCCGGGGTCCAGCGTATCTACCGTGAAGCTCAGGCCGAAGGTGATTTCTTGCTCATCCTGCGCGGCGGCTGGCAGCAGCAGAATCGTCAGGCTGGCCATAACGGTCATGACCACCATGAGGCGTTTTAAACGTAAGCTGAAAGCGTGCATCGGGTTTGTCCTTTTTTGTTTGTTATCAAACAGCATCAACTTGCACAACGTTATGACGACATGCACGGATACCTTGCTGTCGTCAATTGCTTGTCAACGATGGCATTCTAGCGCGGAATCCGCTAAGATCAAAAAATCTTTAAGAATTGGCCAAAAATTCACATTTATCCATCATCTAATCGAATCAATCAAGGGGTGCACTTGGCTTCTTTACTGGAGAACATGACATGGACGCGCCAGGCGATTATGGCAGGGGCTGGTGTCGGCGCGACGGACCTGGTGATTGGTCAGGTCGGCAACGGCGCACCCACCGCCCTGATAACAGCAGGCGTACACGGCGACGAAGGCCCCTGGGGGGCCTGGGCGCTTCAGAAATTTCTGGCGGCAACGCCGATGGCTGAATTGGTCGGCAGTGTGCGCGTCGTGCCCGTCAGCAACCCGTTCGCGATGGAAGCCGACGCCCGCAACGCCCCCTTTGACACGCTGGACCTGAACCGTTCGTTCCCCGGCAACCCGCACGGCTCACATACAGAACGGCTTGCCGCCATACTGAGCGAACATGCAGTAACAGGCGCAGATGTCGCGATTGACCTGCATGGTGGCGGCAGTTGGTGCGTGAATGCATTCGCCTTTCAGATTGCAGGCGGCGAAGCGCTATCACGGGCATTCGGCGCACCGTTCATCGTGCAGGCACCCGAACGCAGCGTCACGCTGACGGGCTATGCGCGTTCACAGGGTGCACGTGTGGCCGCGATTGAGATGGGCGGGCGCAGCGAAGCCGAAAATCAGTGGGCAGAGCGCATCGCGGCAGGTTTGCGGCGTGCGCTGGGCGTGGCGGGTGTGCTGAATGTCAGCGATACGCAGCCGCCACAGGCATCTATCCCGGTTGGCGCGACGCACGTTCTGCGCCCGTCACAGGGCGGTGTTTTCCTGCCGACGCTGCGCACAGAGCACATCGGCACAGTGGTCCCGGCAGGCACCGAACTCGGCGTACTGATTGACCCGGCTACACAGGCAACCTTAGAGACGTTCAGCGCACCATTTGAGCAAACAGCGCTGTTGCTGCTGCGGCCAACGCTGGCACGGCTGGAAGGCGGCGCAATGACCTATGTGGTCGCAGAGCCGCTGTAGTTAACGTCAATCTGTAGCGTGTCAGCCTGTCAGCAGGTCAGCCAATCAGCGAGAAAGAACATAGCTCGCAACCATTGGTAGCACCACAGGAAGACGTGGGCGGTCAAACTCGGTAATCGTTATGGCGGCTGACACCGCCCCGGACGCCAAGAATGGCGTCCCTACGTGACCACCGTGAACTGTAGGGACGCGGCTTGCTGCGTCTGCTATGAAAAACGCACGACCACGCTATTGTATGGTGCTACCCGCAGGACAAGACAAAAGATAAAAGACAAGAGATTAAGATAAAAGATAAAAGAAAAGAGAGAGCACATGCCAGAGAAATTACGAATCGGTGTTATCGGCGCGGGTCGCTGGTCCGCGAATGCACATCTACCGGGCTGGGCACGCTCACCCCACAGCGAGATCGTGGCCATCTGCGATGTGAACAAAGACCTTGCCGAGCAACGCGCACAAGCATTCGGCATCCCGCACGTCTATACCGACTACCGCGAGATGCTCAGCCGCGAAGACATTGATGTTGTGGATGTATGCACGCGGGGCGGTGTGGGCGATAAGAACAACCATGAGGCGCTAGCCTTCGCAGCGCTGGCAGCAGGCAAGCATTGCCTGTGCGAGAAGCCCGTCGCACATGATTACCGCAACACGTGGAAGGCGCACGAATTAGCTGAAGCAAAGGGCCTGAAGACGAAAGTGGGCTTGACGTTCCGTTATGCGCCTGCGATGCAATACATGCGTGCGCTCATCGCGGATGGCTTCATCGGTGAGCCGTACATCTTCAACGGCTACGAGCAGAATTCGCAGTTCATCAGCCCGACAGAACCGCTAACGAAGGTGGACCTCGTGCCCGCGACGGAAGAAGAAGCGATTAAGGTATCGTCTATCGAGGGCTATGGCGCACCGATCATCGACCTGAGCATGTGGTTTATGGATAGCGCCCTGAAAAGCGTCGTGGGCTACCTGTATAACTTCGTGCCCTACCGCACCATGCCGACGGGTGAGCGCGTCCGTACCAACATTGACGATGGCGATGTCTACATTGGCGAATATGAACGCGGCGGCTTCTGCACGATTCAATCCAGCTATGTCACGGTGAATAGCTACCCCGGCCTGGAAGCGCGTGCTTACGGCTCTGAGGGTGCGCTGCTCTGTCGCCTCGGGGCAGAGCTGGACGGGCAACAATTGCTGCTGAAATCCAGCAGCCCGAACGCGCACGAGGTCGAATATGTGCCGGTGGAAATCCCGGATGCGTACTATCCACCGGGCTACAGCGAGGGTGAACCCTGGCCGTCGATGTTTTATGCGAACCTCGTGCACAACTTCAACGAGGAAATCCTCGGCATCCAGCCAGGCAATCAAGGCAACTTTGCACAGAGCGCCCGTGTGCAGGAGATCATCAACGCCGTAGAGCTTTCGCACCGTGAGCGGCGCTGGGTTGATCTACCACTCAGCTAATCATGAGTTACTGTTTTGGGGGTCGTTGTGGAAACACCAGCGCAGGCATTTAACCGTCATCACCGACAGGGACGACATGATGAACATCTTGATTGCATCTTATCTGGAACCCCAACACATCGAGCGCATTCGGGCAGCGTTCCCACAGCTAAACGTCATTTATCGCCCGCATTTGCTGGGCCAACCGCGTTACACTGCGGATCATTCCGCGAAGCCACAGCGCGACGACGCCCAAGAAGCCGAGTGGCGCGGGCTGCTGGCGCAGGCCGATGTACTTTTTGATTTTGATTATGGCAACATGGACGCCCTGCCCGACCTGGCCCCACGTGTGCGCTGGGTACAGGCGACCAGTGCAGGTATCGGCCAGGCCGTGAAGCGGCTCGGCTACGACACGCGCACAAATTGGGTATTCACCACGTCTAGCGGCGTCCATGCCCGCCCATTGGCTGAATTTGCGCTGATGGCGATGCTGATGTTTGCGAAGGATTACGCCTATTTAGAGCGCGAAAAAACCGCGCAGCACTGGCAGCGCTATTGCACAACAGAATTAGCAGGCCGCACACTGGCTGTAATTGGCCTGGGCAAGATCGGGCGTGAGGTGGCACGGCTGGCAAAAGCCTTCGACATGCGCGTGATCGGCACACGGCGCGATGTAACGCAGCCCGTCGAGCACATCGACGCGCTGTATGCCCCGGCAGACCTGCAAAGTGTGCTGCCACAAGCGCAATATCTGGTGTTAGCGACGCCACACACACCGGAGACCGAGGCGATGATCGACGCGGCGGCGCTGGCGGCGCTGCCACATGGCGCGGTTCTGATCAACATTGCACGCGGCAAGGTGGTCGTGCAAGCAGCGCTGGTGAATGCGCTGCAAAGCGGGCATCTCGGCGGCGCGGCGCTGGATGTGAGCGACCCCGAACCGCTGCCAGCGGATAGCCCACTGTGGCAGATGCCCAATGTGCTTATCAGCCCGCATTCGGCTAGCACCGCCGACAGCGAAAACCGCAAAATCGTGGACCTGTTTATTGACAATCTGCGGCGTTACCTGAACGATGAGCCGTTGCTGAATGTGCTGGATACGGAGCGGCTCTATTGACCGCCGCTGGCGATCCAGCATCAACGTAACTACTCAGCCCTCACCCCAAACCCCTCTACAGGGGTAGGTATTTCGGCGGACGTGCCATTGCACGTCCTTACACAACCGCTGTGAACCGTAGGGACACCCAATGGGGTGTCCAGGGCGGTACAAACCGCCATAAAATACGGTAACCACTCAGGTCGAAGTAGTTATGCTGCCTCGGCGCGTCCCTACGAACGGCACCTTGTAGGGACGCCATTTTTGGCGTCCGGGGCGGCGTAGCCGCATCGTAGCTTTATTTCCGTCGTGCTATACTAGTTAGACTAAGTTCAAGTATTCTGATTTTTAACGAGTCTGGGGTGACATTATGTTGCAATGTACGATTTTGGATGGCGAAACCCCCTTTGCGGTTGCTGCATGGCACGACCCGCAGGCCGATAGCCTCGGTAACGCGAAGGCAAGCGAAGCGTGAGCAGAATCATCGTTGCAGGCAGTATCAATATGGACGTGGTGGTGCGCTCACAGCGCCATCCCCTACCTGGCGAGACGCTCTCCGGCAGCAACTTGCAATTTATCCCTG
>DAOTTW010000265.1:0-14764 GCA_034437615.1 Anaerolineae bacterium | reverse complement strand
GGCGGACGCACCAGTGGTGCGTCCCTACAGACCTGTTGTGAATGATTGCGACCCTGTAGGGACAGGGCACTGACCTGTCCGGTGCGGCGTCAGCCGCCATAAAATACGGTCAAACATCAAATACCTACCCCTGTAAACTCAATCCCCCTCTCCCAACTGCCGCTGCGCGGCTAGGAGAGGGGGAAGCAAGCCGTTTAAAGCCCCTCTCCTAGTGCCAAAGGCACGTTCGGGAGAGGGGTTTGGGGTGAGGGCTAAGCAGTTACGATCTAGCGGCGGCGCGTCGTCGGGTCAAGCGTATCACGCAGGCCATCACCGATGAAGTTAAACGCCATCACGATACTAGCGATAGCCAAACCGGGGTAAAGCCACATCCAGTGTTGATCGAAGAAATCAATCCCAATCGAAACCATGCGCCCCCACTCTGGCGAGGAAGGTTCTGGCCCCAAGCCCAAGAAGCTCAGGCCAGCGAACAGCAAAATCGCATTGCCAAAATCCAGCGTGGCGAAGACGATCACCTGCGATACCGTGTTTGGCAGCAGCGTGCGTATCAGAATGTAGCCATGATTCGCGCCGATGGCCCGCGCACTTTCGACATAATCAGCATGTCGCGCTTCCAGGATAAGGCTGCGCATCAGACGAGCGTAGGCCGGCCAGCGCACAATCACCAGCGCGATCACCGCATTGCGGATGTCCGGCCCTAAAGCGGCGGTAATCGCCATCGCCAGGATGATCGTCGGGAAGGCCATGAATAGCTCGGTGAAGCGCATCGTGACTTCATCCCACAGACCACCCAGGTAGCCCGCAACCATGCCAATGATCGTGCCGATAATAGCGTCCAGCACGATGACCAACAGCGCAGCCGGTAGCGTGATACGCGCCCCATACAACACACGGCTGAAGATGTCGCGCCCAAGCTCATCGGTGCCCATGATGTAAGTCGCGTTGGGTGCTGTCAGCCGATTAACCACATTCTGGGTCAGTGGGTCAAATGGCGCAGCCATCGGCGCAAAAAGCGCCGCGAACAGCCACAGCACGATAATGACTGCTCCTAACACGATAATGGGGTTCTGCCGTGACTGTATCAGCCCACGTCGCAGCAGTGAAGGGCGTTCTGTGAGCGTTGCGGTTTCTGCCATGTCAATTCACCCGAATGCGTGGGTCCAAGAAGAAGTACAGGATGTCCACGACGAAATTTGCGACGACGTATATTAGCGCGATCAGCATACTGATGCCCATAATAGCCGGAAAATCCTGCGAGGTCGATGCGCGGAAGGCGTAGCGACCAATCCCAGGCCACGCAAAGATGGATTCAATCAGCACGGCACCCGCCAGCAGATTGCCGTACAGCAGGCCGATCAGAGTCACCACAGGGATGAGTGCATTGGATAGCGCGTGGCGCACAATCACCACCTGCGAGCGCAACCCCTTCGAGCGCGCTGTACGGACATAATCGGCGTTCAGTTGTTCCAGCAATGACGAGCGCGTGATGCGGGCAATGATGCCAGAGACGTACAGGCCCAACACCAGCGATGGCAAGACCAGATGCGACACCGCATTCAGAAACGTCTCCCACTGTCCAGCGAGCAGGCTGTCAATCGTAAACCAGCCCGTGACCGTCGGCGGATCACGCACCAGAAAGCCTAAACGTCCAGGTCCGGCGGTGATGCCAAGCTCGGCATGTAAGACAGTCAGGCCGATCAGCGCCAGCAAAAAAACCGGGAAGCTCACACCAATCAACGCCAGCACACGCACCGCGTAATCCAGCGGCGAATTGCGCCAGACCGCCGAAACCACGCCGAAACCGACGCCCAGCGCCAACCCGATGATGATAGCGAATGTGGCTAACTCAATCGTCGCGGGCAAAAACTGCTGGATGTCCTCGGTGATGGGGTTGCGCGTCTTGATGCTGGTGCCGAGGTCGCCCTGTAGCAAATTGCCGAGATACGTCAGGTATTGCACGTGTGGCGGTTGGTCCAGGCCCCATTTTTCACGGAACGCCTGCACGAGTTCTTCGTCACCGAGGGCGTTTTGTGGCAAATTCGCGTTGATGGGGTCCGCTGGCACGGCATTGGCGATCAAAAACGCCACAACCGTGATGCCTAACAGCAGCGGTATGGCGAACAAGATACGGCGGATGATGTAGGTCTGTATGTTCATGACATGAATGTTCCACTAATGGTTGAGCGCTCAACCGTAACGACTCAGGTAGGCCCATTTTGCCCGCGAATTGGCCCTCACCCCTCAATCCCCCTCTCCCAACCACCGCTATGCGGCTAGTAGAGGGGGAAGCAAGCCGTTTAAAGCCCCTCTCCCAGTTCCAAAGGCATGTTCGTGAAAGGGGTTTGGGGTGAGGGCTGCTGCGCTGTAGGCACTTTCAACGTCCGGCGCTGTGGCCTTAGCTACTGCTCGGCGCGGCTGAGCAGCGACAGGTCTACGCCCCAGTCCGGGTGCCAGATGTAGCCTTCAATATCGGCCTGGAAAGCCGTTTGAATGGCTGGAACGAGGAAGGGCGCATAAGCACTGTTTTCCTGTGCCCATTCCTGCAAGTCCGCGTAGATTTCCAGGCGTGTATCGTTATCCGCTTCGGTGCGTGCAGCAGCGATCATATCCCGAATTTCCTGTGGTGCGGCTTCCAGCGGCCAGTTGGTGCGCTCGACAGCGACCTTACCACCGGGCATGAATGACAAGAAATCCACCGGATCAAGAATATCCGGCCCCCAGAACCAGTACGCGAAGCCCTGTTCACCATTGCGGTATTCTTCCAGGGAAACCTGCAATTCGCCTGGGCGCAGCGTGACATCAATACCCACCTCAGCCAGATCAGCCTGTACTTTCTGTGCGTTCGTACTCAGGTTGATGCCGCTAAACGTCAGGTCAGGGTAGCTCAGCGTCGTCTCGAAGCCATCCGGGTAACCAGCCTCGGCCAGCAACTCGCGGGCACGGTCGAGATCACGCTCAAACGCTTGATCCTGACCAAACGCACCCTGCAAGCTAATCCACATGTTTGTACTCGGCGTGACGCTGCCCGTCCACAGTTGGCGATAGCCTTCATAGTCCAGCGCATAGCGAACGGCCAGGGCAACAGTCGGGTCAGCCATCGGCCCGCCGATTGCCTCATCGCGGTTCATCAGCAAGAAGTGCGTCCAGCGATCTTGGCGGCGGTCAATCTCGATAGCCTCATCGCCTTCGAGGTCCGTCACCTGATCGGGGGTCAGGTCTAGCGCCAGGTCAATACTGCCCGATTCTAGCGCGACCTTTTGCGTGGCGGCTTCGGGGATGTTGACGATGATGATGCGGTCAAAATAAGGCGCTTCGCCCCAGTAATTTTCGTTGCGCACCAGCACGGTCTCTTCTTGGGGTGTCCAGCTTTCCAGGATGTAAGGCCCAGAGCCAGCGGATGTCTGATCGAACGTGTCGCGGGCGGTGTCGGTTTCGGCGGCATCTTCGGCGGCTGTACCGCCAGCTTCCATGACTTCGGTGTCGTTCACGATGGAAAACGCTGTATTGACCATCTCAGCCAGGAAGGACGGACTCGGCTCGTTCAGCGTGATCTGTACGGTCGTCTCATCTATGGCTTCTACGCCCGCAATCGGGTTAGCCAGGAAGGACGGGTTGCTCTGGATGTTGACCAAACGATCAAACGAGAACACCACATCATCGGCGGTCAGCGGGTCGCCGTTGGCAAAGGTGATGTCATCGCGCAGGTTAAACGTATACACCGTGCCATCTTCAGAGACTTCCCAGGATTCTGCGGCGTTGGGCAGAATATCACTGGCATCTTCGTTCGGGAACGTGACCAGGGTATCATAGGTGGCGCGATGCACAATGCCACTGGTCGGGTTAAACGCATACGCCACGTCATAGGATTCAGTAACTTCAGCGTGACCCACGACCAGCACACGCTCATCGTCCTGGGCATTGCTGACAGCGACAGCCAACACCAGAATCAGCGCGGCAACGACAGTCTGTAACAAGCGATTACGAGACATAACAAGCACTCCTCAAGCAAATGTCAAAATTACATTTCGCGAGATTTTAAACAATGTCAGCGTGAATGGCAAATTTTGCTTGAGCCACCCCTAAAATGCGGTATAGTCTCTCCAACAATACACTTGGCTAAAGAAAGTCGTGACGTATGAATTACACACAACGCCTTAAGCAGTTTCAAGCTCAGCTAGCAGACATCGCAGACGTAGCCTTCTTCCCTGTCAGCGCCGATCTGCAATATCTAACGGGCGTCCCGCGTGACATCCCGAATTATGGCGCGGTGATGCACCCGGGTGCGTGGCTCGAAGGGGCATGGGTGACCCCACAACATGCCCCTGTGCTGGCCCTACCCCGCATGACCGCCGAGTTTGGCGGCCTGGAACGGGTCGAAGGCATCGAATTACGCATCCTGGGCGATTGGGATGATCCGGCGGCGTTGGTCAAGGGGCTGCTGCAACGCTTCGGGCTGGGTAATGCAGCACGTATCGCCATCGGGGATCACACATCTGGCGAGACAGTCGCCGCCCTGCAAGCATTGGTGAGCGATGCGACCTTTGTTTCGGCAACCGAGCCACTGCGCACAATGCGCGTCATCAAATCCGAAGAAGAAATCGAGATGATGCGCAAAGCTGGGGCCATCACCGAAGCGGCCTTTATTGATGTGCTGGCGCAACTCAAGCACGGTATGACCGAGCTAGAGGTCGTCAGCGAGGTGGATTATCAACTGCGCAAACATGGCTCGCTGGGTCCGTCGTTTACAACGACGCTGTACTGCTCTGGTCCTGAGCATCCGCTGCTGTTTGGTCAGCGCGAAACCACCTGGCAGCGCGTATTAAATCCGCCTGTCGCGATATTATTTGACTTTGGCGCGATACTCGATGGCTTCTGCTACGATTTTGGGCGCACCGTCTCGTTTGGGGCACCCAGCGAAGAATTGCAGCGCGTGCATCAACTGGTGATGGCGTCACAGGCCGCAGGTATCAAGGCCATGCGTGCCGGACAGGTCACAGCAGCACAGGCTGATGCAGCGGCGCGTCAGGTGATCGTAGAGGCGGGCTATGGCACGGAGTTTCGGCATCGGCTGGGGCACGCTATCGGCCTGGATGTGCATGAGCCGCCATTCCTGACGAAAACAGACCACACAACGCTGCAAGAGGGCATGTTGTTCACGGTGGAGCCAAGCATCACGCAGTTTAAGACGTTTTCGGCACGGGTTGAGGATGTCGTTGTGGTGCGCCCTGACGGTGGCGAAGCGCTGACAAGAGGCCATCAAGACCTGATCGTAATTGACTGATGACCATGAATAAGCCGTTTGAACTCTACGATTTACGGGTAACGGTTGAACGCATCGAAGGCCGCTCGGTATGTGGCTTACAGGTCGGTGATTATTTCGATGTGGTCGATAGCAACCAGATACGCATTGCGGCGGGCAAGCACTTTTGCATGTATGCGCTGAGCGCGGTATTGCCGCTGTTGGCAGCCAAGCAGCGCCAACTCGCGGCAAACGACTGGCTAGAGCGTGATTCGCTGGTCGCTTGCCCCGACCCCGACGAACGCCTGATTATGCGTATCGAACGCACACGCAAACAAACACTAGATAGCGACGACTTGACATGATGCAGCGTGAAATCAGCATTGCCTTTCAAACGAACAAACGCGCCGCAGACTATATCGCGTTGGCGCGACAGGTGAATCAGTACGATTTTGACGCGGTGACGGTGTATTGTGATGCGCCCTTTCACCCCAGCTATGGCCCGCTGCTGCTGATGGCTCCGCATATCACGCGGGCACGGCTGGGGGCAGCCGCTATATCACCCTCGCGCATCCACCCGATTGACATCGCAGCGTCTACGGCGCTGTTGGCCGATGTCGCGCAAGGCGGCACCTATGTCGGGCTGGCGCGGGGGGCGTGGCTGGCGGCAAATGGCATCATCGAGCGCAAACCAGGCGTACAGGCCGTGCAAGAAGCCGCCGAAATTCTGCGTTACCTGCTGGGTGGGCGCACGGGCGGCTATCGCGGCGAGGTCTTTCAATTAGCAGAGACGGTCAGCGCGCTCTACCCCCTGCCGGATGCTCACATCCCGCTGTTGATCGGCAGTTGGGGGCCGAAGTTATGCGCTGTCGCTGGTCGCATCGCTGATGAGGTCAAGGTCGGCGGCTCGGCCAACCCCGATATTGTGCCTGTTATCCGCTCCTATATCGCAGTGGGCGAACAGGAGGCCGGGCGCGAGACCAATAGCGTCGGCGTCGTCATGGGCGCGGTTTGCGTCGTGGATGACGACCGCGACGCCGCCCGCAGACTGGCACGGCGTGAGGTGGCGCTTTACTTGCCCGTCGTCGCAGAGCTAGACCCGACCGTTACGCTTGACCCTGCGCTGGTCGAGGGCTTGAAAGCACACGCTGCAAACGCGGATTATACCGCTGCGGCGCGGCTGGTGTCGGACGATCTGCTTGAGCGCTTTGCCTTCGCTGGCAACCCGAATGACATCATTCGCCAATGCGAAGCGCTGTATGACGCCGGCACGCACCGCATCGAACTGGGCACACCGCACGGCTTGCAAGCCGCTAAAGGGCTTGACCTGATCGGCAAGCGTGTCTTGCCTGCTTTAAGCCAGTAGCGTAGGCCCATTTTGCCCGCGAATTGGCCCTCACCCCCTGAAAAGGGAGATTGAGGGGGTGAGGGCTGAGTAGTTACCTTTGAGATGCCATTTTGATCATTCAACAATAATCAAATATCCCATATGGTTGCTTTATGCCAAAACACACAAGATGCAAATTTAATGAAAAAGATGACACCTACAGGATGGCGACATGATGCGAGCAGCTATCGGCGTTGATATTGGCGGGACGAAAATCGCTGCTGTCTTGCTGCGTGCGGATGGTCAGCACCTCACAGCGCTTGAGCAACCCGTCCCCAAGATCAGCACAGACAAACAAGCGGACCCCACGCAGGCACGTCAGGCGCTGCTGGATGACGTTGTGCGGCTTTGTCAACGCATCCGAGCCGAGGCGCAGCACCCTGAGCTTGTCGGCGTCGGCATCGGCAGTGCAGGGCAAGTAGACCACAGCACAGGCACGATTGTCGCTGCCAATGATAATCTACCTGGTTGGGCCGGAACGCCACTGAGTCAGCACGTTAGCGAGAGGCTCAAGCTGCCTGTCGTGGTGGATAACGACGTGCGCACGATGGCAATCGCAGAAAGCCGACGTGGTGCAGGGCAGGGCTACGATCATGCGCTTTATTTGACTGTCGGCACGGGCATCGGCGGCGCAATTATGCTGAATGGCGCGTTGTGGCGTGGTGCCCAGCACAGCGCAGGCGAGTTTGGCTACTTGCGGGCTACTTATGAGAGTGACATCGAACAAATCGCGGCGGGTCCGGCGATGCAACATGCTTATCAACAACGCACAGGCTTTGCACTCGATTTACGCCAGATTGTCGAGCGTGCGGAATCCGGCGAAGAAGAGGCCGTGCGCGTGCTTGCGGATGGAGCGCGAGCGCTTGGTGACGTGTTGGCTCCGTTGCTGACGTTTCTAGGGCCGCAGGCGTGTATTATCGGCGGCGGTGTGCCGCAAATTGGCGACCTGTGGTGGCGACCGTTGTTTGGTGCGATTCGCTACAGTGGGTTACGTAGCGCACAGGCCGTTGCGGTTCTGCCAGCGCGTTTAGGGCCATCAGCAGGTATGATAGGGGCGGCGCTGATGGCGCTAGAGACATTTACTCAAGACAATTAGGACAAATACCTATGAAGATCGTCCTGTTACCGCTGGATGAGCGCCCGGTCAACACGCGCTATCCGCGTATGATCGGTGACATCGCCGGCTTAGAAGTCAGCCTCCCACCACTGAGCCTGCTGCCCAACCAGCGCAATCCAGCCGACACCAACGCGCTGATTGATTGGCTGTACGACGAGGCCCGTGATTCCGATGGCGTGGTGGCGTCACTTGACATGCTGGCGTATGGTGGCCTGATTCCGTCACGCATCAGCAACATGCGGCGCAACAACACCCTGATCGCCTTGCACGCCCTTGAAGACCTCAAGCAGAAGTACCCCGGCCTGTATGTCAGCGCCTTTAACGCCATTACGCGCATCCCGAACGCCAACGACGCCATCGAGGAGCCTGAATACTGGGCGACCTACGGCAAGCGCTTGCATCGCTACTCGCAACTGATGCACAGGCACACGGCAGGCGAAAACGTGGCCGCTGATTTGCGGCGGCTACGTGACGAAATCCCCGCCGAGCATATTCGCGATTTTACACAGCGGCGTCTGCGCAATCACACGCTGAACCTGGCGCTGGTTGGGTCTGTCGCGGCGGGCGCGCTGGATTTCAGCGTGATCTGCTCGGATGATACCAGCGTTTATGGCTACGGCTCACAGGAGAAAGCGTGGTTACAGACGTGGGCCAGCCGCTTTCACGCCGACATTGACGGCTCACGCTTGCTGATGTATCCCGGCGCGGATGAAGTCGGCTGTGTGCTGATGATGCGGGCGGCGCTGCGTGGTCAGGATGCACCGACATTTGCTGTGCGCTACGCGATAGATGCCGATCAAGAGCGTGTCGCGCCCTATGAAGACAGCCCGATACACGTCACCGTGTCGCGGCAAATTCAGGCGTTGGGTGGCATCGAGCTAGCACGCCAAGACGACGACAGCGACATCGACGCGGCAGATTTTGTCGTCGCGGTGAATCCACCGTCAGGCATACAGCAAGAATACACCCTGGAACACCCCTATGCGCTGGCGCACCTTGAACGGCGGGTACGCTATCTGGAGCGCTTTGTCGATCAGATGTTAGCATGGCTGCGCGATTGCAAGCGCGTTATCTTGTGTGATGTGGCCTACCCCAACGGTAGCGACCCCGATTTGATGACGGACATCATCAGCACGCCAAATTTTGAGCGTCTGGCGGCTTATGGCGCATGGAACACAGCAGGCAACAGCATCGGCGTGGCCCTGGCGCAGGGGGTTGCATCTGCGCTAGCGACGACGGAGGCCCAGCACGAGGCGCAGCGGCGCTTTTTGCTGCATCGCTTCGTAGAGGATTATCTGTATCAGCACAACGAACGTGCGATCATTCGTAATTGGCTCGCTGATCGGATAGGTCAGCACGAAGTGACCCCTGAGAACATGCAGCAAGTCGTCGCGAAAATCGAAGCAGACCTGAACGCCGCGCTAGACCTGTTCACGATGGGCGAACGCTGGCGCGTGACCAACGTGGCTTTGCCCTGGCAACGCACCTTTGAGGTGGATTTCGATTTGGAGCGCGTATGACGACCAGCTACAACACACAAATCGCCATCATCGGCGGCGGCTTAGGCGGCAGCGCGGCGGCGCTGGTCCAACAGGATTACGAAACGATCATTGCAGAGCAAAGCGACTGGCTTGGTGGGCAGGTCAGCAGCCAGGGTGTCGCGCCACTGGATGAACACGACCACATCGAGGCGTTCGGCGGCACATTGGCCTATACCCATTTTCGTGCGGACATCCGCAAGCATTACCGGGACGCATACAACGCGCCGGAGATTATGCCACAGAGCGTACTCGGCCCGAATATGCCGCTGAATCCTGGCAATGGCTGGGTCAGCCGCCTGTGTTTTGACCCGCGTGTGGCCTTGCATAGCTATGATCCAATCGCCCAACCACCACCTAATCCAGACAGCGCAGGGACACCGTTTTCGCTGTCCGACGAACGCGCTTCTGCGCGTCCCCACACAATGTTTCGTGTATGGCCCATTCATGCGGATGTGCAAGACGGGCGTATTCAATCCGTCACGCTGCAATCGGACGAGGGCGAGATCAGCATTCAGGCTACGTATTATCTGGATGCCACCGACTTAGGCGACCTGCTGCCGCTGACAAACACGCCTTACATCACCGGGGCCGAGGCATTCAGCGATACGGGCGAAGCAGGCGCACCCGATACAGCCCGCCCAGGTGAAATACAGGGCTTTACGTTCCCGTTTGCGGTTGAGTTTTGCCCAGGTGAAGATCACACGATTTCAAAACCTGATGGCTATGAGTGGTTCCGCGACCATCAGCCCTACACGCTGACCCCAATTGGCCGCGACGGTCAGCCCGTGATTTACAAGATGTTTGAGAGCAGCGAGCAGGGCAATTTGCCATTCTGGACGTATCGCCGCATCCACGATGGCGCGCTGCTGGGCGGCAACGACATCAGCCTGATTAACTGGGTCAGCAACGATTATCACGGCAAAAGCATCATCGACGTATCTGCTGAAGCGCGTGACGCCGCGATTGACGAGGCTAAGCGCTTATCGCTGGGCTTTTTGTACTGGCTGCAAACCGAGTGCCCGCGTGATGACGACCCCGGTAAACGCGGCTACCCTGAGCTTAAGCTACGGCCCGATATGATGGGCACCGATGATGGCCTGAGCCAAGCGCCCTACATCCGCGAGTCGCGCCGTATTGTGCCCATGCAGCGCGTCACAGCCTCGGATGTCAGCGCCGAAAACAACCCCGGCGCACGCGCTCGGCATTTTACGGATAGCGTCGGGCTGGGCTGGTACGCGCTAGACCTGCACCCCTGTGTCGGCAACCCGTCGGTCAGCATGTACGCACCGACCAGACCGTTTCAGGTGCCGCTGGGTGCGTTGATACCAGCAAAATCTGCGGGTCAAGAGGGGCCGGATAACCTGATCGCGGCCTGCAAAAATATCGGCACGACACACCTGAGCAACGGCGCTTACCGCACGCATCCCACTGAATGGGCCATCGGAGAGGCCGCCGCAATGCTGGCGCGCTTCTGCATCCACAACGACATGACGCCCCGAGACGTTTACGCGGATCGCTGGCAGGTGTGGCGGCTGCAATATCAGCTTGTGCGGCGCGGCTGCCCGATCTTTTGGGCGCTTGATATGCCGCTAGACCACGCGCTTTTTGTGCCGACGCAATTACTGCTGGCGCGTGATCTGATCGTGCCCGATAGCCCGCGTTATCATCAACTTGAGATTGGACTAGACCAGCCGTTGGGTGATAGTATAGATTTATCGCGCCTGAACACGATTGCAGACGACATTAACGAGCATGGTGGGCGGCTGATGATCCGCAAAGGCTGGATGTCGCCGGATGTGACGTGGGCGACGGTGTGCGATAAATTCGGGGATGCCATGAAGAAGGCTTTGGAATGACGCTAGACCAATTCATCACACAGGTACGTGGTGGCCTGATCGTATCATGCCAGGCGCTGCACGACGAACCGCTACATGGCCCGCATATTATGGCGCGTATGGCGCTGGCGGCGCAACAGGGCGGAGCGGTTGGCATCCGTGCCAATGGTCCTGAAGACATCGCAGCAATCCGCGAGGCTGTGCCGCTGCCCATCATCGGCCTATACAAGCAGGATTATGACGACAGCGAGGTATTCATCACGCCGACTGCGCAGCATGTGCGGGCTGTGGTCGGCGCAGGGGCATCTGTGGTCGCGTTGGATGCAACACAACGGCAGCGCCCTAACGCAGAAGCGCTCGCTGACCTGATCGCAGCAGTGCACGAGGCCAGCAAACTCGTATTGGCCGATGTCTCCACATTGGATGAAGCACGCGCTGCGGTTGCTGCGGGGGCTGACCTGATCGCGCCGACATTATCAGGTTATACGCCATACAGCCCACAACTGGCTGGACCGGATTACGCGCTGCTTCAGGCGATGGCTTCGCAGCTTACTGTACCTGTTATCGCAGAGGGTCGCATCCGCACACCGGAGGAGGCGCGTTTGGCGCTGGAATATGGGGCGATAGCCGTTGTGGTTGGGTCTGCTATTACACGTCCGCAGATCATCACACGCACCTTTGCGGATGCCGTGAAAAATTCCATTTGACGTAATGCCGTCCATGCGCTAAACTGGCTGCAAATTGGTATAAACCAGTTTGGCTTATAGACTTATCGTTTTTACGTTGCTGATGACACTGGCTAAAGAGTTTTTTCACCTGGATGGCGGTTCGAGCAAGCCGTTGTATCACCAGATTCAAGATAACATCGTGCAACTGATCGACCATGATCTGTTGCGTTCTGGCGATGCGTTGCCATCGGAGCGCTTGCTTGGCGAGTATTACAGCGTCAACCGCATGACCGTGCGGCAGGCGATTGATGCGCTCGTGCAGCGCGGCTTGCTGCGCAGGCGGCATGGGTCTGGTACGTTCGTCAACGATCAGCCAGCGATGCAAGCGCTACAACCGACTGTGGTCGGCTTTAGTGAGCGGATGCGCAAGGAGGGCTTACGGCCTTCATCGCGCTTGCTGCATCGTACCATTACCTTGCCAGAGCCAATCGTCGCGCATCGCCTGAACATCTCACGAGAGCAGCAGGTGATTATCATCAAGCGCTTGCGCCTGATTAACGATGTGCCACTCATGTTAGAGACATCGTATCTATCGAGTGCGCTGTTCCCTGAATTGCTTGAGCGCGACCTCGAAAACGAAAGCCTGTATGACATCCTGGCGCAGGATTACGATATGAAGGTGGTCGAGGCCGAACACACGTTAGAGCCGACGCTTGCCAGCGCATACGAGGCGCAACACCTGGGCATTGACCTGCGTACACCTGCCATGCTGGTGCGTGTGCTGGCCTATTCACAGGACCGCGTGCCGATTGAATTCTCGAAGTCGATTGTACGAGGGGATCGGTGCCGTTACTTCTTCCGCGTGAATACGGCGATGCCAATACTGGATTAGGGATTGCCGCCCTTTGTGGGCGTATCCATAGGGTGCATTATTTGCACCCCAACGATAATAAGACATGAAGACACTTTTTAAGTAAGTAGGAGGCTTTTTCTATGAAACGTGTAACGTTGTTGGTCGCGCTGTTGGCTGCACTGGCGCTGATGGTTGGGGCCGTCGCCGCGCAAGAGCGCGAGGACCGCCCGAATCGTGATCTGGATGGCGACTTCTGGAACGCTGGCCCCGAACAGTTTGAAGAATGGGCCGTGATTGATGGCGTCGAAGAGGGCGCTGTGATCCGCTTTTGGCCCTGGGCATTGACGCCGGATTTTGAAGATTATCTGACGCAGATTATCGAGAACTTCGAGGCCACTTATCCGGGCACCGAAGTCATCCTCGAAGGTCAACCCGCCGCTGGTGCGCGTGACAACATCCGCAACAGCTTTGCCGCCGGCGAACCCGCTGATGTGATCAACATGAGCGATGGCTGGGTTGCCGAATTTGCCGAAGCTGGCGTCTTGATGAATATGGATCAGGCGCTGGGTGAAACGTACCCTGACCTGCGTGATGATTACGTAGATGGCGCATGGACGAAGGTCACGTTTGAGGGCACGACGTATCACATCCCCTGGTATCTGGCATTCTCGAATGTGATGGCGGTCAACGGCCTGATCGCTGACGATCTCGGCATCAGCGGCGAAGACATCCCCGAAACCTGGTCCGAAGCCTACGACTTCGCCTGTGACGTGCGCGAACAGAGCGACGGCGCGTACTATGCCTATTCGTTGGCCTGGGGTGAACTGGCTGGCCTGGGTGTGCTGAATACGCTCATCGGTGAAGGCGTAGACATCTATAACGAAGATCGCACCGAGGTCGTTTTCAACCAGAGCGAAGCCGCTGTGACGGTGCTGGACGAATACAAGCGGCTGCTCGATGACGACTGCATCCCGCGTGAAAGCCTGACGGATGACGTGCGTGAGATGATTGACCGCTTCAGCGAGGGCGAAATCCTGCTGTTGCAGACGGGTCCGCAGTTGTTCCGTTTGGTGGAAGAAAACAACCCTGAGGTTTTCGACAGCCTCTTCCTGGATAACCAGTTTACGGGCGCTGCCAACATCCGCAGCATCGGCGGCGTGCAAACGCTGGTCGTACCTGCGCAGAACGAATTCCCGAATGCTGCGCTGGCCTTCGCGACCTTCGTGACCAACCCCGACGTGCAGACGGCGTTCAGCCGCGAGGTGCCGATTTACTCTAGCAACCTGGAAAGCTACGAGGACCCCTTCTTCACCGAGGGCGGCCCATCGCTGACCGACCAACTGCGCCCGCTGGCTGGTGAATACTTCGCTGAAGCCGAAAACACGGGCATTCTGGATTTCCCGAATCTGGCGGAGGTCGAGCAAATTGTGCTGGGCGAGTTCCAGGCTGCATTGCTGGGCGTGAAGTCCTCGCAGCAGGCGCTGGATGACATGGCCACCCGCATCAACGAGATTCTCGCAAACGCCGAATAAACAGGTAGGGGCGCGCCGTCGGCGTGCCCACTCTGCCCCCCATCAGATAGCGCAACAGGCAGCAAAACCAAAAAGTTTATCTCTGAGGCCGTCTCATGGCTGTAACCCCTGCGATCCCCAACTCAACCGTCAGCGAAGATATAACGCAAGGCAAACGCAAGCGCTCACGCCGCAATCTATTTTTGGCGTATGGCTTTCTGGCTCCGGCGTTTTTCTTCCTGATCGTCTTCATGGCGATCCCGCTGGTCGCGGCGATCTATTTGAGCTTTACGAGCTACGATCTGCTCAACGCACCAGAGTGGGTCGGTATTGAGAATTACGCCAAGCTCATCGAGGACCCGCTGTTCTGGCGCGGCTTACGCAACGCCTTTATCTACCTGATCGTGACGCCAATTCTGATCGTGCTGTCGATCAGCCTCGCGATTGTGGTCAATCGCAACCTGCGCGGCGTCTTCATCTTCCGCACGATCTACTACATCCCTGCCGTGACGAGCGTTGTCGCGGTCGGCATGATCTTTGAATTCGTCTTTGCGGAGCCATCTGGCCTGATTAACGGCTTGCTGCGCTCATTGGGCTTGATCGAACGCCCGAT
>DAOTTW010000264.1:0-9919 GCA_034437615.1 Anaerolineae bacterium | reverse complement strand
GCGCAAGCAAGCCGCCCTGCGCCGCAAAGCCGCACGCGCCGCAAAGCGCGATCAAGAGGGCTAAACCATCCTGAACCGTAGGGACACCCGATGGGGTGTCCGGGGCGGCGTAACTACTCAGCCCAGTCTTTGTGTGTCGCCACTGGCTCAAGCCAGCGGCTTCCGCAGGGCCAACCCCCCTGAAGGGGGCTATTGTACGCTGCATACAGCCTGCTTGAGCAGGCTTGTCGGTACCGGAGCCGGACGTTTTAACGTCTGGCGACTGAGAATGGGACACGTACCTGAGTAGTTACGCCGCCCCGGACACCCCATTGGGTGTCCCTACGGTTCACAGCGGTTGTGTAGGGACGTGCAATTGCACGTCCGCCGAAATGCCTACCCCACTAATTGCGGAGGTCTGGCTGCCAGAAGCGTGCTTGTTGGTCGTTAAAAAAGGCACGCAGCATAGCATCCCATTCAAGCAGCGGGCTTGCCTCAAAGTAAGCGACATCAAAATCTAAGATGTCCTCCGGGAAGTAGATGCCATAGTAGGCGTCCAGCGCCGTCACGAGGCGGCCACCACGCCCGTACACGAAAACACCTTCCAGCGCGTTCAGCACATCCACCGCTGCCCCGCGCAGCGCGTTATTCTGCGATATAGAAGCGATCAGCGTCATGAAGTTCTTCAGGTTGATGCGCTCATCTTCGCCCAGGAATTCCGTGAAGGTGTAGGCGAACTGACGCGCATTAGCCACCAACGGCAAATAGCGCGTCTGTGCGGATAGGGCGACACTGGCGAAGGCTTCCACGCTGTCGATCAGGCCAGCAAAGGCGCGTAAATCCGTGACGGTGGATGACAGGAAGGTGCCATCTGACGCCCCGGAGCCGATCACATCGCGCTCTATGTAGACATCCACCAACGAGCGGCTCAGGGCCTGGGTGTCTATCGGGTCGGGCGACGTTTGCAACGTTTCGACCAGGCGTGAGAGGTCAATTGCAGGGTCAATCAAGATGTCTGCTGAGGCGATGGCGTAATCAAAATAGGGATGAATGCGTGCAAAGTATTCGATACTGCTCATCAGGTCGGAATCCTGCACCAGCAGATCGAAGCGCTCCACGCCTGCTGCACGGGCCGCCGCCTGAAATGCCTGCGCCATCCCCGCTGTTGAGATCGTCGTGTCGGCATCCGGGTTGGTGGTGGCATCCGTCATCGAGCCGCGCCAGCTAGCGCCCTGGCCACCGAGCGCGATCACGTAACGCTGTGCCGGGAAGTTACGCACACCCCAATTCAGGAATTGGGCCAGCGTCTCGCCTGATGCGGTGTTAACTTCGCCCAGGTCCGCTAATGGGCTGCTATCAATCGCGTCGGTTTCGTTCGGCTGCACCTCATAGATGCGCGTGCCGGACCAATCATCGGGGGTTGCCGCGAATTCGGGGTGACGGTCTAGCAGGGCGACGACGCGCACGGCCTCCGTGCTGCCGCCAGCACGCTCTAGCTCCTCAAAATCCGCCAGTAGGCTATTTTCCAGCGTGCCATCAGCCGCCAGGTACACCAGCACCGTCCAGGTGGCTCCGGCGCGAGTTTGCGTTGCTGGGTAGCCTGCCGCCTGTAAATCGCCCTCACTGAGCGCATACGATAGGCTCTGTGCCGGGTCGGTGTCGGTGGTCTGCGCGATGCTGACGCTGAATTCACCGGATGAATCGCCGTCTTGCAGTGCAAAGCGCGTGATTACCAGCGTATAGTTACCGCGCTGTGCCGCCGGATAAACCAGCAGCGATGTGAGGTCATCGGGTGCGCGGTCATCGTTTTCACCGACAATCAGCCCATTCTCGTTGACCAGCAGCAGCAACGTATCCAGATTGCCGCTGGTCACGCTGGCATCCGCGACGATGGTCGTGCCGCGCTGCGTGATTTCGATAGGCACCTCTACGAAGTATTGCGCGTCGTTCAATTGACCCGTGACGACTGTCGGGCCTGTATCTGTCGTTGCTTCTGTATCGTCTTGATCTTGTGCAGTCACGATGCCACTCAGCAGCAGCAAGGCACAAATTATAAGCATTCCTCGCATGTCATCCTCCGTCTATTCTCGTTTTATCTCATGCGTTGATAAATGAACGAAAACGAACTGACGTGATCGCAGGGGCTTAGCGTGCTAAGCCCTGGACGCAATGCATTGCGCCCCTACAAATCTATTTTTATAGACCCATGAGATAATGCAAAATGCGATTATACGCCGTAAAGCGTGCTGATCCCAACTTAGTAACTACTCAGCCAGGCCCATTTTGCCCGCGAATTAGCCCTCACCCCCTCAATCCCCCTTCTCAGGGGTAGGTATTTGATGTTTGACCGTATTTTATGGCGGTTTGCACCGCCCCGGACACCCCGTTGGGTGTCCCTACGGTTCACAGCGGTTGTGTAGGGACGCGCCACTGGTGCGTCCGCCGAAATACCTACCCCTGTAGAGGGGTTTGGGGTGAGGGCTGTAGTCACACCGAATTCGATACACTACCCGCTCGGTGTGCTGTTGCAGTTCTGCGCAATCAGGCGTACCATTTCAGTATGGATTGCGGATACGGATAACAAAAAATCATGGTGCAGGACAACACAATACCTCAAGCAAAACGCTCCACCAGTGAAATTCGTCAGGCGAACAACGGCAGGCTCAGCGGTGAGATGCTGCGCGGCTATGAATTCTTAGAGCGCATCGGCTATGGGGGCTTTGGCGAAGTCTACCGGGCGCATCAGCCTGCGATTGGCCGTGAAGTGGCCGTAAAGGTGATTTTGCCCAGGCACGCCAACCACCCGGAGTTCATCCGGCGCTTCGAGATTGAAGCGCAGTTGATCGCGCAACTAGAGCATCCGCATATCGTGCCCTTGTATGATTACTGGCGAGAACCGGATGGCGCTTTTCTGGTGATGCGCTGGTTGCGTGGTGGGAATCTGCGTCAAGGGCTGGAAAACCTTGTGTTTGAGTTGGATCAGGTGACGCGCATTGTGGAGCAACTGGCCTCGGCGCTGAACGTTGCGCATCGGCACGGGGTGGTGCACCGCGACCTGAAGCCCGCCAACATCATGTTTGATGAGAACCTCAATGCGTATCTGACGGATTTTGGCATCGCCAAAGACCTGAACACCGACAGCGGCCTGACGCACGAAAACACCCTCATGGGGTCGCTGGCGTACTTATCACCGGAGCAGATACAGGGTGAGCTAGTGACGCCGCAGGCGGATATTTACAGCCTGGGCATTATCACCTTCGAGATGCTCACCGGGCAGCACCCGTTTGGGGATGTGACGATGAGCACGTTTATTAACAAGCACTTGTATGATGACATGCCGCTGGTGGTTGAATTCAACGATACGCTGCCGACAGAATTAGATGTGGTGATCGCACGTGCGACCCGCAAAATGGCCAGTGAGCGCTATCAAAGTGCGTTGCAACTGGCCGCTGAACTCAACGATGTGATGCTGGGCTTATTTGACGAGAGTGGGCCACTTGCGCCCAGCACATCGCATCATGAGATTTTGCAGCGCGTCGGTGTGACCGAGGTCGATAATCCTTATAAGGGGCTGCAAGCGTTTCAGGAAAGCGACGCCGAGAATTTATTTGGCCGCAAGCGCTTGATTGAGCATATGCTGAAGCGCCTGGAAGACGATGGCAATGAGGTAGCAGCGGCAAATTTGCTGGTGATCGTCGGGCCGAGTGGCTGCGGTAAATCCAGCTTGATTCGCGCTGGCCTGCTGCCTGCACTGCGTCAAGGGAGTTTGCTGGGATCGGAAAATTGGTATAGCGTGCAGATGCTACCCGGCACGCATCCACTGGAAGAACTTGAGGCGGCGCTACTGTGTGTATCCCCCAGGCCGTTGCCCTCGCTGCTGGATGTGCTGCGTGGGGATGTAAATGGCCTGGATAAAGCAGTAGAGATGGCCCTGCCCAACGCACAAGCGCGTATCGTGCTGTTCATCGACCAATTTGAAGAGATATTCACGTTGGTCAGGGATGAGCAGGAACGCGATCATTTTATTGCATTGCTGAATGCTGCTGCACTCAACCCGCAATCGCGGCTGGTTTTGCTGTGCTCGTTGCGTGCGGATTATTACGATAAGCCGCTGCAATACCCACAATTCGCTGAAATCATCCAGCAGCGCACAGAATTTGTGCTGCCGATGACCAGCGAAGACCTGCGCGAAGCCATCACCGCGCCAGCGCAACGCCTGGGCGTGTGGCTGGAAAAAGGGCTGGTTGAGATCATCATGCAGGATATTCACGATCAGCCGGGTGCATTGCCCCTGCTGCAATACGCCCTGCATGAACTGTTTGAAGAGCGCGATGGTAACGCCATCACACTCGATGCCTACCACAAAATCGGTGGGGTGTTGGGTGCGCTGGCACGCCGTGCCGAAGAACTGTATGGCGGTTTATCCGCGCATGAGCAGCGCGTCACACGGATTCTGTTTTTGCGTTTGCTGTCGATGGATAGCGATGCTTACGACGGTGTGCTGCGCGTCGATATGCCTGAATTACTGGTTGACGCCAGCGAACGCGAGACGATGCAGCGCATGATTGACCTCTTTGGCAAGCACCGCCTGTTGACCTTTGACCGCGACCCGATTACCCGTGTGCCGACGATCTCTGTGGCACATGAATCGCTTGTGCGCCGCTGGACGCGCTTGCAGCATTGGCTGAGCGAAAGCAAGGACGCCATGCGTGCTTATCAACATCTGGCGGTTGCCGCGCAAGCGTGGTCTGTGCATGAGCGTGCTGACGACTATTTGTTGGTCGGCGTGCGGATTCATCGGGCGCAGGAATTGCTGAAAGAGCGCTTCATCGTGCCTGGGCCGTTGGAGTGTGCGTTTATCCAGGCCAGCACAGAGCACGCTGAACGCACACAGGCCGAGCGTGATGCACAGGCGCAGCAATACAACGCGATGCGGCGTCAGCTTGTGCTGCGCACACGTTTATTGATCGCTGCTGTGGTCATGGCGTTGGTGTTCGCGCTTATCGCGGTGGTGTCTGTCGTGGCGTAACGACTCAGGCAGGCCTGTTTTGCCCGTGAATTGGCCCTCAATCCCTCAATCCCTCAATACAAATCATCTGAAGCTGTTTTGATTTCTCCATTAGACTAAAGAATCTCTCATGCACTGCATAGCTAGTGCGGTCAATCCCCCATTGCACGCTTAAGCTAGCGTACTATACTAGAACAACTGTATTTGAATACAAGCCCTCACAGCCTTCTTTATACGCTTCCATAAAATAAGTTAGTTGACAGGCAAAGATCGCCATGCAAGATAAGATCGTGGTGCGGGGTGCGCGTGAGCACAACCTCAAAAACATCAACGTCGAAATCCCGCGTAACCAACTCGTCGTTATATCGGGGCTGTCTGGCTCCGGCAAATCGTCGCTGGCCTTCGATACGATATTTGCGGAGGGCCAGCGCCGCTATGTAGAAAGCCTGAGCGCTTATGCGCGGCAATTCCTGGGCCTGATGGAAAAGCCGGATGTAGACCAGATCGAAGGCTTAAGCCCTGCGGTGTCGATTGACCAGAAGAGCGTTAGCCATAACCCACGCTCCACTGTCGGCACGGTGACAGAGGTGTACGATTACCTGCGTCTGCTGTATGCGCGTATCGGCATCCCCCATTGCCCGGTATGCGGTGAAGAGGTCGAGGCACAGAGCGCACAGCAAATCGTGGATGAGGTGCTCTCGATGGACGAGGGCCGCCGCATTCAGATTCTCGCGCCGATTATCAAGCGCAAAAAAGGCACACATGAGCGCGTCTTCGAGGATGCACAGAAAAACGGCTTTGTGCGTGCGCGTGTGGATGGCGAAGTGCGTAACCTGGATGAAGAAATTACGCTGGATCGCTACGTTATCCACGACATCGAGATTATTGTGGACCGTCTGGTGATGCGGCAATTTGATACGGGCGACGGGGCCAGCAAAGAGACGAAAGAAGAAGCTGACGCTTTTGAGTCACGCCTGACGGATGCGATTGAAACGGCGCTGGACATCGGCAACGGCGAAATCATCATCAACGACGTGAGCGACCGCGATAACCCGCTTGATAAGCTCTACAGCGAGCATTTTTCCTGTCGTAACGGGCATGGCAGCCTGCCAGAGATTGAGCCGCGCACGTTCAGCTTTAACACGCCTAGCGGCGCGTGCCAGACGTGCCAGGGGTTAGGCTTCGCGCTGGAACTGGACCCCAGCATGATCGTCACGAACCCCGACCTGACACTGATGGAAGGCGCGATTGACGCGAATGGCTGGAACATCGAGAACGAAAATAGCTGGACGGCCAACACGTTCAAGGCGCTCTCAGAGCAGTTCGGCGTGCCGCTGGATGTGCCCTGGCGGGAGATGAGCAAGAAGCACAAGGACATCATCCTGTATGGCACAGGCAAAAAGACCGTCGAGCTAAAGTATTTCAACAGCAGGGGGCAGGCACGCTACTACGAGACGAAATACGAGGGCGTCATCCCGAACCTGAAGCGGCGCTATGAACAAACGGATTCCGAAGGCATCCGTGAGCGCATCGAGCAGTATATGGTCAAGGTGCCCTGCAAAGCCTGCAAGGGGCAGCGTTTGCGGCCCGAAGCGCTGGCCGTGACCATCTCAGATGCGAATATTCACGCGGTGCAGCAGATGCCCGTTGCAGAGCTAACGCAGTGGGTCGCGTCGTTGCGCGGCAAAGAGGGCATCGAGGGCAGCTTAAACGAGCGTGACCAGCAGATCGCACACCAGATTTTGAACGAAATCGAGTCGCGGGTGGGCTTCTTGTACGATGTCGGCCTGACATACCTGACGCTGAGCCGTGCTGCTGGGTCGCTGAGTGGCGGCGAGGCGCAGCGTATACGCCTGGCGACGCAGGTGGGTAGCCGCCTGACGGGTGTGCTGTATGTGCTGGATGAGCCGTCAATCGGGCTGCATCAGCGCGATAACGCCCGCCTGATTAATACGCTGACGGGCTTGCGTGACCTGGGCAATACGGTGCTGGTCGTGGAGCACGACGAGGACACGATGCGCGCCGCCGATTATCTGATTGACCTGGGACCGGGCGCAGGTGAACGCGGTGGCGAGGTAATCGCTGTAGGTACGCCGCAAGAGGTCGCGCAGGTCGAAGGCAGCGCAACAGGCGATTATCTATCGGGGCGCTTTCGCATCGACGTGCCGCAGGAACGGCGCGAAGGCACAGGTCAGGTGTTGACGCTACGTGGGGCCAGCGAAAACAACCTGAAGCATATCGACGTGGATTTTCCGCTGGGCAAGCTGATCTGTGTGACAGGCGTCAGCGGTAGCGGCAAGTCGTCGCTAATCGTAGAGATTCTCTACAAGCGTATGGCGCAAATCCTGAATGGCAGCCGCGATAAACCCGGTGCGCATGAGGGCATCGAGGGCTATGAGGCCATCGACAAGATCATCAACATCGACCAAAGCCCCATCGGGCGGACGCCACGCAGCAACCCCGGCACCTATACCAAGATGTTTGATGACATTCGCGGTCTGTTCGCACAATTGCCAGAGAGTCAGATTCGCGGCTACAGCGCGGGCCGCTTCAGCTTCAACGTGAAGGGTGGGCGCTGCGAGAATTGCGGCGGGCAGGGCCAGATCAAGATCGAAATGCAATTCCTGCCCGATATTTACGTGGATTGCGAAGTGTGCCGGGGCACGCGCTATAACCGCGAGACGCTACAAGTGCGCTATCATGATAAGAATATCGCAGAAGTGCTGGATTTGACTGTGAGTGAGGGCCTGGAATTTTTCGCCAGCCAACACAAGATCGTCAACAAGCTGGAAACACTGGATTCAGTCGGCCTGGGCTACATCCGCATCGGGCAAGCTGCGACGACCCTCAGCGGCGGCGAGGCACAACGCATCAAGCTCAGCCGTGAGCTATCCAAGCGCGGTACGGGGCAGACGCTCTACATTCTGGATGAGCCGTCTACCGGCTTGCACGCGCTTGATGTGGCCCGTTTGATCGACGTGTTGCAGCAGTTGGTGGACAACGGCAATACCGTCGTCGTGATCGAGCATAACCTGGACATCATCAAGGTGGCGGACCATTTGATTGACCTGGGGCCGGAAGGCGGCATCGGTGGCGGTCAGATCGTCGCCACTGGTACGCCGGAGGCGGTCGCAGAAGTGCAGGAGAGTTATACCGGGCAGTACCTGAAGCCGTATCTGCATGTGTTAGAAGCAGCAGGCGACTAGGGCGTTTGTCAGTAGTATACAAAGATTCTTCGGTTGATTTGTGTAAAGAGGACTGGGCTTATGCTCGGTTCTCTTTTTTTTGGTAACTATTCAAGCGGGCATATTTTGCCCGCGAATTGGCCCTCACCCCCTCAATTCCCCTTTACAGGGGTAGGTATTTCGGCGGACGTGCCATGGCACGTCCCTACACAACCGTTGTGAACCGTAGGGATACCCGATGGGGTGTCCTGGGGACGTCTTTTTGTGTATGATTGCCAATATCCGCGCCACTTTGTTGCCAATATGCGTTTATTGTGCAGTATGTACAAAGTAAATGACGTTTCTTGCGTGCTACCTGTATAATGCTTATGTTTGTTTAGCGTGGAATGGCTTATAATTTTTTTAAATTAGACAGCTTCTTCAGGAGAATCGGTTAACCGCTATGGTTGCAGCTTTAAGGTCAAACCCTTCTACCGGGCACCCGAATCGTGACAATGCGTACCAGAATGCATTGGCACAGTTTAACCGTGCCGCACAGCATACCGAATTAGATGATGGTTTATTAGAATATTTGCGGTATCCCCGGCGTGAATTCACAGTCAATTTTCCTGTGCGTCGGGATGATGGCCATATCGAGATGTTTACGGGCTACCGTGTGCACCACAATACGGCGCTCGGCCCATCAAAGGGCGGCATCCGCTACTCGATGAGCGTGACGCTGGAGGAAGTGCGGGCGCTGGCCATGTGGATGACATGGAAATGTGCGCTGGTCAACATCCCCTATGGTGGTGCAAAAGGTGGTGTTGTCGTTGATCCGCGTGACTTGAGCCAGCGTGAACTAGAAAATCTGACGCGCCGTTATGCTACAGAGCTAATCCCGCTGGTGAACCCGCGCTCGGACATCCCCGCGCCGGATATGGGCACCAACGAGCAGATTATGGCCTGGATGATGGATACTTATAGCATGACCGTCGGCTACTCGGAGATGGCTTTTGTCACGGGTAAGCCGCTGAGCCTGGGCGGTAGCCAGGGGCGCGGCGAAGCCACCGGACGCGGTGTGATTACGGTGATGGAAGCGGCGCTCAAGCATCACAGCTACAGCGATAAATCACAGACGCGCATTGTCGTGCAGGGCTTTGGCAACGTCGGCGCGAATGCTGCGATGTACGCGCACGAGTTGGGCTATCAGGTGATTGCAGTCAGTGATGTGGATGGCGGCATCTATAACACATCGGGCCTGGATATGCCTGCTGTGCTGGATTATTCCCGCACACACGGCACACTGACAGGCTATAGCGAAGCCGCTTACATCAGCAACGAGGAAATGCTGCTGCTGCCGTGCACCGTGTTGATTCCCGCCGCGCTTGAAGGCCAAATCCGTCGGGATAACGCGCCTTTTATCAGAGCAGAACTGATCGTTGAAGGTGCGAACGGCCCGACGACGACGGACGCCGATGATATTCTGCGGGATAGTGGCGTGATCGTCGTGCCGGATATTCTGGCTAATGCAGGCGGCGTGATCGTCTCTTACTTTGAGTGGGTGCAGGCGTTGCAGGCGTTCTTCTGGAAGCGCGAGGGCGTGTTGCATGAGCTAGATAACATCATCACAACAGCCTATCATACGACGCAAGCCACTGCTGACCGCCTCAAGCTGGACTTGCGCACGGCTGCGCAGGTGACTGCTGTTAAGCGCGTTGCAGAGGCGATCAATGCACGCGGCTTCTACCCCTAATGGAGAAACGGTAAC
>DAOTTW010000263.1:0-7010 GCA_034437615.1 Anaerolineae bacterium | reverse complement strand
ACAGACCTGTTGTGAATGATTGCGACCCTGTAGGGACAGGGCACTGACCTGTCCGGGGCGGCGCAAGCCGCCATAAAATACAGTCAATCATGAAAAACCTACCCTTGAGAATTCAATCCCCCTCTCCCGACCGCCGCTACGCGGCTAGGAGAGGGGGAAGCAGGCTGCAAAAAGCCCCTCTCCATTGTTATCTGGACATGAAGGGAGAGGGGTTTGGGGTGAAGGTTGAGTCGTTACCCTAAGCGCCGGGGCGTGCCGTCAACGTCACCGGCAGATTGAGCACCTGCCCGTTGCGATACACCGTCAGGTTGACCGTCTGCCCCGGTGTGGTATTCACAGCCAGATAGCCCACCAACTGATCGAAATCACGCATGGGGTTGCCGTCGATGGCTGTAATCACGTCGATGCTGTTGCGTGCCGGGTTCTGTAAGCCGCCATTTGCCGCCGGGAAGCCCGCCCGCACGCCATCCACCGCGACGCCGCGAATGTTATTAGGCAGTTCGTAGCGCCGGATCAGGTCCAGGTTGATTTCTGCATTGGCGATGCCCAGGTAGCTATAGCGCACGGTCTGATTCTGGATTAGCTCATCGGCCACGCGCTGCACGAGGTTGCTGGGCACGGCGAAGCCGATGCCGGAATTCTGGCGCACGCCGCTTTCAATCTGTGAATTGACGCCGACGACCTCACCCTGCAAATTCACCAACGGCCCACCGCTGTTACCGGGGTTGATGGCGGCATCGGTCTGGATGACGCCACCGATGGAGAAACCAGCCAGCCCCACAATACGCCGATCTGTCGCGCTGACGATGCCACTGGTCAGCGTCCAGTTGTTCTGGAAGGGGTTGCCGATAGCGAGAACGGTCTGGCCGACGTTGACATTGTTGGAATCCGCAAAGGGCACCGGGCGCAGACGATCCACAGGTACGTTGACCTTCAGCACGGCGATGTCTGAATCCGGGTCGAGGCCGACGACATCGGCGGTGGTGATGGTGCCATCAAACATGTTGATCTCTACGCGGGCGGCGTTATCGACCACATGAAAATTCGTGACGATGTGGCCCTGTGTGTCGATTACGAAGCCGGAACCCGTCGATTCATTGAAGTAGCGCTCACCGCCGGACGAAGGCACAGAGGCCGCCGTCGTAATCGAGACGACCGAGGGCGCAACACGGTCATAGACCTCCGCGAAGACGCGCTCCTGCTCGTCTAGCAGGTCGGTGTTGATTTCGGCGTAGCGTTCGCCGTCCGCTGCACTGCCGATCTGCACTGGGCCGACGACGCCACCAATTAGCACACCAGTGGCGACCAGTAGACTACCCAGCAATGCAGCGCTGAAAATCCGTAGCATGTATTTCATCAGGGGGATTTCTCCGTTATATTCGGGATACAGCTATAGCGTATGCCTGTGTCATAAGAAAAACCTTGTGGAGTTGTTAACTAGGGGTAAACTCAGGCTTTTGTCGTGTCAAATAGGATGCACACAACCTTTCATGCTGATGCAAACCCAAAATAAGCCCGTTCTCATATATGTGCGTTACGTTCTGCTGTGAATATCACGCAATCAAAGATCAAAGATCAACAATGGAGCTACAGATTATGGCAGACGCACTGAATGACGCAGCCATCACAGAAGCCCTATCACAACTGAACGGTTGGGAACGCCAGGGCGACAAGATCAGCAAGACCTTTGCATTGCCGAGCTATATGGCAGGGTTGGCCTTTGCCAGCGCCGCCGGGACGATTGCCGAGGGCTTCGACCATCACCCGGATATGTTCGTGGCGTACAAAAAAGTAACGCTGGAATTCACGACCCACGACGCAGGCAGCAAAATCACGCAGAAAGATATTGATGTCGCCACAGCAATCGAGGCGCTGCCGTACCCGAAAGCCTAGTACAGCACGGCGCAAATAAGCCCACAATGCCGCTGCGCCGCCCCGGACGCCAGGAATGGCGTCCCTACGGGGTAGCGTCTGCAAACTGCTTTGAGAATTTCATGAAATGTGGTATGGTGTGGCGTCATTGAAAGCTAGTCATCGGAGTAACGTCATCGTCATGTCATTTATTATCGGAATACAACGCCACAAAATCGAAGATAGAATCGGTGAACGTTTTGATGCGATTGACTTCGACCAGCCCAAACATGAATACCTGGAAAACGAAGGCTTCTGGGATTTTGTCTTTTCGTGGTACGAGATTGTGCGCTATTACGAGCTAAGCCGTGATGCGACAATCGGGGCGCATATGCTGACGCTGTTCGAGCACTGCCGCCGGATGCTCTATCGTGCGGCGCAGGACCGTAACGTGCCCCAGCGCCGCCGCAGCAAGGCCAACGATGCCCTGCACCAGATCACGTATTATGTGGACCGCATGATTACACAGGCAGAGCGTAACGGCATTCGGCAGGCGCATCGCGGCGACGTGAACGACGTCGAAGGCCGCATCAACTGGGGACAGGGCAACGACCCCAGCGAGAACGCACACCTGAATTAATGCCAGGTTCAAAACGGGTGCGGTATTGCGTGCCCTCGTGCCTCACGATCCTGCATCCTGCGGTTCTGCGGCCAGCAAAACCCCTGATGCAGGTGCGACGTAGAACGCATACGGCGCTTCATGCTCAAACAGCCTGAATACACCCTTCTTCACCGGAAAGTCACGCGCTGCGATGCGCAGTACGTAATTATTTAGCTGCCTGCCGGGGCGGACCACGCGCTCTAGCTCACCGTGCAGCGTCTCCACCCGCTCAGCCCGTAAATCCCGCGAGAGGCGCATCCACTGGCGGCCAAGCGTGCCGACGAGTATGGCATTGATGAGGGTCATCAGCACCCCCGCAGCGCTCAGCGGCGCGGCGGCGTTTTGCTGCCCGCTAAAAATCAACGATGTGGCAAGCAACGCCAGCACGGAGAAGCCACCCGCACCGAACCAGAGCGTTTGCCGCTGCATGTGCTGGATGCGTGCCCGCTGCGTGGGACCGAGCCGCCCCGCACGGTTGGCGCTGAGGTCGTCGGCGTTGAAGCGCAAGTGTGGCATCAGTTGGGTTACATCGTAAGCTGGTATGGTCTGCATCGTGCTGCACCTCCCCTGTAAGAACAGAATCACGCAAGAAGCACGTCGAATGGGGCAATTGTGCCCTGACTGAGTGCGGCATGAATTTGTATAATGATGTCTTGTGTAAACTGGCCAAAAGCAGAGTTGCCCCCGCCATCATGTGTGATGCATAACCGATCATAACATACGGAATGGCAGTGGCATTACCGACGTTGGCGTGTGGCAGCGCGACGATGTTGACTTTCCCGATAGCCCGCTGTGTGTCAGCGATCATACACGCTGCGGGTTCTGGTGGTGGCTCTGTCATGTTGCTTAGACTGATAGGAGCGTTCGTATGGATAGGCCAAATAAAGAGACATTGCTGGATTGGTATCGGCAGATGACGCTGATACGCGAATTTGAAGAGACCTGCCAGCGGCTTTACAATGAGAAACGGATTACAGGCGTGTATCTGCACCTTTACAGCGGTCATGAGGCCGTTGGCGTCGGTGCGGTGAGCGCCATGCAAGCACGTGACCACGTGATTACCGCCTATCGCGATCATGGTATCGCGCTGGCACGCGGCATGGACCCCAAGCCCGTCATGGCCGAGATGATGGGGCGGCGCGATGGTGTCAGCGCTGGCAAGGGCGGCTCGATGCACCTGGCGGACCGCAGCCTGAATTACTGGGGCGGTTATGCCATCGTCGGCGGCCATTTGCCGCTCGCATCGGGCATCGCATTAGAGGCCAAATATAACGAGACGGGCGCGGCGGTGCTGTGCTTCGTCGGCGATGGTGCGACCAACAACGGCTATTTTCATGAGGCGGTGAACATCGCTGCGGTGTGGGAATTGCCTATTGTGTGGCTGATCGAGAACAACCTGTATGGCATGGGCACGGAGGTCGAGCGCTCATCCGGCAACCCCATCTTGCATGAACGTGCACAGGGCTACGGCATCAAGGATATGGAGCGCATCGACGGCCAGAACGTGCAAGAAGTGCACGATACGATTGCGCAGGCGTTGGAGTATGCGCGGCAGAGTGGCCCCGTGCTGCTGGAAGCGATGACCTATCGCTATCGTGGGCATGGCGTGTCGGATAAGCAGTACAACAGCCGCCTCTCGGATGAACTGGAACGCTGGAAGGACGAAAAAGACCCGATCACGCTGTTTCGTCGGGCACTGGACGAGCGCTATCAGGACATCACGGGCGAACTGGATAAGCTGGATGGAGCCGCAGCCGATATGGTCGCGCAAGCGGTCGAATACGCCGAAAACAGCCCGCTACCGGATACGCTTGATGAACTGATGGCTAATATTTACGTCGAATAGCTATGACGATATCAGACGAACACCAGACGACAAAACAGAAAGTGATCTTAACCTATGGCAACCCGTAACATACCCATGCGTGAGGCGCTGCGCCAAGCCTTGCTTGAAGAGATGCGCCGCGATGAAGCTGTTTTCGTGATGGGCCAAGAGGTCGGTTACTGGCAGGGCACGCACCGCGTTACACGCGGCTTCCTGGAAGAATTTGGTGAACGGCGTGTGCGCGATACGCCGATCAGCGAAATGGCTATCGGCGGCGTGGCGGTCGGTGCGTCAATGGCTGGCCTGCGCCCTGTCGCTGAATTCATGACGATTAACTTCGCGTTTCTGGCGTTGGATGCTATCGTCAACCACGCCGCGAAAATCCGCTACATGTTCAACGGCATGTTCAAGGTGCCGCTGGTCTATCGTGCGGCTAGCGGTTGGGGCAATCAAGCCACCGCGACGCACTCACACACGCCGGAGCCGATCTTTGCGCACTTCCCTGGCTTATACGTCTGTGCGCCATCCAACGCCCTGGACGCCTACGGCCTGCTGAAGGCGTCCATCCGCGATGATAACCCGGTGCTCTTTAGCGAGAGTATCGCCCTCTACACTAAGCCCTCCCCCTTCCCGGAGGACATCGACGAAGATTACACGCTGCCCATCGGTAAGGCAGATGTGAAGCGTGTAGGCGAGCATGTGAGCCTCATCGCCTATGCACGCGGTGTAGATTTTGCGTTAGCGGCGGCCAAAGACCTGGCGCGGGATGGCATCGAAGCAGAGGTAATTGATCTGCGCTGGCTGCGCCCACTGGATACCGAAACCGTCTTCGAGAGCTTCCGTAAGACGAACCGCGCCGTGATCGTAGAGGAATCGTTGCCCATGTATAGCTTCGGCAGCGAATTGGCCGCACAGCTTCAAGAGAACTGCTTTGATTACATGGATGCACCTATCAAGCGCGTTACGTCGCTGGATGTACCGCTGCCCTATACCCGCGTCCTGGAAAATATGGCCCTGCCGGATAAAGACAAGGTGATAGCCGCCGTCAAGGAAATCGTATAGCAAGCTAAAGACGACACAAGACACGAGACACAGGACGAAAGGACCATAATGGCCTCAGAAATCAAAATGACGATGGATGGCCTGTTGCTCAACTGGCTGAAAGATGTGGGCGACAGCGTTAAGAGCGGTGATGTCATCGCTGAATTTGAAGCGGACAAGGCAACAATCGAGGTCGAGGCGTCTGTGGCTGGGGTGCTGACGGAATTGCGGCTGGATGTCGGTGAAGAAGCCGCCGAGGGTGACGTGATTGCGCTGATTGGTGACGCTGGCGAAGCGCCTGCCGCTGCTACCGATACCGATGGCAATAGCAGCAGCAGCCAAGCCGAACCACAGCCCGCAGCAACCACCGAATCCGCTGCACAGGCACAGCAACCATCCGGCAACGGGCAGCGCGTGGCCGCCACCACCGCCGATGGCCGCGTCAAGGCGTCACCGTTAGCCAAGCGCGTCGCGCAGGATAAAGGCGTTGATCTGTGGCAGGTGTCAGGCAGTGGACCCGGTGGCCGCATCGTGAAAGCCGATGTAGAGAACTTCACGCCGTCCGCTGCACCCGCTACGCCAGCACCGACCAGCGCCCCGGCACCTGCGGCATCGGCACAGGGCATCCACATCGCCGACGACCCCGCGCCGATGCTCAAGCCGACCTATGGCAAACTGCCGGCTAATGAGAACGAAATTGACGTGCAGGACGTGAGCCGGATGCGCCGTGCCATCGCCAACGCCACCATCAACAGCAAGCAGATGATCCCGCACTTCTACGTTTCTATGACGATGGACGTGGGGCCATTGCTGGCGCTACGTAAGCAACTGAATGCGGCGCTGGCTGATGAGGGCATCAAGATCAGCGTTAACGATATGGTCGTGAAGGCGACTGCCCTCACGCTGCGCCAATACCCGAACCTGAACAGCCATTACTACGGCGATAAAATCGTGCGTCACAAACGTATCAATGTGGGTATCTCGGTGGCGTTACCGAATAACGGCCTGATTAACGTTGTGTCACACGATGCGGATAAGCTATCCTTGAGTGAGATGGCCGTGAAGCACAAAGCCATGTTTGAGCGTGCACGTGAAGGCAAGGTCAAGCCGGACGACACACGCGGCGCGACCTTCACTGTCAGCAATTTGGGGCCGTTTAACGTGGATTTCTTCAGCGCGATTATCAACCCGCCGGAAGCAGGCATCATCGCGGTGGGTACCGCAAAACCCACGCCTGTCGTGCTGCAAGACGGCAGCTTCGGCACGGCCAACCTGATGACCATTACGATTAGCGTCGATCACCGCGTCAGTGATGGGGCAGAGGGCGCACAATGGCTGGATACGCTGCGCCACATGATCGAGAACCCAATGCGCCTGCTGGCGTAACACAGCCGCTTTGGACCGTGGGGTTGTTTTTAGGCTGGGGTAACTGCTTAGCCCTCACCCCAAACCCCTTTACAGGGGTAGGTATTTGATGTTTGATCGTATTTTATGGCGGCTGACGCCGCCCCGGACACCCCGTTGGGTGTCCCTACGGTTCACAGCGGTTGTGTAGGGACGTGCAATGGCACGTCCGCCACACAGGAACAACGAAAAACCAAAAACCTACCCCTGAAAAGGTCCGGGGTGGGG
>DAOTTW010000262.1:0-4336 GCA_034437615.1 Anaerolineae bacterium | reverse complement strand
CACGCATCACCCCTTTGTCGCCTACCTGCTTAATGGGCGGCAAAGCGGGTGGCGCTGGTCGCTCTTTCTGGCTTGCGCTCTTCTCTGCTGTGTTCTCTGCTGCGTTCTCTGCTGCGTTCTCTGCTGCGTTCTCTGCTGCGTTTTCTGCTGTGCTATCTGCTGCGTTCTCTGCTGTGCTGGCCGTATGCTGTTGGGCGGCGCGGCGCATCATCTCGATAAACAGCGTCGAGGCCGGGATGTCGTCGGGTGCCGCGTCCTCGTTTTCGCCCGTCGTCGGGTCATTCGGCGGTTGGTTCGGGCCGTCGGGCGGTTGTGCAGCCGAACCCGATTGCGGCTTACGCGGGTCTTGCGGTGTTGGGTTGTCGGCATCGTTGGCGTGTGGGTTTTGTTCGTCGCTCATGGACCAGACCAGATCAGCTTTTTTCACATACTGCTCATATTTTAGGGGATGCAGCGGTTTTGTGCTAGCTCGCCGCGTTGAGCAATTTTACGACGCGCACCATGAACAGCTTGCAACAGGTATCAATATCATAGTGCACGTCCAGTTCTTCGCGCTCCTGGTTATATCGCCCGACGAGGCGCACGGTTGGTTCTGCGCCGTGTTCATCGCAGCTCATGTTGCCGAGTTTGCGCTCAAGTGCCTGGCCGAGTGAGCGCTTGGTTTGCTCGAACATCAAGCCGACCTCGTAGGGGTCCAGAAATGGCGCGTCGTGCTGGATGCCTTCGGTGTCAAAGTCGTATTCAATTTTTACCATCGTGCGCTGCCCTTACCATCGTGCGCTGCCCTTACCATCGTGCGCTGCCCTTACCATCGTGCGCTGCTTTTGCCATGACGTAACTACTCAGGCCAGTCTGTGTGTGTCGCCACTGGCTAAAGCCAGCGGCTGCCGCAGGGCCAACCCCCCTGAAGGGGGCTATTGCAGGCTGCATACAGCCTGCTTGAGCAGGCTTGTCCTTACCGGAGCCGGACGTTTTAACGTCTGGCGACCGAGAATGGGACACGTACCTGAGTAGTTACGCCATGATACTTTGCTTCGGTCATCCAGTGATGTCGTCCGTGCTTTCGGGTTGTTTTTGCGGCAAACGTGCATCAACCGCCTGCATCAGCGCGGCGTGAACGTCCTGCTCTGGCTGATCGGCGTTCACGCGCTGCCAGCGACTCGGTGTTTGGGCGATTAGCGCCTGATAGCCCCTGTGCACGCGCTGATGAAACGCCAGTTTCATCGCATCCAGGCGGTTGAAATCCTCACCTTGAAAGAGCGAGGCTTTGCGGCGGCGCTGCAAGCCAATTTCCGGCGCAAGGTCCAGATACAGCGTTAAATCCGGCACGAGGCCCTGTGTGGCAAAATCCAGGATCACACGCAGGCGCTCCAGGTCCAGCCCTTGCCCATACCCTTGATAGGCCAGCGTCGAATCCGCGAAGCGATCACACACCACGATATAGCCCTCTGCCAGGCGCGGCTTGATAACCTCGCCCACAAGCTGCGCCCGCGATGCACAGAACAGCAGCAATTCCGTGTGCGGCAGGACGCTATCGCTTTTTTTGCGGTCCAGCACCAATTCACGGATTTGATCCCCGACCAGCGTGCCGCCCGGTTCACGGGTCTGCAATACCTGATAGCCGCGCCGTCGCAACGCAGCGCTGACGAGCGCGGCCTGTGTGGTTTTGCCGCTGCCGTCAATGCCTTCTAGCGTGATGAACATGGCCCCGTCCATCGTTGCCTTATTTGGCGTGTTGCTTGGCGTAGGCTTTCACCATGCTGACGATGCCCATCAAGCCCTGACCTTTGCCCATTGAAACCTCTCTGCCGAAAAGGTCGAAAACGACATCCGCCTCAATATTCATGACTTTATCCAGTGGTGCACCGGAGACCGCTTGCCCCAACACCACGCTAAGCGCCATCGCGCTCAGGCCCTGCGGATTCAGCACGTCAAAGTGATATTGCAGCGTACCATCGTCGTTGGGTGTGGCCCACACGAACGCATCGGATTCGCACTCAGGGACGCGGCGGCTCTCATCATAGGGCTGCTGCGCCACATCCGGCGATACCTTCACCTCGTTGAATTGATCCGCCAGTTGGATCAGATACTGTTGGCGCTCTTGCCGTGTCGTGATGAATTCAAAGTCTTCGAGTGTCTCTCGCAATTGCTTCGGGATGTCTGCCATATTTTGCTCGTCCTGCTTTTTACTTATAACGTAGCGTGATTATAACACAGGCGTCCTCGTCATGTGCCCACGATGGGTGGTCATGTAGGGACGCGGCTTGCTGCGTCCGCCACGAAAAAACACGCGGCCACGCTGTTGTGTGGTGCTGCTCAGCATCATCGTTCACCTGCACCCAGCTATCTACACATTTGCGCGCCAATCCAGCAAGCGCGTCACGCCCCACAAGCAAGCCCCCGAAAAAATCGCTAATACAGCTATATCCAGCCACAACGGAATCGCTTCAGACGTGCCCAGCACGACATGCCGCAGGGCTGACGCCGCGTAGGTGGAGGGTGACAGCAGGCTCAGCACATCCATAAAATCAGGCAGGCGGCTGGCAGGCACTAGCACAGGACCGAAGCCGAATAGCAGCAACGTCGCCAGCAACGACATGCTGCCTACCTGATCCGGTGTGCGCCCAATCAAGCCAATCAGCGCCCCCAAACCCGCTAGAGACAGCACAATCAACGGGATAACCAGCACAATCAACGGGCTGATGGCGAATTCCACATTGAGCAGCAACCCCCCCAGCAACAACGTTGACACCACAGACGGCAACGAGAGCAGCAAGAACGCCAGCACGGTTGCCAAGATCAAAGCACTGCGATGAATGGGCAACGTCGCGAAGTATTCAAGCTGGCCGTTGGTGCGCATATAAACAAAGTGATTGCTGGTCTTGCTCAGGCCATCCAGCAGTAAAGCCAGCACCATATTACCCGTGAGAATGTACGATAGCGCCTCTGTATCGTCGGGTGGCGTGAACAGGCTCAGCAGCAAAATCAAAAAAATCGGTGACGCGATGCCCAGGATGAGCACCGCCGGCCACGACCAGCGCCAATTTGTAAGCTGCATCAGGAATAAATCAGATAGTTGCGTGAAATAAGGCTGCATAGGGTGACCTTATGCCATCAGCGACATATATAAATCTTCCAGGGATGGCGTGCTCAGCCGAAAATCCTCAATAGCGTCCTGCTGCGTGATAATATCCAGATAGCGCGGCGCGTCCCGCTGATTAATCAGCAGCGACCAACGATCCGGCGACTTTTGCTGATAGTGTGCGTCTGGCGGCAGTTGCGGCAGGCAACCGGGTGTGAAGATCACCTCCAGCCGCAATTGGTCGCCAAGCTCAGCTTTTAGCGCACCCGGACGCCCCAACGCAATTAGTTTGCCCGCTTTCATGATGCCCACACGCTGAATGACTTTCTCGGCTTCCAGCACGTTATGCGTCACGAGGATAATCGTCGTGCCCTGCTCATGGTTGATCTGCCTCAGCACGTCCCACACATGCACGCGGTTCTGTGGCGAAAGGTCGTTGGTCGGCTCGTCTAAGATCAGCACGGGGGGCGAAGCAACCAGCGTTGTCGCCAGCACCGCCAGCCGCCGTTGCCCACCACTAAGCCGATTCATCGCCTGCCCACGAAAATCACCGAGTTGCAGCAGGTCAACCAGGCGCTCACGTTCAGCGCGGGCATCCCCACGCGAAAGGCCCCGTAAATGCGCCACGAAGTACAGCGCCTCGCCCACCGTAACGCTATTGAGGGATTGCGCCCCCTGTGGCATAAAGCCGATCTGCTGCGGCACGTGCAATGCATTCTGTGCGAGCGGTTGGCCAAATAGCCGGATGCTGCCAGAGGTCGGCGCGAGTAAATTGGCCATCTGGCGTACCAGTGACGTTTTGCCTGCGCCGTTATCGCCCAATAAGCCGAAAATCTCCCCGGCTTCGATCTGAAATGAAATGGCAGCGTTGGCGGGCGTGGCCTGCTTAGGGTACTGCTTGGTTAGGTCTTGCACGTCGTAGACGATCATGCCCGTTTTTGCCTTTGATTTTCATGTGCTTTTTGCCCGATGCCCCGTCATGGCCCGATGAATGTCAACCATGAAGGCGTAACTACTCAGCCAGGCCCATTTTGCTCGCGAATTGGCCCTCACCCCCTCAATCCCCCTTCTCAGGGGTAGGTATTTGATGTTTGATCGTATTTTATGGCGGCTGACGCCGCCCCGGACACCCCATTGGGTGTCCCTACGGTTCACAACGGTTGTGTAGGGACGTGCAATGGCACGTCCGCCGAAAAACCTACCCTTGAGAACTCAATCCCCCTCTCCCTTCATGCCCATACAAAGATGGAGAGG
>DAOTTW010000261.1:0-8654 GCA_034437615.1 Anaerolineae bacterium | reverse complement strand
ACAGACCTGTTGTGAATGATTGCGACCCTGTAGGGACAGGGCACTGACCTGTCCGGGGCGGCGCAAGCCGCCATAAAATACAGTCAATCATGAAAAACCTACCCTTGAGAAAGGGTTTGGGGTGAGGGCTAAGCAGTTACGTTTGGGGCGTCCGCTGTGGATGCGACAATGCGGGCCTTTGCAGGCCAGAGCACTACTTGATGCCGCTAGAGGCGAAGCTCTCGATAAAGCGCCGCTGGAAGAAGATAAACAGCACGATCAGCGGTGCGATTACGATCAGTGTGCCCGCCATCAACTGGCCATATAGCGCCCCGACCTCCGTTGTACCGTACAGCTTATTCAGTCCTACCGTCAGCGGGCGCACTTGCTCCGTGCGCGTGACGATAAAGGGCCACAGGAATTCGTTCCAGTGGCTGCTGATCGACACAATCGCGAAGGCCACGTAGCTTGGGATGGTCAAGGGCACGTAGACGCTGCGCAACACCTGCCATAAGTTCGCGCCGTCGATGCGGGCGGCTTCTTCTAGCTCATATGGCACTTCACGGAAGGCTTGACGCAGCAACAACACCCCGAACGCCGACCCCCAGTAAGGCATCATCAGCGCCCAACGGGTATCGAATAAGTTCAGGTTGCGGATGGTGGCGAAGTTTTGCACCAGCAGCACGCCTGTCGGGATCATGATTTGCAGCAGGATGATAAACAGCAAGATGTTGCGGCCAAAAAAGCGCAGCCGTGCGAAGGCATAAGCGGCCATCGTCACCGTGAAAACCTGCACGATCAGCACGCCGAATACAAACACAATGCTCGTAAAGTAATGCCAGCCCCAGGGCGAGACCAGCAGCGCATTCTGATAGTTCTCAAGCGTCAGCGTACAGCCAAACAGCGCCAGTTCAATCGGTTCTGCGCCGCGTGCCAGCAATGCGCTTTCGTTGGCCGTCGGCGCGGATTGCCCGCAGGCGAAAAAGACGTTGCCCTGCGTCACGGGCGACCACTGGGGGCGCACGCTCATCAACACGCTGAAGATCAACGGAATCAACCAGATGAACGCCCCGACGATTGTCAGCGCGGTCAGTAAGCGGCTACCGAGTTTGCTCTGTTGCTGCGGGTTGTGCGTTGGGTTATCAGCGGTCATCTTCGCGGCCTCCGCGCTCGAACAAGAAGAAATTGCCCGCCGTGAAGATCAGCAAAATGGCGACCAGCACGACAGTCATGGCGTTGATGTAGCCCCAGTTGCGGCGCTCCCCGATATTCTGGAAGATAAAATACAGCAGCAGGTTGCCCCGGTCCGCTGGGTTGCCCTGGTTCATGGCCTGTAACTGCTCGACGGTCTGAAACGCAAATGTGAAGGCCACCACCAGCACAAACAACGTCGTGCGGCGCAGCAACGGCAGCGTGATCGACAGCAATTGCCGCCAGGCATTTGCGCCATCCAGCCGCGCTGCTTCGTAGATGTCTTTAGGGATGGATTGCAGGCCCGCCAGATAGAAGATCATGTAATATCCGGCCTGCTTCCAGACGTTGAAGAAAATGATGGAAACCAGCACGCGGTTCGGGTCGCCCAACCAATTCACCGTGTCGATGCCGAATGTATCCAACACCCTGTTAATCAGGCCGATGCTATCCGAATACAAGAAGGCCCAGATACTCGCGGCACCCAGCAGAGGCAGCAGTGACGGATAGAAGAAGGCAAAGCGCCAGAAGCCCATATAGCGCAGTTGTCGGTTTAGCAGCAAGGCCATGCCCAGCGCCAGCGGCAGCGCAAATATCACGGTTCCAGCGGCGAAAAGCAGCGTATTGGTCAGCACCCGCGTAAAGCGTGAGCCGATGTGATGGGTGTCGTCAAAAATATCCTGATAGTTTTCGATACCGACGAATTCTGACGGCAGCGAGGCGCGGCGTCCGGGCTGATAGGTGCTGTCGATGACGGTGCGTGTGGCTGGCAACAAGGTAAACATCAGCACAAACACCAGCGTCGGCAGAATGAGCAGATAGGGCAGGGCGTGCCGCCAGATGGCGTCACGATTGCGGCGCGATGCTTGCGGTGATGCTGGGCTGAGGGTCGTCATAGTGCGGGCCTATAATTGGGGGCGTGTGTGGCGCGGGGCACGGCAGGCCGTACCCCGGCAGCTATGGGTGATATGCCGCTTTAGCGGTAGTCTTCCAGCAGGCCATCGGCCTGTTGCTGCGCCCGTTGCAGCACGTCGGCGGCGTCTGCTAGGGGGCGATCACCGCTGATGATGGTCGCCAGCGATGTGTTGATGATGTTTTGCAGGTCAATCGAGCGATACGCCGTAAACTCTTTGGTGGCATATTGCAGGTGATCGCGGGTGACGAAGTATTGCGGAAATTCCTCGGCCAAGCTCGCGAGTGGGTCCAGTGCCCATGCGTCATTTGTTGCGGCGATGTACCCTGTATTCGCACCCCAATCGGCCTGAATCTCATCTGAGGCCAGGAACTTCACCCATTCCCAGGCGGCGGCTTGCTCTTCGGGGGATGCATTGCTGAAGATGTACAGGTTGCCGCCACCTGTCGGGCTGCCGTAGCCGCTGCCGTCCTCATTTGCTGGACCGCTCGGCAAGTAGCTGACGCCGACCTCAAAATCTGCGTTTTCCAGGATGCTGCGCAGGCTGCCCGTCGTGTGATAGATCATAGCGGCCTGACCACTGGTGAACGCAGTCGGCGTATCACCCCAGGCGCTACCGCCCATCGGACCCACAGCGAAGCCGCCCTCGTCCGCGCTCATGCCCAGGCGCGTCACGAATTCCAGCGCTTCCAGCGCTTCGGGCGTATCGAAGTAGACGCGGGTCGGGTCATCCTCCACCAATGGCTGACCGTAGGCGGCTGCGAAGCTCTGGAACATCCACGATGGGAAGATGCCTGCAACCGGAACCAGCAAGCCGTCGCGCTCCTCAGTGGTAAGCGCCTGCGCCGCCGCGATCAATTCTTCGTTGTTGGTCGGCACCTCAATGCCCTCGGCGGCCAGCAGGTCGGCGTTGTAATACATGATCGGCGTGCTGCGCTGGAACGGCACCGACCACACTACGTCGAATTCGTCCTCGCTGTTGGCCATGAACGCCGGGTAGAAGCGCTCCAGCCACTCGTCGCCGTTTTCCATCTCATCAATGAAATCCTGCGCCGGGACGATGCTTTCTTCTTCGATGAAGCTGAACAGGTCAATCGCCAGCATCACCGCAACATCCACGATGACATCCTCGGCGGCAATTTCGGTCTGGATCGCTTCGCGGGTTTGGTTGTAGCTGCCCGTGTACACCGGGTTAATTACGATGCCGGGGTTTTCGGCCATGAACTGATCGGCATAGCGTTGGATGACCTCACCGATGGGGCCATCAACAGCGGTGGGATAGTAAAAATCAACGACGACTTCGCCGCCGTCCTGCGCTTGCACGCCGACGACAGCCAGCAACAGCACCAACGATAGGATCAGCGGGTTAATACGACTACGCATGACACATCCTCCATAGAACGAGCGATATTCGGGTAAACGCCATAATTGGCATTCTAACAAAACGTGTTTCTCGACCATCATATGGCCTGATGTTATTAATCGTGCGTTTTCAGTTTAAGGTCACGTTAAGTTTATACGGGCACAGAATTAATCAGGCGTTGCGATGCCTGTAAGCTGATAACCCGACCCCCGCAAGCCCCAATACCACCTCGGTTAGAATCCACAACAGGCGATGTAGCAGCGCAATATTGAGCGCTTGCTCAGCAGGTAGCACGGGCAACAGCAAAACAACCAATATCGCCTCACGTGTGCCTAAACCACCGGGCGCGAAGACCGTCACGAAGCCCACAGCCCACGCCGCAATAAATGCGCCTAGCGCCAGCCACACGTCGATTTCGGGCAACATAACAGCGAAGCTCAGGCCAAAGAGCACCCACATCAGCGCTTGCACAAGGCTCACATGCAGCATGGTAAGCGGTTTTGGGCGTTCCAGCAGCGAAAAAGTCAGCAAATAATTAAACGCAAACCAGACGAACGGCCATAACAGCAAGCCACCCGTGCTAGCCATCGACGCAGCATAAACAATGAGGGCGGCGCTGCCTGCGAGTATCGCAGAGTGCAGCAACCAGAGGTTTTCCAGCAGTAGCACGCGGCCAACGCGCAATAGATTGAGGCCCTGTTTGCGGTAATACGCCCCCTGACCGACAAAATGCCAGATACCGCCGGGTAAATAGCGTGCTAGCTGTGCAAGCGCCAGAACCGGGAATAGTTGCATGTACGTTTGTTGTGCCCCGGCGCTATTTATCGCTAGTTTTGCAAGGTAGAACAGCATCAGCCGACCACCCGCACAGAGCAGCATTACTAGCATAAGCTGCCCCGGTGAAAACGCCGTGACGGTCTGCCGCACATCGTTGAAGTTGGTGCCAATGTAAAGCAGCACCGCGCCAAACAAAGCAACGAGCCAAAGCTGATTGAGGCGGCTGAAAATGCGTCTGCGTAGGGTCATGCCATCGTTCACCCAAATGCCTTGATGGATAGCCATAGCTTAAGCGCCCGGAAGTTGCGCGTTTGTTGTGGGCTGTAGTCCTGCAAATTCACGTGCTGTTGCTCAATGCCTTCCAGATAATCGGCACGGATTTGGAACGACTCGCGCAAGAGATGCCCCTGTGCAACCAGTATGCCGCCCATTTCAAAGGACGGCATTGTTGAATGGTATCGTAATTTGCACAAATTGCCTCGCTATCTCCCGCGTCATGTAGAATAAGTTTTATGCAGTATACATAAAAAATGGGTATTCGTTCAACAAAGCCGCGTTTAGTTGTAATGACTTCGACAATGTGGTGCTACCCGCGTCCGCGAGCCGCCACAGTATTCGCGCCGACGTGTATTAGTACAGCTTGAGGAAGCGCTGTTCGGCTTCGGGTGTGCCGATCAAGATGAGGCGGCCCGTTGCGGGCAGCGGCTCATGTGGGTCGAGCAAAAGCTGTGCTTGCTGGCCCATCTGTACGGCGACCACCGTGCAGCCCGTTTTACTGCGGATATCGCCCTCGGCCAGTGTGCGCCCAGCCAGTGACGGCGGTACCTGCACCGCGAAGATGTCCAGCCCTTCGGCCACCATGAGGATATTGTCACGCCGGATCAGGTTCATGATGGCATTCGCGCCAGTGGATGCGTAGGACATCACAAAATCAGCCCCGGCGCGGTACAGGGTCGTAATGTTACGGTCCGACACTGCACGGCTGAGAATCTGAATTTCCGGGCGTAGTCGGCGGCAATAGATCGTCAGGTAAACATTCATATCGTCGTCATGGGTGGTGACGACTACGACAGTGGTCTGGCGAATTCCGGCGCTTTCTAGCACTGCCAGCTCGGCGGCATCGCCCAGGATGCGATGCTCAGGGTGGCATGATCGAATGACCGTCGGGTTCTTCTCTATAATACGGTAATCGAGGCCCTTCGCCGCTAGCGTCTGGCCGACAGCCTGACCGACGCGCCCGCCGCCTATAATAACCACAGGCGCGATGTTAGTTTCGCCCCGGCAGAACAGGTCGTTATAGCGCTTGAGGTCGGCCTCCGCTCCGGCTAGTATCAGCGTCATATTGGCTGTGATGCGGGTGTCGGGGCTGGCGGCCTGGAATTTGCCGCGCTCCCACATGCCCAGCACGTTGATACCGGTTTTGACGCGCAACTCGCTTTGCTGCAAGGTCTGATCCACCAGTGAGGTGCCACGTGCGGCGGCTTCCGCGATCAGCAGTTGATCAAACTGCCCGATGACATGCGCCCGCGTCGCGTCACTCACCATCTGCCGCGCCAATGTCTGCCCCATGACTTTGCCCAATTGCAGCACATGCGAACAGCCCGCCAGTTGCAGAATATCGACGGAAGCGTGTGTATTGGCGACGGCGATCACGGGCACGGACTCCGAGATTTCGCGCACGGTGAAGGCCACATTTGTATTAGCCTGATCGCCGCCTGTGGCCGCGACAAACCGCGCTTCGTTGACCCGCGCACGGCGGTACGTTTCAGGGTCGTCCAAATCACCGAGCATGACGCGGTAGCCCATATCGCGCAGGTGTAGCGCTTCGGTCAGGTCCGGGATCAGCAGCACATAGCTGTACTGGTACTGTGTCAGCTTGTCGATCAAGCTGCGCGTCACAGGGTCGAAGTAGGTGAGCACGGTATGGCCGCTGGTTTTTTCTGGTAGCTGCCGGGGGGCACGGGCAGCTTCCTGCGCACGCATCCAGGGTGCATAGAAAAACTCGATGAAGGTGAACGGCAGCAGAATCAACAGGAAAACGATGCCACTCAGCAGCACCAACGCCGAGAACAGGCGGCCCAGGTCGGAGGTGAAGGTAATATCGCCAAAGCCAAGCGTTGACATCACCGTCAGCGTCCAGTATATGCCCGTGACCCAGCTATAGGATCGGCCCTCATACTCCATGATATAGTGAAAGATGATGCTATAGACGGCGATGACCAGCGCTACGACTGCTAGAAAGCGCAGCAGTGCCAGAATGTTGAGCCGTGTGGGGCGGTCCCTGACGAATTGTAGGAAGACGGTCATGATTGATTTCATGGCGTAGATTATAGCAGTCGCTTAGCGTTTAATATACAGTTTGTGGCCGCAGTTACGTCAGCACAACCTAGCTCAGCGTGTAGTGCTGTTCACTCAGACCACGCAGGCGCTCGGCAGCCTGTTCGGCGGTGAGGTCGCGCTGCGCCTCGTTCAGCAGTTCATAGCCCACCATGAATTTACGCACACTGGCGCTGCGCAGCAAGGGCGGCAGAAAGTGTGCGTGAAGCTGCCAGTGGCTCGCATCCTGCTTGCTGAAGGGGGCACCGTGCCAGCCCATCGAATAGGGGAACGCGATGTTGAACAGATTGTCGTATCTCACCAGCAAGCGTTTGAGGATGTCCGCTAAGCTCTGCACCTCTGGCGTATCCAGGTGTGTCAGGTGTTGCGTGTGGAATTTCGGCAGCAGCAGCGTCTCATAGGGCCATATCGCCCAGAACGGCACCACCACCAGCCAATCCGCGTTTTGCAGCACCACCCGTTCGCCCTGTTCGAGTTCCAGCCGCGCATAATCCAGCAACAGGGGCCGCCCGTTACGCCGAAAATAGGCGCGTTGCTGCTGGTCCTCGGCGGCGGGGATATTCGGCAGGCTGTTCTGTGCCCAGATTTGGCAGTGTGGGTGTGGGTTGCTGCTGCCCATCATGGCCCCACGATTTTCAAAGACCTGCACCCAGCGATACTGCGCACCCAGTTCTAGCAATTGCTCCGCCCAGGTGTCGATCACGGTGACGATTTCATCCGGCTGCATCCGTGCCAGCGTCAGGTCATGGCGCGGCGAAAAGCACATCACGCGGTTGGTGCCATGCACCGGGGCCACCTGCAATAGTGGGTGCTGCTCACTGGTATTCGGGTCCGGTACATCCGGCAATAACGCCGGAAAATCGTTGGTGAAAATGTAGGTCTGCTCATAGAGCGGGTTGGTCGCGCCACCGACGCGCTGGTTGCCGGGGCACAGGTAGCATTCCGGGTCGTATTCGGGCAGGTTATCCTGCGGTGGGGCTTCTTGTTGGCCTTGCCAGGGCCGTTTGGCACGCTGCGGAGAGACCAGCACATGCTCACCCGTCAGCGGGTTATAGCGGCGGTGCGGGTGGTCGGCGGGGTTGAAGGCATCGGATGACAGTGCCATGAATGTTGTCGCCCTTTCACGCGGGTTTGGGGTGCGTTGCAAAGGGTTAGTATAACGCGCTTTAAAGGCTTTGTGCAGGTAACTGTTCACGTTGCAGCACGAGCGGGGCACGGGAGGCAGCAAGCCGCGCCCCATGCCTGTCACCTTGACCCCTATGCCGGGTCTACGCTGTGCGTCCCCTGCCGACGCCGCGCCAATTCGGGCAGAATCAGCAGGCTAATCAGGCCGTTCAGCACGACGATCACGGTGCTGCCCTCATGACCGAGCACGCCCAGCGGCAGCGGCAACTCGATAAAGAGCGCACCCGCCACCAACATCACGATCACCGCCAACGAAAACGTTATGTTCTGCCAGACGACGCGCCGCGCCCGTTTGCTCAGGTCCAGCGCACCCTTGATCGTGCTCAGGTTATCGCCCATCAGCACCACGTCGGCGGTCTCTAGCGCTACATCGGAGCCAGCGACGCCCATCGCCATGCCAATCTCGGCGGTAGCCAGCGCAGGGGCGTCGTTCACGCCGTCGCCAACCATCATCACCGGGCCGACATCGGCCTGCAAGCGCTTCAGTTCGTTGACTTTTTCATCCGGCATCAGGCCAGCGTGTACGCGCTGAATGCCCACCTGTTCGGCAATCGCACGCGCCACGCGCTCGTTATCGCCTGTGAACATGGCCACTTCGATACCTTCAGCCTGCAATCCGGCGACCACATCAGCCGCTTCCGGGCGTAGCTCATCCGCCAGCGCCACCAGCCCCATCCAATCGGATTGGTTTTGCGTGCCGAAGTCGCATTCGCCGCAATTGTTGCAGTGGCCCTCACGCACCACGCCGACGACTGTGTTGCCGCTATTTTCCAGGCGTTGATAGGCGTCGAGCAGCTTTTGCGGCATGTGCTCATGATGCTCGCGCAGATAGGCCAGGCTGCCGACGCGCACCGTCGCACCATCCAGCTTGCCGACGACGCCCTGGCCCGCTGCCGCTGAAAAATCGCT
>DAOTTW010000260.1:0-20594 GCA_034437615.1 Anaerolineae bacterium | reverse complement strand
AGGATCGCATCCTCTATACCACCATCCCCTCACCACCACCCGCGTTCAACATCATCTCCGGTTTTGACGACCCATTCACAGATCAATACTACCAGTATCAAACCGTGAACTTTCAGTTGGATGTTTCATCATCATCAGCCAACCAAGCTGATTATCAGCTTGTGGTTTGTCCGGATTTCCAGGAATTGGATTGCCCGCGCTATGACTTCGAAGAGCGGGCCGCCAGAATGGACGTGTATCAACCACAAGAGGCGTTTAGGTTAACGGAACCGATCCGTTATGTGGCCTATCTGGTTCCATCTGGGCGGCCCGTCAGCGAGGCGATACAACAACAAGATATACAAGCACGCCCGATTGAGGTAAGCTTAAGCTGCCAGCCTGCGGCGGGTATGTATATCGAGCAAACCAGTACTGGTATCGAGCACCGGATTCCGTTTTTACCTGGCCTGAGTAGAGATTTGCGCTGGCAATTGGAACTGCGTAGCCCAAGCGGTGATGATAACGGGCGACTGCCGCAGAACCTGCTTAGCCGTTTGCAGATTGATGCACAGGTGGCCGAGGATTTCAGGCTTTCGAACCAACAAAATGCCATCGGCATCCAACCAATTAACGCCAATGTCTTAGACGCGGCGCTAAGCTGGGGTGCCGATGAAGATGACGGAACCATCGTCGGTTTCCAGTCAGACATGCGCTTGTCACCAGCCAGCACATACGACCTGTGGGAGGTGAGCGTCACGTTACCACAGCAGAAAGCCTGTTTGTTCTTCGTTGTCCCTTTGACTGTGACACATGCCTACGAAGATGACCAGGTAATCGTCACATCGGATTTTAGCAAAGTAAGCGACAGCACGCGCCGCTACATTATCGAGGCGCTACGAAACAAAGGCAGACCAGAGGTCCGTTGGGGTCTTGTACCGCCTGGCGCGTGTGACCCAGATGAATTAAATAGGCCACTTGCAAACCCGGCACCCTTCCCGCAGGTCGGCACTGAGCAATTTCAAGGCATCATTGATACACTAGCATCTCAAATAGAGATCACGGGTGAACAGCGATTGATGTACGAAATCACGATAACAGTAGCAGGTGAGATAACAGCGATTTCAGCTCGTGACTGTGTACGCGTAACACAGAGTACAACAACCGATTAGGCTGCTGCTGTAACGAGGACAAAGATAATTGAGGCAAAAACATCATGCCAGATAGCCCACGACTTCCAGGCAACACAACAGACACGAACTTTTCAGCCGAGCAAATGCAAAATCTGCTTAAATGGGTTGAAGAAGACTCTCGTAAGCTGAAAGTGCGACAAGAGGAGCAATTAGAAGAATCTCGTAGGCTGAAAAATCTACAAGAGGAGCAGCTAAAAGAATTAGAAAGCCTGCGCCAGTTGCGTTTCTCGTTTAAGTTAATGCTGATTATGTTTGTTGTGCTCGGTGTTGCCATTGCCTACATGGGGCTGAGCTTCGGTGAGCAGCAGGCCGAAATCAACGCGCTACAGGCGCAACTGAGTAGCATTGACAATCTACCAGTTGGAACGCAAGCGCCGATATTGCAACCCCCGGTAACTGAAACACTGCCTGTGCCGACATCACAACCCAGACCTGGTTGTACAGCACGGGTTTCGACGGGTCGCCCGAATGTCCCGGCGACATTGCGTGAAGCCCCTGATCCCGCTGCGGTTATTGCGCAGCGACTGACACTAGGCGATGAATTACGCGTCATTGCAACACAAGCCGACAGTTCTTGGGTGCGCGTGGAATTTGTTTTGACCGGTAAATTAGGCTGGCTGCTACGGCAGCAAATCATATTAGATGACCCTAATTGCCTGGAGACACTTGGTACAGCAGATGATAACTAGCGCCTACGGAAGAAGAGCACATAAACGCCCAGCAGCACACCCATCACCAGCGGCGGCAACAACAGCGAGGCCAACAACCGCGCCAGGTCATCCGCGCCTGCGAAGACGACAGCGTAAAACAATGCAAACAGCATGATACCGAAGCCAGCCAAGACTGCCCCAGCAATCAAAGCGCGGGTGATGTTGCTGGTTGTGGATTTAGGGTCTTGTTCGTTCATGCGATCTCTTTTGCCCAAAAAACACTCTGCGTTGACAAGCCAGAACCTAACCAAAAGAGCCTACGCCAATCGGCTGTAGGCTCTCGCTGAAGCTGGGAGACCTGGACTCGAACCAGGAACGTCAGGACCAGAATCTGATGTTTTGCCGATTAAACTATCTCCCATTGGGTTGCTCAAGGGGAAAAGCCCCCTCAAGCAGTCAAAAAGTATAGCAACGAGAGCACGCGGAATCAAGACTCTGCTGCGGTTTGCCTCATGCGATCTAACGCCATATTGATGCGCCGCAGCGATTCGGCTTTGCCGAGGATTTCCATTGTCTCAAATGTTGGCGTCGAGATCTTCTGCCCGGTGACTGCGACGCGCAGCGTGCCGAACAACTGGCCATTTTTCACGCCTAGTTCTTTCGCCAGCGCCTTGAATGCCTCGTGTTGCGTCTGATGGTCGAAGGCGGGTAGCGCGCTGATCTTTTCGATGGAGGCTGCTAGCAGTCTGACTGTGCCTTCTACATCCATTTTCTTCTGGATAATGGCCTCGGCGTCCGGTGCTTCAAATTCGCTGTGATCCCGGAAGAAAAAACCCGCCAGGTCAACGACATCGTTCAACACTTTGATGCGCGTCTGCACGACCGGGGCGACCTGCTTCAGCGTGTGGTCGTCGGGCTGCAAGCCAGCCTGTTCCAGTGGCCCGCGCAGCAGCTCTGCCAGGTCGTCGGGGTCTAGCTCGCGGATGTAAAGGCCATTCAGCCAATCCAGCTTTTCCATCGGGAACTTGCTGTTCGACACATTGACCTGCGCGATGTCAAACAGCTTGACGGCTTCCTCGCGGCTGAAAACCTCGCGGTTTTCACCGATGTTCCAGCCGATATTCGTCAAGAAGTTCACGATGGCATCCGGCAGGTAGCCCGCCTCACGAAATTCGCTGACCAGCACAAGCACCTGTGTGCCACCCTGCGTAAACCCAGCGTGACGCTTGCTGAGCTTGCCTTCGCCGTTCGGATTCAGCAATACGGGCAGGTGCACAAATGTCGGCATCTCCCAGCCCAGCGCCTCCCAGATGCGTGCATGATACGGGTAAGAGGGTAGCCACTCGTTAGCGCGTGTGACGTGCGAAATCTGCATCAGGTGGTCGTCAACCGTCGCTGCCAGAGCATATGTGGGCCAACCGTCTGATTTCAGCAGCACGCCGTCGTTGAGTTCTTCATTGTTGAATTCGACCATGCCGCGCAGCAGATCGTGTGAGGCGGTCGTACCGCTCAGCGGCATCTTGAAGCGGATCACATACGGGCGGCCCTCAGCCTCCAGTCGCTCCACCTCGCTTTGTGGCATGTCGCGGTAAGCGCGGTTGTAGCCGGGTGGCAGGCCCATCTCTTTACGGCGCTGGTTCTCTGCGGCCAGTTCTTCCGGTGTCGCGAAGCACTTGTACGCCTTGCCCTCTTCTACCAGTTGATAGGCGTACTTCTGGTAAATTTCCAGGCGTTCCGACTGCCGATAAGGGCCGTAATCGCCGCCGACGTGTGGCCCTTCATCAAAGTTGATGCCGAGCCAATCGAAGCCGTTGATGATGAGTTCTTCTGAGCCTTCGACATAACGCTTGCGGTCCGTATCTTCGATGCGCAGGATAAATTGTCCGCCGTGATGCCGCGCCATCAGCCAACCAAACAGGGCAGAGCGCACACCACCGATGTGCAGCGGCCCGGTAGGGCTAGGGGCGAAGCGGGTGCGGATGGGCTTTGATGAGGTATCAGTCATAGGGGTATCGTTGCTCCTTATCGTTAAAACGCAGAGGGGCCACGCTAACCAACGTGCCCCCTGAGAATGATTTGTATTATAACACAGTGCAGAACAGCCCAGTAAAGACAACCTTACTAGAGCGTTAACTTTCTGCGTCGCACGGCGACGCTTTGCACCAGCCCGATGCCGATCATCGTAAATAGCAATGACGTGCCGCCCGAACTGACGAAGGGCAGCGTTAAGCCTGTCACCGGCACCAGACGTAGATTCATGCCTATCGACACGACGCTCTGAAAGAAGACGACGCTCGCCACCCCATAGCAGATCATACTGCCAAGCGGGTCACTGGCATAATACGCCGCTCTTAATATACGCATAATCACTAACGCAAGCAGGGCCATCGTCACGACACTGCCCACAAAGCCGAACTCGTGGGCGATCACGCTGAAGATAAAATCCGTGTGGCGCACACGCAGGAAGCGCCCGGTGTTCTGTGGCCCGGATGCGTAACCTTTGCCAAAAACACCCCCAGAGCCAACACTAATCAGGGCCTGGTCAATGTTATACTGGGCGTCGGGGTCGCTGTCCTCAAATAAAAATGTGGTGAAGCGCGCAAGCTGATAGGGTTCGAGTTGCGTCAGCAACAACGGCAATGAGAGTGCCCCGACCAATCCAAGCAGGGCGATGTGTCGTAAGCGGATGCCCGCCGCCCAGATAACCACCGCCCAGATGACCAGCAGCACAATCGTCGTGCCCAGGTCTGGCTGTATGAATACCAAAAATGCCGGGAAGCCCACATGCAGCAGCGATTTGAAAATGGTCATGACGCTATCAAGCTGCTTGTAGCGCCGCGCAAAGAACGTCGCTAGCGTTACGATCAGCACGATTTTGGCGATTTCTGAGGGTTGTACGCGGATGCCGATATTCAGCCAGCGCTGCGCACCTGCGTCACCCTCCACGCCCAGGATGCTCGTCAGCAGCAGTAGGATAACCATGCCAGCGTACAGCCACATATGCAGGCCACCAAGCAGGCGATAGTCCACAAATGTCAGCACGATCATTGCAACGAGGCCCACCAGCGCAAAACGAATCTGATCCGGCACACGGTTAATCAGGTCCGGGTCGATGGCGTCCTGTGTGGCGCTGGCAATCATCAGGATGCCAAAGACAACCAGCAGCAGCATAGCGGTGAATAGAATGTAATCAAAACGTTGGATGAAATCGAAGGGGCGCTGGTTCATTGCTATGGCGTCTTGTTACCGTCGCTATCCGTCGGCGTTTCGTCATGTTGATCGTCTGCGGCGTTTTCTTGTGGATTCGCCGTGCCACCCGCAAACGGAATCTCTGCGACGATCTTCTGTGTGTTGCGGTCGCGCTGTTCCAGCGCAATATCGACACTATCCCGCCGTACATTGACGTATTTAGAGATCACCGCAAGGATTTCTTCCTTCATCTGCTGCATCTGTTCTGGTGGCAGGTTGATACGGTCGTGCACCAGCACGAACTTCAGGCGATCTTTTGCGGTTTGGCTGCTGTTTTTTGCGTTGCCGCGCCCCAAGACGCGATCCCAGAAATTTGACATAGTGATACATTCCCTCTGGTTTCCTCAATGTGGCTGGTTGCTGCCTGTTAAAATCATTTCGACCCGCATGTGCTTGCTAGGTGCTGTTCTGGCGGCCAAACAACCGCGCAAAGCGTTGAAACAGGCCGCTACTCTCATCCAAATTCATGAAAGGCACGTCTTCGCCATTCATGCGGCGTGCAATATTCCTGAACGCCTGACCAGCCCGTGAGTTATCGTTGAGCGTGACGGGCACGCCGTTATTCGATGCGGGTATCACCTGATCGTCCTCCGGCACAACGCCGATGACCTTAATCGCCAAAATATCCATGACATCATCAGCAGAGAGCATCTCACCACGTTTGACGGCGCTGGCCTTCAGTCGATTCAGGATCAGGTGTGCAGGGCCTTTGTTCTCGGCTTCAATCAGGCCGATGATGCGGTCCGCATCGCGCACGGCGGACACTTCGGGGTTGGTCACGATCAGCACTTCATCAGCGGGTGCAACGGCGTTACGAAAGCCGCGCTCGATGCCTGCGGGCGAGTCGATCAAGATGAAGTCGAATTCATCACGCAGCTTATCCACCAGATGAATCATATCCGCAGGGCTGATAGCGTTCTTCTCGCGGGATTGCGCCGCCGGGATGAGATGCAGCTCTGGCAGTTGCTTGTGCTTAATCATCGCCTGCCGCCAGCGCGCACGCCCTTCTACGATGTCTACCAGATCGTAGACGATACGGTTTTCCAGCCCCATGACAATATCCAGGTTACGCAGGCCGATGTCGGCATCAATCACGACGATCTTATGACCCTGGCGTGCTAATGCAACGCCTAGATTGGCTGTTGTTGTGGTTTTGCCCACACCACCTTTACCCGATGTCACTGTAAAGACCTTTGCCGCCATATGCTGCGCGTCCTTTCTGCTCGTTTCTGCTCGTTTTAATCTGACAATCTGATCCAGGCTGTTCACCGGACGTACAGAAGCACGCCCCTACATGATTGCTGCTATTCCCAGGCGATGACAATAATCTGATCGTCCTGAATGCGGGCTGCTTCTGGCATGATTTTGCGTCGCTTGCCCTTCGGTGATGTGGCGATCAGGTTTGCGATGCGCAGTTGTGTCGGGTTCATATCCAGCGCGCATACCACCGCGCTTGTATCGCCATCCACACCTGCATGTACCGTGCCGCGCAGCTTGCCCCAGATAATCACATCACCCACCGCGACGATTTCCGCGCCTGGGTTCACATCCCCAAAGACGACGACATGCCCCTGACTGTGAATCGTGCGACCAGAACGCAGCGTCCGCTTGACGAGGATGCCGTATGTGCCAATTTCTTCAGAGTTCGGTAGGTTGTCGTCGCCGGGGTCGGCTGTCGGCGTGCTGTTCAGGTCCGCAACCCGCACATCCAGCGCTGTCGCTGAGTTGCGCGTAGTCTCGCTGCTGCTCTGCACTGTCGCCAGCACAAGGCCGCGCCGTTCAAGCAACGCACGTAGCCCGCTCAACTCATATTTCGGCACGGGGCGTTCACCTACATCAACCGTAATCGACGCACCGCTGTAAAATTCGGCCTGTTCATCTAGCCGTGCAGCGAGCGTCGTCGTGATCTTGAGCCATTCTTCGGTTGGGCTGAGGGCGATCAGCAGGCCGTCCCGCACCCCTTTAATAGCGACTATCTCATCTGACATTGTTGGTCCTGGTCACCGACGCTAAAATCGTGTTTCTATTATTTAACAGCTTGCCCGTTTTTGCAAAATGCGGTTTTCTCATTTTGCAATATTAGCCACCCGCGACGATTTGCCACAACAGCAGCAGGGGCAACAGGCCAAAAAGCGCTTGCATCGCAAGTTGTACGCGCTGCTGCTGTGTCTCCTTCATGCTTTGGGCCATCCATTCGCTGAGCGCAAACAGCGCATACGCTAACCATACCACATGAATGATAAGCAAGGGCAGCAGCAAAATTTCACGGTTAGGGCCGCTATAAACCAGCCCGAAAAATGTATAGGCGGCATATGCCACCAGTGTCACGGTGCCGATAGGCGGGTACCAGCGCGACAGCCGCGCCAGACCGAGCACGCTCAGCAGCACAGCAGGCCAGGTGAACTGCGCCACAATCAAACGCAGCAAATCCAGCCAGTAAAACGCATTGCGCCAGCGCATCAGGTCAATATGTGCTGCCAGCGCTTGCAGATAATCCACCGCCAGCCCACGCAGACCAAAGCCGATCACCAGCATCAGCACCGCCCAATACCAAGACGGTAAATCCGTGCGCGTCAGCAGCAACGCCAGCACAACCGCCGGAGCTAACAGCGTTAGCAGCGGGTCATTGAGCACGCCGACGGTAAACAGCAGCAAAATACCGAGCGTATGATAGCCCCGCGCATAGCTGTAATCATCGGCCTGTTCGCTGGCTTTGCGGCCATCTAACAGAATCGGCGGTGCGTCGCTGGGGTGTGGATTCGTCAGCAGCAGCATATCCAACAGTAAGAAGAGTAGCCAACTCATCACGAATCCGGTCAAGCGGATGCTCTGTGGGGTGCCAAGCTGACTGAGAAAGAGCACGCTAAAGACCAGCACGCCGAGCCACAAGCCCACCTGTGGTCTGCGCGTCAGCACCACCGCAAACGTCACGCCAACGGTGGCCGCAAGCAGCGCGATGACGATAGACGCGGGGCCACCCTCGGCGCCACCGGTCTGTGACCAGAAGATCGGGCTGAAGGCCAGCGTAAACGCACCGACGATGGCAATGCCGGACCCCATACGCCGCAAGGCCAACGTCAGGCCCACGATGACCAGCGCTAGGCCCGATGCACGCAGTAGCGGCGTGCCGCCGAGCAGCAAAAACAACACCCAGGCAATCCCGCCGCTCAGCAACGCGGGCAACCAGTATTTGAGCAAGCGGTATTGCTGTTCGTCTAGTCTCAGTGCTTTTTGCATAACGTGTCTCTGCGTGCTAATCGTTCGGGTCTGCGAAGACGATGCTGCCCGGTTCGACCTGAACCGTCTGGCTGATGTCGCCTTTCTGCTCAAAGTAGGCTGTCATCACCTCGCGCACGATGGGCAAGGCAATCCGCGACCCCTCGCCACCCGTATACACGAAGGCGATAATCGAAATTTCCGGGTTTTCGTAGGGCGCATAGCCCGAATACCAGGCATGAGCAGGCCATTCACCAGGGCGGCAATAACCCAATGGGCGGGCGACATCATCACAATATTCGGCGGTGCCTGTCTTGCCCGCAACCTGAATATCCGCGAAACCATCCAGCACGGCAGCGCGTGCCGTACCGCCCTCGATGGTGACGGCTTCTAGCGTGCCCTGTCGCACGATGTCCAGCGCTTCGTTGCCCAGGAAGGGCGGAATATATGGGTTGGTGGCATTGCGGAAGCGTATCGGCTGACAGATGGATCCGTTGAAGTTGTAATTCATCGGGATATGCACTTTGTACTGCCGCATATCTTGCACGAATTGATCCGGGCTGACGTTGACCGTGTTGCGATAGCCTTCAGGGTCACAACGCTGCGGGTCATAGTAGGGGCTATCCGGCTCACAGGTACAGGCCAAGCTGCTCGGCCCCTTCATCAGCATATCTTCCAGCATCATCAGCGTCAGCGTTTCGCCCGGTGCGGTGTTTTCCAGGTTTAACGTGCGCAATACCTGCGGCTGAAATGGCTCGATGACGTTGCCTTCAGCGTCCAGCAATTCACGAATCAACGTCGGCTGATGTAGCCTGCCGCCGTTAATCAGCGCATTGACTTGCATCAGCAATTGCAGCGGCGTCGTCGTCACATAGCCCTGACCGAAGGCCGCGTTGTACGTATCGCCAGTGGACCAGGTTTCGCCGTAGTTGCGGCGCTTCCAATCCGGGTCCGGCATACGGCCAGGGTTTTCGAAGGGCAGTTCAACACCGAGTTCGGAGCCGATGCCCGTCGCCGTCGAATAGCGAAACAGGTCATTGATACCCAGGCCACCCGGACGCACCACCTGCGCTGACAGATTATCGTTGCCGCCGCCCACCTGATAGAAGTACACATCGCAGCTCCAGGCGATGCTCTCGACCATATTCACGGAGCCGTGCCCACTATCCAGCCAGCATACAAAGCGCTGCGAGGCTGCCGGGTCGTTGGGAGCGTAGCGGTTTTCTACGATCAATTGGCCCTCATCGCGCAGGCGTGTCTCTGGATTAATGACGTTTTCCTCGGCCACACCCGCGATCGTTATCAATTTCCAGACGGACCCCGGCGGGAATAGCCCCTTGATGGCGTTGTTCACCAGTGGTCGCGCCGGGTCTGCGATGACATCCAGGTAATAGGGCACGTCGATGGCACGAGCGAAACGTGTGTTGTCATACGTCGGCCAACTGACCATCGCCAGAATCTCGCCCGTCTGTGGGTTGGTGGCGATGACGACGCCCTGCGTGCTGATGCCCTTATCGGATGCGGTCGGGTTCTCGTTACGGAACTGAATCCATTTTTGCAGGCTTTCCTGTGCGGCGGCCTGCAGGTCACTGTCGATGCTCAGGCGCACGTTCTGCCCCGGTACGGGGTCTTCGATGCCTGCGATGCCGATTACCTCGCCCGCGACATCCACTTCACGCAGGATCGCTCCGCGTTCGCCGCCGATTTGCGCCTCTAAGAAGCGTTCGATGCCCTCATAACCGATGCGGTCGAAGGCCGGATCGTAGCCTTGCTCACGCAGTTCTTGCGCTTCCTCCTCCGGGATTGGCCCCATATAGCCGATGATGTGCGCCGTTTCTGCACCGGTCGGGTATTCACGCACGGCCACATCTACGATGTCCACACCGGGCATATAGATGCGCTCCTCCAGGATTTGCATCATCACACGCCGGGGGATGTCTGTAGCGATGGTCACCGGACGGAAGGGCGCGATACCCTCACCCTCAGCGACCAGTTCTTCGATGCTGCGCACATTGCTGCCCGCGTTGAGGGCGACTTCTCGCGTTGGTGGGATGTCCACCAGGGCCGACAAACGGTTAAAGATGGCCAGTTCCTCGCTTCGGTTGGTGGGCAAATCCGCTGGCACGATGGTCACGTTATAGGCGGGCACGTTAAAGGCCAGGCGTGCATCGTTGCGGTCACGAATTGACCCGCGACTGGATGCAATCGGCAACGTGTTGAAGCGGTTCTCGTTGGCGTCGGTCTCGAAGTCCTCGTAGCGCACGATCTGAAATTCATACAAGCGGATGCCGAATAGGACGAACACCGCCACCACCACACCCTGAAAAAGCGTTAAGCGCCAGCCTTGAAACGGAAATAGCCGATTTTTCATCGTGTCACCACAGTATCCCAATTACACATTACACATCATGTCATGTTTTACGCTTCATTGCTGCTGGTATCCGGCGGATGCGCAGAAGTGCGTCCCTACAACCTGAATTATCTTCGTGGTGCAGCATTAGGCAGGCGCTTCTGAATGCGCCGCAACAGCCAGTACACAGGCAAGGTCAGTATCAGGTTATAGAACAGCGTCGGCAGCAACAATAGCTCGGCCCACTGCACCAGATCGCTGCCGAAGCCGATCAGCGTCAGTATCACCGTGCTGATGCCCTCTTGTAGTAGCGTCCCGGCAATCACAAAAGCCACCAAAAACAGCGCGTTTGCGCCGTAAAGTTGCTCAGCCAGGGCGCGAATAGCGAAGACCATCAGCAGCAGCGCGATAGCAGAGGTGCCTGTCGGCAGCACAGATAGCAAATCGGCGGCGATGCCACCCACGAACGCCCAGAAAATCGCCTCGCGCCAATTCGCACGCACGGCCCAGCCCGCCACCAACAGCAGTACAAGATCGGGTTGGCCGTTGTCGATGCGCAGCAGGGGCACCCAGGTCGATTGCAACGCCGCCGCCAGCGGTAGCAGAATTAGCGCCAGATAGTAGCCCATGCGCTAATTCTCTTCATCATCAAACACGGAAATATCGGCTGGCTCAAAGCTCGTCACAACCAGCACGAATTCCAGCGTGTTGAAATCCACAAAGCTGCGTACCTCGGCCTCTTGCGATAGCTCGGATTCAAAGTTGCGGCGGCTCGATACCTGCCCGATGATTAAATCCGGCGGCATGTTACCCCCCAGGCCACTGGTCACGACCAGATCGCCCACATTCACCTCGGCGTCCGGGTCGATGTAGAGCATTTCCAGGTTGCCCGTAATCAAACCGCGACCCTGAACACTGCCTTCTGCGCGGGTCTGCTGCAAGCGCCCACTGATGGCGCTGTTGCGGTCCACGATGAGCTGTACTTGTGAGACGTCCGCGCTGACGTTGAAGATGCGCCCGACAAGCCCAAGCTCTGTCACCACAGGCATACCCACGCGGACGCCGTCCCGCGTACCGCGATTAATGATGATGCTGCGCACGCTGCTTTCCTGGTCGATGCCGATCACGTCTGCCGTCACGAATTCCTGATCCTGCACGCTGCTGGTATAACTTAACAGGCCCGTCAAGCGTTCGTAGTCGGCCTCGACCTCACGCAATTGAATCACTTCGGCCTGGATGCGGGCGAGTTGCTCTTCCAGTTCGCCCATGCGCCGCTTGAGCACGGCAGGGTCGTCGGTGCCGCTCTCGTTGGCCCGATAATCCCGTGCTGAATTGTTAAGGCGCTCCGTCACCCAGTTAATCGGCAGTGCCGCTAGGTCTTCGAGTGGTCTGAGCACCCCGCTGTAGCTAATTGTCATGATGCCGCTGACCAGAAAAATCAGCAGGATAAGCAGGCGTGAGCGCCGGGAACGGCCATTAGAGCGCACAGCAGAAACCTTCACGTCATGTGTTCGATCATGTCGGCATTATAACAAACGTGTGTTGTAACGTGAGGGGGTATTGCGGATGTAGGGTTGTCAGCGGATACGCGTGGGTTGTGGTGCTATCTTGATAAATGAACGAAAACAAGCCCAGACAGTTTTTAGGGGCGCAGTGTGCTGCACCCGCAGATAGAATCCTACAAGCTCATTTTGATGTCTCCATTAGTGATGGGTGCTGCCGCGTTCCAGGCCGACCAGCAAGCGCCGCAGGTTGTTGTAATCCTCCAGCACGCGCCCTGCGCCTCGTGCTACACAGGTGGGCGCGTCGTCGGCTACCCAGGAATGGATGTTGACCTCTTCATAGATGCGCTCTGCTAAGCCCTGCAATTGGCCGCCACCGCCTGCCAAACAGATGCCGCTTTCGATCAAATCCGAGACGAGTTCGGGCGGCGTTTCGTCCAATGCGTCTTTCACCGTATCGACCAGAATATTGACCGAGCCACTGATAGCCTCGCGGATTTCCACTGAACTGACCTCGATGGTTTGCGGTAAGCCCGTCGTCAGGTTGCGGCCCTTCACGCGGAAGGTGCGCTCCTGTGGCAATGGATACGCCGAGCCAATCTCCATCTTGATCTTCTCGGAGGTCGGTTCACCGATCAGCAGGTTGTGCCGTTCGCGCATATACTGGATGATGTCCTCGTCCATCTCATCACCCGCCACACGAATCGAGCGACTAATCACGATGCCGCCGAGCGAAAACAGCGCAATCTCTGTTGTGCCGCCGCCCACATCCACGACCATGCTGCCACGTGTTTCCAGCACCGGTAAACCCGCGCCGACTGCCGCCGCGACGGGTTCTTCGATCAGGTGGGCGACACGCGCACCGGCTTCGAGCGTAGCCTCGGCTACAGCGCGTTTTTCGACCTCTGTCACACCGCTAGGGATGCCCACCACCACACGCGGGCGCGGAATCGGCACCCAGGTTTGTTCGTGTGCTTTACGGATCAGGTAATCCAGCATTTTGTATGTGATTTCGTATTCACTGATGACGCCATCGCGCACCGGGCGCACGATCACGATGTCTTTCGGGTTCTTGCTCCACATCTCTTTGGCGCGTGCACCGACCTCGATTGGCTCACGGGATCGCTTCTCAATCGCGACGAATGACGGCTCGTTGATGACGATGCCCTTGCCACGCACACTCACCAGGGTGTGTGCGGTGCCGAGGTCAATGCCGATGTCCAGTGAGAAGAGACCGAAAAAGTAATCGAGCGGACTTAACACAAACGACTCCTGGATGTTGAGAACAAACCAGCATTATAGCACAATCCCTATAGCTGACCTGTGTAACCGATGATTGCGCCCATGATTCTACGAACTCTACTGTACGCCGCCCGACAATACAACCTTGTGCCAGCGAAAACAACACTGGTCGTCGCTGTTTCGGGGGGAATGGATTCACTGGTATTGCTGCACGTCTTGCACGCGCTACAAAGCGAACTGGATTGCACATTGCATGTCGCCACGTTTAATCATGGTTTGCGTGCGGATAGCACGCAGGACGTGCGCCACGTGCAACAGTTCGCAGATGCGCGGGGTTTGCCTGTCAGCGCGGGTCATTCAGATAGCCAGGCACCCTCAGCAAATCAAGAGGCGTGGGCGCGTGAGCAGCGCTATCGTTTTCTGGCGCAGGTCGCCCGCGAACAGGGCGCGACGCACATCGCCACAGCCCATCACGCCGACGATCAGGCCGAGACCGTGCTATTACACCTGCTGCGCGGTAGCGGGACACAGGGTTTAACGGGCATGTCACACAAAAGCGCCTTACCCTACGCAGCACCCACCGATCACCTGACGCTGATCCGGCCACTGCTGCACGTCGCACGCCAGGACATCGACGCCTATGCTACTGAACACGCCATTCAAGCGCGTCACGACCCCAGCAATGACGATAGACGCTACGCCCGTAATAAAATCCGGCACGAGCTATTGCCCACATTGGCCGATTACAACCCGCAGATCGTTAACGGCCTGACGCGCCTGGCTGATGTATTGCGCACAGAGGACGATTACATGCAAGCAGCATTTCAGCGCGAGGTGTGGACGCACGCCGCGTATGCGCGTCATGTGGTGCGCTTGCCGCTTGAGCATTTCCGGGGCTTGCATCCTGCCATGCAACGGCGTTTTATCCTGCAGGCTGTGGCCTTGTTGCGCGACGATGGCCCGCTGAACCTGACCTACGAGCATGTCGAGCAGGCGCTTGCGCTGGCGCTGCATGGGGTGGTCGGCGCACAGGTGCAGTTTCCAGGGGATTTGCGCCTGCGCATCGACTACGATTACGTTGTGATTGACTACAATCAGCCACCCGCCTATAACCTGACCATCATGCTAACGCCTGACAATGAATTGACGTTGCAAATTCCCGGTAGCCACGTCATTGGCAAGGGCGTACTGATTGCCAGCCTGCAACCGCGTGATGATGCTATAGCGGCTCTGGCGTTGCCAACGGGGGCACGAGTGACCTTGCGCACCCGCAGACCTGGTGACCGCTGGCGACCATTAGGCTTGCAGGGGCATTCACAGAAGCTAAAGAAATGGCTGATCGACCACAGAATCCCGCAAGGCTTACGCGACCAATTGCCGCTACTGTGCGTAAATGACGAGATTGCCGCCATCGTCATGCCTGGCGCATGGGCTATCGCAGAGCCGTTCAAAGTTGCTACACCTGAAGCAGGGCGGCAAATTGTATATTGGTGCGTGAAGATGCAGGTGTGATGCATGTATCATAAGAACAGGACTTGCATGATGTAATGCTTGGCGCAATATACAAAAAGTCAACTGTAAGGGTTGATAGCATAGAAGAAACAAGCCATAATTGAGGAAAGATAAAATCAGTGTTTAGCGGACGGGTATTATGGAAGCAAATCCGACTACTACTCAAAATACAGCGCGGGTGCTGGTCGTTGACGATGAAGGTGCGAATCGCTATTCGGTCGGCAAAACGCTACAGCGCGTCGGTTACATCGTCACGGAAGCGGCCAGTGGTGAAGAAGCGCTCGAACATCTATCAGCGCAGAAGTTTGATGTGGTGCTGACGGATGTACGTATGGATGGCATCGACGGTGTGGAGCTACTGCGGCGCATCAAAGAAGCCACGCCGGATATTATCGTGATTCTGATGACGGGCTACGCCAGCCTGGAAACCGCCGTCGAAGCCCTGCGCCTGGGGGCACACGACTACTTGATTAAGCCTAGTTCCAGCCAGGATATTCGCGCTAGCGTCTCGAAAGGCGTCGAACGTGCCCGCAATTTGCGTCGTCGTCGCTCGCTATTGGATGCGCTGAAGCAAGATGTGTTTGAGTTGTCACGCTCGGATGTCGAATCCCGTGCGACAGCGGTTGACCCCTCACAGGTACGCTATGATGCGGATGACGTGCAAGATGTGGTTGTAAATGGCATGAGTGCGGAAAGCGGCGAAAATGGCATGAGTGTGACCTTTGCGCAGGGCCAGAACCGACAGGCCCAGACACCAAACCCCCAGATACCAAGCAACCAGAAACAGATTGAAGTGAGCACGGAGGCGAACCCAACGCCCTCCTATCGCTCTAGCATTCTGTCAGGGATGAACGGCTCGTCTATGCAACTAGGGCCGATCAAGGTCTTTCCGGGTCGCTATCAGATATCAGTAAATGCCCAATTGATTGACCTGACACCCACCGAGTTCGATCTGCTGCTGTATCTGGCGGCGCATCGTGGGCGCGTGGTGCCCTGTCATGAACTGGTGCGCGAGGTGCGCGGCTATGCCATCGAAGAGGCTGAAGCGCGTGAGGTCATCCGGCCCCACGTCAGCAACTTACGCCGCAAACTCAAGACAGCCGGCCAGAACGCAGACCTGATCGTGAATGTGCGCGGCATCGGCTATCGGCTGAGTGAACGCGCTATTGATTAGCCGGCAGGATGCAGCTTTCGTGATGCAGATGCCGCGTATAACAGGTGCATTTGCGTTGATTGTTCTGGCGACTTTGCTGGTCGTGCAGACCACAGCGCAAGACGCAGCAACGTGTGAAAGCCGCATAGAGCGCGATACGTACTACAGTGCGCGGCTGGGCCAGACCATGTATTACACGGCCTACCTGCCACCCTGCTACGATGCCGCAGGGCAGAGTTACCCGGTGCTGCACCTGATGCACGGCTCCAACGAGAACGATGAGCACTGGTTGCGCCTGGGCCTGCGTGAAGAATTAGATCGCGGCATCGCAGCAGGCGTGTATCCGCCGCTGGTGGTGCTGATGCCCTTCGGCAATATCATCGCCAACCGCAACCGCTTTGACCGCGCATCCTGGGGCAATATCTTCATCAACGAATACCTGCCTACGGCTGAAGGTCGCTATCGGGTGGATAGCAGCAGGCGTGCAATTGGCGGCATCTCACGTGGCGGCTTCTGGGCGTATCAGATCGGCTTGCAGCATCCGCAGATGTTCACCGCCATCGGCGGGCATAGCGCCTTCTTCGATGAATTCCACGCACCACCAGAGCATAACCCGCTGGATTTGGCGTTGAATGCGCCCGACATAAACAGCTTGCACCTAATGCTAGATCGGGGGGCAGATGATTTTGCAGCACCGGGCCTGGAATTGATGCATGAGCGCTTAAATCAGCGCGGGCTGACGCATACCTACACCGTGCATCCACAGGGCCAGCACAATAACGCCTACTGGCGCGAACACATCGCGGATTACATCGCGTTTTATGTGCAGGATTGGCACGAACAACCCGCGCAAGCCGCACAGCCGCTATTCTTTGCGACGAACACGCCCGCCGCCCGCCAAGCTACGCCCACAGCCACACCGACAGCAGCAGCAACACGCGGCTATGATCTATTCGTGCCCGTCGTCGCCTTTCCATCGCTACAGACCAGCATCAGCACCGAAGCGTTGCAGGCTGTGTATGACGGTGGCTATGATGCACGTTTACGTGTGGATGCATCTACACGCGATGCGCTCATGCAGCATGGTGTCAAACTGCATCCCGACACGCGCATCAGCGATAATATCGACGCTGCCCTGTGGCGGGACCGCCAAGCCTATGCCCTGTTGCCCTTTGATCGCTTGACGACGCGCCTGCGTGTGCTCTGGCCATTTACGAACGCAGATGCAGATGCATTGCACCCGATTGACCAGCTAGAGCGCTATGCGTTCGCATTTGATAGCCCCACACCGAATTATCAGCCCGATAAGCTCACACGCTTGACGCTTTCCGGCGTCACAGCGTTAACGCGCAACACCCTACGCGCACTAGATGAGCAGCCGAACGGCGTCGAATGGGCCGCTGCTGGCATCGCGGCGTATGTGCAGCGCAGTGATTTCTTGCACATTAGCAATGAGGTCTCGTTTCATCCGCAGTGCCCACAGAGCATCCCCGGTATGTTGGGTGGCAATAGCAGCTTTTGCAGCAAACAGGCGCATTTTGCGCTCTTTGATCTGCTGAATGTGGACATCGTAGAACTATCCGGCAACCATAACAACGATTACGGCTACGATGCCTATCACGACACGCTGGCATGGTACGACGAACGCAATATAAGCACGGTCGGCGGCGGCACAGATGAAAATGCAGCCCGTGCGCCCCTCATCATCGAGCACGGCGACAACACGCTGGCCATGCTCAGTTGCAATGCAGTCGGGCCATATTACGCGCTGGCCAACAACGACCCAAACCTGCTAGGGGGTGTGCGTCCTGGTGCCGCAGCCTGTGATTGGGCATGGCTAGAGGCTGAGTTGCCTGCGCTAGCGGCCTCGGCACAGATAGATGTGGTGGTCGTCAGCGTGCAGCACGAAGAATATGAGGTCTATCAGCCTACTGACGCGCAACGGGTGGATTTTCGCCGTCTGGCCAACTTAGGGGCCGATGTTGTGGTTGGCACTGCGCCACATAAGCCGCAGACTTATGAATACATGGCTACGTCACGCGGCACGACGGCACTTTTACACTACGGCATGGGCAACCTGTACTTCGATCAGCCGTTTTGGGGCAATATGCGCTTCTTTATGAATACGCTGCTGGTATATGAAGGGCGCTTGCTCACGCTGGATGTGTTCCCCGGCATCATTGACGGGGATGCACGCCCGCGCCTGATGACGCCGGATGAGCGCGAGAATTTCCTGTTTTTCATCTTCGTACAAGAAGGTGGTATGTAGTTGGGGTTGGCTAATCTGCGAAAATGTCTGTGACAGGCAGGCGCAAACCTGGCAAGGCATGACCCCCATCCAGCATATCGCCTTCATGTAGAATGCGTTGATCTTGATAGCCATTCGCGACATTGTATTCATGCGATGTTTAGCAGCATTGTAACATGGCACTAGCAACAAATCGCAGCATCAACTATGATCGAACGTGTTATCTTGCGTGATTGCAATGGCTGAAGATCGTGACTACCATGCCCGCTGACCTCTGGTTGAACCTACGCGACCTGTTTAACGAGCAAATACAGGGCCTTGAAACCGAGCTAGAGATACATATTTATGATGTGCCTGCTGACGCTATGCAGACCTTGCTGCTAGACCTGATGCAGCGCTCAGAGTACGTGCAGACGGCATTTCAAAGGATTGATTTCCCGGTGCCCGTCGAAGCGGCATCACCCCAGGCTGCCACCTATGCGCTGAGTTCTGGCCAGATCGTCGGTGCGATTTCCCTGAAGTTGCGGGCTATGCCGGAAATTGGCTTGTACTTCGATATGGCGCGTCGCATGAGCATCGCCTACATGCCTGCGCCGTTTTGGACGCCGTTAGCCCTGATTACCCTGTTTAATTTACTGGTAGAGATACGAGCCAGATGCCCCCATGCCACCATCCAACCCGACGATGTATGCTTCACACCCGACGAACAGCAACGCTTTGAAGAACAGCTACAGCAGTATGCCCCGAACATTGCTTAATTATCTGCTATTACTGGGCCTGTTGTGGCTGACCAGTGTTAGCGTCTATTTGCCAACAACGGCACAGCGTTTAGATTACGACATGCGCATTGAGCAAATGACGCTAGAGCAAAAGGTCGGCCAGCTATTCGTGTTCACGTTCTTCGGGGATACGGTGCCGGAGGCTGTGCAGCCTGTGCTAGAGCGCTGGCAACCGGGCGGCTTTGCGCTGTTGCCGTCGAATATTCAGACGCCGGAGCAAATCACATTTCTCACCAATCAGATTCAGACCATCATCACAGAAGCAGGTGGTGTGCCCGCGTTTATCGCAGTCGATCAAGAAGGCGGCACGATTGCACGCTTGCAAGAGGGCTTCACGCGCTGGCCTGTGCCGATGCTGCTGACCGCGACCCAAAACGAGGACTTAGCGTATCGCTTTGGGCGGGCTGTCGGCACGGAAATGCGGGCTGTGGGCATCAACATGAACTTCGCGCCCGTCGCGGATGTGCTGACCAACCCGAGCAATGTCTTGTTATCGCGGCGTACCTACGGCTCACATCCCGAACTGATTGCGCCTGTCGTGAGTTCTGTGATCGAAGGGATGCAGGATAGCAAAGTCATGGCGACTGCCAAGCACTTCCCTGGGCATGGCGATACAGTCGTGGATTCACACATCGAACTGCCTGTGATTGACCATGATTGGTGGCGCTTGGCGCAGGTCGAGATGACGCCCTTCATGGCCAGCTTTGATGCCGATGTCGGTGCGGTGATGGTCGCGCACATCTGGTATCCGTCATTCGACCCCGACAGCGAAACGCCTGCCTCACTCTCGCAGCGCATCGTGACGGGCCTGCTGCGCGACGAACTGGCGTATCCCGGCATTGTCATGACCGATGCGCTGGATATGGACGCTATCGACCGGACGTATTCACCGGAAGAGGCGGCGCTGCGTGCGATCATGGCAGGGAATGATCTGGTGATTACGGGTGCACACGTTAGCCACGAAGCCCAGGTCCGCGCTATGCAGGGCATTGTGCAGGCGGTGCGCGATGGACGCATTGACGAGGCTCGCATCAACGCATCGGTGCGGCGCATCTTTCAGGCGAAGGACCGCTTTGGGGTGATTGGCTGGCGACCATTAGAGCCGGACTTTGCGCGTTTTCGCATCGACTCCGATACGCATACGGTTATGATTGACGAGATGTTCAAGCGTGGTATCACGCTGGTGCGCAACGAGGGGCAACTCGTCCCCGCATTGGGCAAAACGGTGCTGATCCACCCGGCGTCACGTCAATCGTTGAATGATAAATGCGAGACGTTCGGGGATTTCCAGCAGCTTACCGTTGCACGTTCCCCTTCGCTGCAAGATATTCAGTTTGCGCAGGATGTGGCACGCGATGCAGACCGCGTGATCGTCATCACCGAAAATGCCATTACGGACCCGCAGCAGGCAGCGCTCGTGCGTGCATTGCCACCCGAAAAGACGATTGCGGTTGCTCTCTGGTCGCCCTACGATATCCAAACCTACCCGAATGTGGCAGCTTACCTCGTTACGTATAGCTCACT
>DAOTTW010000259.1:0-3716 GCA_034437615.1 Anaerolineae bacterium | reverse complement strand
GCCAATACAGACCCATCTTCGCGAGAGCGGCGTGCAATCGCGCTTTCAAAGTTACCGATGGCATCAACGATGTTTTCAGGCGCGACGTTGCTCATGGGTTGCACGAGGTAGAAATCGTCGTCATCCAGGTAGACGCTGCTGCCGAGTGCATCGACATCGTAGCCATCCAGCAATACCAGTGTCTCAGCATCGCGGACGTTTACGACACTGTCGGCAAAATCGAATACGCCATACCAGACGGTGTTGGTCTGTGCGTCGTAGGTCGGCTGTGTCGTGCCCATGCCTTCTGTGACGCGCAACATTTCGTCGCCCGTCTCGGCATCCAGCACCAACAGATGATCCTGGTTTATATTCAGGCTGACGCTGGTCACCCAGATGGTTTTGCGCTGTGCGGCCTGCACGACATCCAGCATGAAGCTCTCGCCTAGTGTACTGGGTCCGGTGGCGCTTTCGCTATTATAAGCATAGATGCGCGGGTTTTCCGGGTCATCCAGTGGAATGCGCATCACCGTGCTGCTGCCTTCGTTGGCCACCCACAATATCCCGGCATCATACAACAAGGTCGGCTCATCACCGGGCTGGCCGATGGGGATTTCCTGCGCGATGCTGCCGTCATCCCGCAGGCGCACAAGCTGCGCTGCACCGGGCACCCACAGCCACACATCGCCGCTGTCGTCAATAATGGGCTTCTGAATATCTACATCCGCGCCTGTGTTCAGCAAAGCATGGTACGTAATCAGCGCCGGAACGCTCGCCAGGCGGCCCTCATCGCGACAACTGAACAAAACGTTTGCGCCATCGTAGCGCGGTTGGCTCGCACCATTACAACCGGGCAGCGTGAAGCGCTGCGTGCCATCCGCCATATCAATCGACAGCAACGCGCCTGTATCCGCATTCGTAAACCACAGGTGCGCCCCATCCGACACCGGGCCGCGTAAGCTGGTCGTCAGGCGCTCACCCTGAATGCTGCGCTGGCCTGTCTGCATATCGTAGGCGTGTAATGTGGCATCATCACCGAGCAACCACATGCTATTGCTGGGCGCATGGGGATAAACGACCAGCGGCACGACATCCACACGAAGCTGTGCAAGCAGCTGGCGTTCTGCCAGGTCAAAATGCGTCAATAGGCGGTCCCTGGCTGCGTTAATCCAGATGTGCGAGCGCTGCGCACCCTCACGGATGATGCTGGCCGGTTGCGTCGTGACGAAAGCGGCCCCCGCCCCAACGGACCACGTATTCAGCACTGCGCCCGTCTGCGGGTGGCGTGCAGACAGTTGGCCCGTGAGCACGTCCAGCGTCCATAACGTATCCGGGCTTGCGAGCACCTGCGTCGGTCCGGTCAGCGCCAACACGGTATCGCTCGGGCCAGCGTCGGCGTCGATGCGCTGTAAATTGCTGGATTCCGGCAGCACCACCCACAGGCTAGCGCCCAGCGCTGCCGCATTCTCGGTTGGCTCAAACATCAACACGCTTTCGTTCTGACTAAACGTATCGCTATCTATGGGCGTGATGTTGCCGTCACGTTGCTGCACCCAGACCCAATCGGGCACATGATGTACATTTGTAATCGGGGTGTCGAAGGTAAGCGTCTGATGTTGGTCGGGCTGCTGCGGGTTCACGCGGGTCAGCGCCCGATAAGATTGCACCCAGATGTAATCGTGTGACCAGTAAGCCGCCTGTGCGTTATCACCCAGCGGGATTGGCTGCATAGCAGCGCTCATATCGTCTGCCCATAGCACATGCAGTTGATTATTGGCCGCATCCGTCACCCACAGGCGACCTAATGCCACCAATGGCGCTTGCGGTGCCCCGCCCACCGTCACGCTGCGGCTGCGGTCCTGCGTGGCGTTGGCCACAAGCAAGCGCCGCACCCGTTCTAGCTGCGTTTCGAGTTCATCGTTGGCGGCTGCTAAGCGTATGTTGGTATCCTCTAGCTGCACGTTTTGATCTGCGATGGTATCGGCGCGCTGCTCGGCCAGTGCAAAGTTTTGCTGCGCCTGATTACCGAGTATCACCGCCAGCAACGCAAACACAGCGACACCGATCAGCAGTCCCGATAGCACCGTGATAATCAAGCGGTTGCGGCGCTGCGCCCTGCGCTGGCGCTCGTCTTCGGCGGCGCGGCTGCGCTTGATGTAATCAATTTGATCGGTGGTCGGCTGTGGCTGCTTGTTACGCTGCTCCGCCTCGCTACGCCAGCGTTCAAAATCGTCTATCGCACCACCCGGCAGCAAATACGCGTCAGCTTGCTCATACGTGTTCCACTCGCGCACACGTTGCAGCAGGCGGGTATGCTGGCGCGTGTACACCAGGTCTAACCGTATGGCCCGTAGCAAATCATCATAACCCGGTTGAAAGCCTTTTGCGGGCGTCATATTGATGAAGTTGATCTTTGCGAGGGCGTCGAGATTCTTCTTCGGGTTGACCCATTGCTCATCGACATCCTTAAACGGTGCGTCGCCGATGTCATTGTATGTGATGTTGATCGAGACGCCGCCTATATCGGCATCCGACACCCCATATAGCACGGGCAAGACGCGCTTACCGTTACGGAAAGCATAGGCCAGTTCGCAATGGCACCAGTAGGAATCGAGCGAAGCCTGACTAACGATGAAGATGACGGCTAGCGCGTTGTCGATGCCGAGCTTAATCTCCTGCCAGAAGTCCACGCCCTTCTCGATGTCTGTCTCGTCCATCCAGACGAGAATTTTCTCGCGGCTATCGAGGTCGGTATCGTTCAGCGCATCACGCAGCGTGCGCACGAAAACTTTATCGAGCCGACGATAAGAAATCATCAAATTTGATAGGCGTGGGTCGCTAGACCCAAAAGAACGTAATGCACCGTTGGCATTGGTGTCAGGTTCGGAGATTGTTATCTCTGTAGTCATGGTATTTTAAACCAACCTGTGAATTGAAAGCCATCGACTTCAATATTATAATACAGGTAAGGTCGTGTAAGCAAAAGCAAATATTGAGCAATACTGACTATATCGACAAGAGTCATAGGGACGCACGCACATGGACCGTAAAACTGTACAAAACCGCATGGCTCGTGCTCGTGAATTGGCCCAGGCTGATAACCTGCCGCGTGCTGTACACTTATTGCGGAAACTGCAACAGGAACTCAGCGAGAGCGACGCGCCAGATAGCGGGGACCTGGAGGTGCTAGTTTCGACGCGCCTGAACGATTATCAGAATACGCTGCGTGCACACACCAAAGAGGTCGGCCAAAGCATCAACGAGGCGCTGCGCGAGGCCAGCGAGAACCCCAGCGCTCGGCGGCTAGACAGCGTGAAAAACCTGCTGCGCACGATTCAGCGCCTGGATATTGACGGGCGCTACAGCGAGGCCATTCAGGAATCCGAAAACCGCCTGAACGTCATCGTCTCTCAGCAAGCTCAAGACCGGCAAGAAAGGCAGGCGATCAGCGAAGCGCAACGCCTGTGGCAAGAGGCCGAGGAACTGGCCAAAACAGGCGATGTCGAACCCCGCGTCATCATCGACCAATATTACAAGCGGGCACGGGACATCCTCAGCGAGGCGCTAAGCCTCGCGCCGGAAAGCACGGAGCTTATCCGCGAGCAGGCCAAAGCGCAACGCCTCTTTGATGTACAAAACCGCGCCGCTGATGTCTACCGTAGTGCAAGCATCGCTGGGGATTACAAGCGCGCGCTGGAAATCATCGACAGCCTGCCGGATGGCCAGAGCATCCCACG
>DAOTTW010000258.1:0-24535 GCA_034437615.1 Anaerolineae bacterium | reverse complement strand
GCGATGCGCTCCCGCATCAGTGACCATTGGTTCGGGGCAACGAACAACGTGCCCAGGTAACGCAGCAAATTGCCACGCCAGGCCGTATCGCTTTCCAGGTATGTCAGCCAGCCTGTGATCGTCAGCAGGTTGGTCTGTAGGATGTCGCTGGTATCGCTCAGGCGGTGCTGTACGGCCAAATCAAGCGGGATGTGCTGGCCAGCGTAGGCGATGCCCTTCTGCCAGCCAGCTTGCTGCATCCGGTCCACCAGCGTCGTGCTATCGCGGTCCTCCAACCACAAGCCAGCCAGATACGCCGCAATAAACGGATGCCGGAATTGATAGCGCCCAGCGCTGAAGCTCAGCAACAGATTTTTGCGCTGCAACATGCGCAGGAAGCGCCCCTGTTCGCTGGCGATGCGCCGACGCCCTGCATTGCTGATGGCCTCGGCTGCGTCTGCCGTCGCTATGTCTGTATCTGTTTGGCGGCTTCTACGGCGTGAGGGCACCCCAAGCGGGTCCTCGACCTCTAAATTGATAAGCCGTGAGCGCGTGATGTAACCCTCGTCCAATTGGACAGAGGCCGCACGCTTGAGCAGTGGCAACCAGCCCTCATACTGTTCAATGCGCTCTTGCAAATATTCCTTGATCCAGTCGCCCCGGCTGGTGCTGCCGCCGCTAAACATCGAACGGGCTTTCAGCGCCGCATCAAAAGCAGGCAATGCGCGGCTATCAAAACGCAGACGCGCCACCAGGCCATCAGGGGGTTGCGCTTCGCCGGCGATCTGTGGCCATTGCTGCGCCCAGCCGCGTGTAAGCTGGTCAAGCTGTTGGTCGCTCCAGGGGCGTAAATACACGGGGGCGACGCCGACAGCGTTCAAGGGCTGATAGCCGTTGGGCGGGGCAGCGATGATGATGAAGTTATCGCCGTAGGTGCTCACGAATGCCTGTATCCAGGCCATTTTTTGCTCCCGTTCGGCTTGTGGCAGGTCGTCATAGCCATCTATCAGCACCAGCGCCTGATTACGCGCTAGCAAACGATACACACTGCGCGGCGTCGTCTTACGCGCCACACTGCCCAGATCGCGTTGCAGCGCATCAACAAGCGGTTCTGCCGGGTCAATGCGCCGCCCGAAGCGGCTCAGGTCCACATCCCCCAGGTGAACGTACAACGGCGCGTAATCGCGGAAGCTGGGCACAATGAACTGATCGTCGTCGCCGTCGCCGCGCCGTGAACGCACGCGCACCGCCTGCGACATGCGTGCCCGTGCGCGGTTACGGACGCGCTCTGCACGTTGGGCAGTCGGCAATTGGCCTGTGGCCGCGCCTTCGTTTTCCTCAAACATCTGCGCGGCCTCGTCCAAGAAGTTGCCCTCTGCATCGGTCTCATCGGCATCCGGCGTTCTCGCGGCAAAATCCACCATGCGCAGCGCCCACAGGCCAATCGTCAGTAACGCTGTCGTGCGGCCTGAACCGGGCAAGCCTAACAGGGCGATATTGCGCTCACCGCTACCGAGGTCTTCTATGCTCAATGTGGGGATGTTATAGGGCGCGTGCAAAAACGGGTAATCGTGAATTTGTGGCACGACCTGAAACACGTTGGTCGTCGCCTCTTGCTCGTCATCCGGCTTGCGGATGAGTTCTGGTGCGCGGATGAAACGTGGCTCGACCAGCACCTCCGTCAGCCGCACACGGTCCCCAACGAGGTGATTGGCCTGTGCCATTTTGATGAAATGGTTGACATAGCGCCGATCAATCACGCGCAGAGCTTGGTTGCCGCGTGTCATACGCCGATAACTCTGCTGGTTGGCCTCTCGTAAGCGTTGGAAGCGTTGCCAAAGGCGGATCAACGCAACGCCTGTGATTAGCCCACCGATGAACCCTGCGCCGAAATCGCTATTGAAGTTGACCATTGTGTATTTGCCCCTTCAAGAATCGTAGACGAGAATGCGCTGGCAACTCTGGCAGTTGAGCAACTCGTCGGATTGCCGGATTAGCTTAGCACGTTCGGCATTCGGTGCGATGCCGCAGGCTGAGCACGTGCCATCTTGCAGCAGCGCGACGGGCTGATTGCCTTTTTTCGGGCGTAGCGCCTCGTAGCGCTTCAGCAGGTCAGGCGGCAGCTTATCGGCCAGCGCCTCGCGTTCGTCACTTAATTTGGCGACCTGCCTGTTAATCGTCTCTTGTTCGCTGAGCAGATCGGTGTGCTCGCCCTCCCACGTCTGCGTTACCTGCTGAAGTTCGTCGCGCCGCGCTGCAAGTTCACCCTCGGCGTCCTCGGTTTCGACCATGACCTCAAGCATTTGGTTTTCGAAGCCGTCTTTGCGCCTGCCTAGCGCGTCGATCTCGTTTTGCAGGTCTTGCAACTCTTTGGGGTTTTTCACATTGCCGCTGTAGAGGCGCTGCTCAGAGGCTTTGCGCTTGCTATTCGTCGCCTGGACCTGCGCTTCCAGTTCACGGGCCTGCTGCTGCAATGGCTTGAGCGCCGCTTCTGCTTGCGCCACCTGTTGCTGTGCGTGCAGCACCCGCTCGTCGTCTTGCAGCGCTGTGGCGATGGCCTTCAGCCGTTTACGGTGCTTGAGCAAGGCCAGATCAACTTTTTGCAACTGGTAGAGGTCTTCACCATCCGACATCGACATATCGCTAACCTTTGGAACGTGGGTGTGCAACTCGCTTGAAAAATCGCTACAATGTTTAGGCATTGTATTGTAGAGCAAACGGTGTAGAGCCAAAAGTGATAGATGCGCAAATGCCATACACGATTGCCTTCGTCATGCATATCAGGCTAAAAGTCAGGGGCGGCTAGATGGCGACGTATACCGGTCACATTTCCAGTTCAGAGCGCCGCTGGGTCGTACTGGTCAGCATTGGGTTTGTGTTGCTGGCGTTCGCGCCCTTTTTGCTGATTGCACCTCTGCGCGGTGCAGACGCCACGCAGGATTTCCTGGGGGTGGTGCATCACTATCAGGATGCCGCGCTATACCTATCGAAGATAGAGCAGGGTGCCGACGGGCAGTGGTTGCTCCATGACCAGTATAACCCCGAACCCCACGATAACCTGCTGCTGCACACGGTTTACGCGCTGCTAGGCCAGCTTTCGCGCCTTATCTCGCTCTCTGGTGTGATCGTATTTCATCTGGCACGGCTGGCGGCGGCCTTTTTTATGTATCTGGCCATTTACCAGCTTGGCGCAGCGATCTGGGCGCGTATGCGGGCGCGGCGGGTCTTCTTTGTATTGGCGGCGTTTGGCTCTGGCTTTGGCTGGCTGCTGTTGCTGCTGACTGGGAGTGCTTACGCGCCGGACATGCTGATTGCACAGGCTTTCCCGTTCTTCGCGGGGCTGGTTAATGTGCATTTTCCGCTGACGATTATGGCGCTGGCCGTAATCGCATCGGTAATCGTCATCGCGTTTCGTCCGGGTTATGAGCAAGAACCCGCCGTTGATAACCTGGGTGCGTGGGCCGTCCTGATGAGCATTTTGCTGGCCTTTTTATATCCAGAAAGCCTCTTGCCGCTGTGGTTGGCGCTGGGGGCGCTCATCATCTGGCAATCGGCGGAACAACGGCAAATCGCGTGGTCGGGGTTACGTTGGTCAATGTGGATTGTGATTCCCGCGTTGCCGGTTGCGGCGTATTATGCGCTGATCCTACTGTCACACAGCGCCGTCGCTGAGGTGGCAGCACAACGTTTGCAGGTGCCGCCGTCACCGTTGCTGCTGCTTGTGTCGCTTGGCATCCCGTTGTTCATCGCTTTACCGGGCATCTGGCGGGCGGTCAGTCGCTTTGAAGCCGATGGCGACCGCTTCATGATCTTATGGTTGATGGCGATGTTGCTGCTGCTTTATTTGCCTACAGGCATAGCGCAGCACGCGCTGACGGGCTTGATGTTACCACTTGCGTATTTTGCCACCCGCGCCAGCGAGGATTTCTGGTTTCGCACATTCTTAAATCGGCGCAATTTGCAGCGGCGCGTCTACCCGCTAATAGTGCCCGTGCTTGGCCTCAGTCATTTGCTAGTGCTGTTCATCCCGGTGGTGCCGCTGCTGGATGAAGCCCCGACAGGCGCGACCCTGCAAACCAGCTATCTCGCGGCCTTTGAATGGCTACAGGACCAAACGCACAGCGAGGATGTGATCCTGGCAGCGCCGAAGGTCAGCCTGTGGTTGCCAGCGTGGACGGGCGCACGCACGGTCTACGGCCATCCAGTCGAAACGCCCGATGCCACGCAACGCAGGCGGCAGGTCATCAACTGGTATGGTGCAGAAACCGCTGCCGATTGCCGGAGCTTGCTAGGGTTGCAATTTGCGCAGAACGGGGTTTATCGTGTGAATTACGTGCTGATTGGGCCAGAGGAACGGGCTTTGGGCGGTGCAACGGCCTGTCAGGATCGGTTGAGTTTTCTGGCCTCTTTTGGTGATGTGACGATCTATGCGCCCAGGCCACAAACCTAGCCGCGCCGGACGCCGAGAATGGCGTCCCTACAGGGCAGCGTTACTGGCAACCCACACAAGACCCTAACACAAGCTTTATGCACACACAGGATGTCATAGGCTAAGCTGTTGACAACGGTTTTACATAGGCAGAAATGACGCACCATGCTGGACCGCACAGACAACAAAAGCACGATGCTCTTCGCACCTATCCCGCGCAAACGCCGCTTGCAATTGCGCATTTCAGAACGGCGCTTGCTGCTGATGGCCGGTGATGCGCTGGCGGTGATTGCCTCGGTGCTGATTTCATTGCGCATCTGGGCTTTCGTCGCGGAATTGCGCTTCGATATGCAACTGGTCGTACCGGAAATTGCATGGTTCTTCGTGCTGACGGGCTTGTGGTTCTTGATCGCCAGCGCCAATGACTTCTACGAGCTATCCATCGCGGCCAACCGCATTCTGTCGCTGCAAAGGCTGGTCGTGATTACATTTCAGTTGCTGGTTGTGTATCTGCTGGTCTTTTTTCTGTCGGCACCGGGGTCATTGCCGCGCTTGTTCATCCTGTATTACGGGCTGTCGTCGTTCACGCTCGTGGCGCTGTGGCGCTTGCTGAACCCCGCGCTGATCGGGTGGGCCAGTGCGCCGCGCCGGGTGCTGGTCGTCGGCACGGACGAAGCCGCCCGCACGATTATCGACGTACTACGACGCGAAGCCAGCACGACCTATCAGGTGTTGGGGGTGATTAGCACAGGTCAGGATGCGGACCTGGATAATAGTCAGGCCGATCAGCTTGAGGGGCTACAGACCATCGCAGGCGGCGACGATCTACTGCGTTATGGTCTGGCGCATGACGTGCGCGAAATCATCGTGACCAGCACACGCGAACTCTCGCATGAGATTTTCCGGGGTGTGATGGATGCTTATGAGCACGGCATCGCGATTACGCCCATGCCCATCCTGTACGAGCGCGTGGCAGAGCGCGTGCCCGTCGAACACATGGGGGCACATTGGCCTGTGGTGCTGCCGATGGGTAGTTCGTCAATCCTGAACCCCTATCCGATCTTGAAGCGCCTGTTTGATGTGCTGCTGTCGTTGATCGGCCTCGTCATCTTCTCGGTTCTGTTGCCGTTCATTGCGGCGGCGCTGTATCTGGATTCACCCGGCAGCATCTTCTACCGTCAGATACGTGTGGGGCTAGCGGGCAAGCCGTTTAAGATCATCAAGTTTCGCACGATGATACCGGATGCCGAGAAGGTCTCTGGTGCGGTGTGGGCACAGGATAACGACCCACGTATTACCCGTGTCGGGCGCATCCTGCGCAAGACGCGCCTGGACGAATCGCCACAGTTGATTAACGTGCTGCGTGGTGAAATGAGCCTGATCGGTCCGCGACCGGAGCGGCCAGAAATGATACACGAGCTAGAGCAAGCCATCCCGTTTTATCGCACGCGGCATACGGTGCGCCCTGGCGTCACGGGCTGGGCACAGGTACGCTACAAATACGGCGCAAACGTCGAGGACGCGCTGATTAAACTGCAATACGACCTGTATTACATCCGGCATCAATCCTTGCTGCTGGATGCGAACATCCTGGTTCGCACCGTCGGCAAAGCCGTCCGCATGGAAGGCGTATAATCGTAGGGACACGGCTGGCTGTGTCCGCTCATCTGCGGACGCCAAGAACGGCGTCCCTACAAATAGCACCCGAATTCGTTTTCTTTTAAATATCAGGTAAATATCAGGAAGGTATCCAGCACCATCGGCACGAAATACGGCCTCGAACCCGCAACATGGCAAGCTGCAAAAGCAGAAATGCGTGCGCTTGTGATTGCCTGTGCACGTGCCGAAGCCCTGATAACCTATGGTGAACTGGCTGCACGCATGACCGTTATTGCGCCGCATCCTGGCGCGTATGTCTTTCAGGCGCTACTGCGTGAGATGTGCCGCGAAGAAGAGCAGGCCGGGCGCGGTATGTTGTGCGCGTTGGTCGTCTCGAAGGCTAGCGGGATGCCAGGGGCAGGCTTCTTTAAGGCATTGATCCACGCGGGCGAAGATTGCAGCGACCAGCAGCAGTGCTGGCAAAAATACGTCCAGCAGGTCTACGATTATTGGCGCGATGCAGACCTCGAATAGCGCATTAATCGGGTGAGCGTAGGCAAAACAAGCTGGCAAAACGGGCATAATTTGCGAAAATAGCCGCCACTTTGATGCGCTTGTGTAGCAGCAAGAAAAACCATATGGACCCAGCACAACATGCCCAACCAGAGCGCGGCTTGCTCTCCGTCGTGATACCACACTGGAACGCAGTACAATACCTACCGACCTGCCTGGCGGCGCTGAAGCATCAGACGCACCCGGCGCTAGAGGTGATCCTGGTTGATAACGCCTCGTCGGATGGCTCACAGGCGTATGTGCAGGAACATCACCCAGACGTGTGCCTGATCGAATTGCCGGAAAATCGCGGTTTCACCGGGGCCTGCAATGCAGGCATAGCAGCAGCGCGCGGCGAGATGATCGCACTGCTGAACAACGACACCGAAGCACACGAGGGCTGGGCAGCGGCAGTCATGGATGCCTTTGAGCGTCACCCGCAGGTGGGCATGGTGGCCAGCAAAATGCTGCTATTTGATAAGCGCGACCACATCCACACCGCAGGCGATCTATTCGCTGTAAATGGGCGTGCCATCAACCGGGGGGCGTGGGAAAAAGACGCAGGCCAATATGACAACGAAGCATACGTCTTTAGCGCTTGCGGTGGCTCATCAGCGTATAGGCGTAGTATGCTGGATGAAATTGGCTTGCTGGACGACGATTTTTTCTTCCTGCTAGAGGACGTAGACCTGTCATGGCGGGCACAGCTTGCAGGCTGGCAGGTGCTTTACACACCGCACGCTGTGGTATATCATCACCTGTCAGCTTCCGGGGGCGGCGTTACGGCCAGCTTTTATGACGGGCGCAATGGCATTTACCTGCTGGTGAAGGACGTACCTGGTAGCGTCTGGCGCAAGCACGGTGGCCGCATCATCGCAGCGCAGGCCAAACTAGCCTGGAATGCGCTACGGGCGTGGCGTGGGGCTGCTGCGCGGGCACGTTTGCGCGGTATGGCAGTCGGCCTGTGGCACATCCCGAAGATGCTGCGTAAACGGCGTCGTGTACAGGCCAACATGCGCGTATCGGCAGACGCTATCGAAGCAGCGCTTGCCCCACCCAGACGTGATTGATTAACGGCTAAACGTATGACACAAAACACACCAACCATGCGGCAATCGCAACCTGACACCGCGACACAAACCGATACGGACCAGACGCACACACATAACGGAGCGTTGCCTGTGCCATCACAGGAGAAGCCTCGGCTATCTATTATCATCCCGGCACATAATGAAGAGCATCGGCTGCCGCCGACGCTGGAGAAAATCGACGCTTACCTCGGCCAACAGGAATACAGTGCAGAGGTGATCGTGGTCGAAAACGGCAGCCAGGACCGCACAGCAGAGGTCGCAAGCGCCTTCGCACAGTCGCATAGGTATGTGCGCGTGATGCAGGTCAGTACACGCGGTAAGGGGCTGGCGGTCAAAGCGGGGATGCTGGCTGCACGCGGTGATTATCGTTTTATGTGCGATGCCGATCTGTCGATGTCGATTGACCAGCTTGATTTATTTTTGCCACCACAAGCCGCCGATGTCGATGTGTTGATTGCCACGAGAGAAGGGCCAGGGGCGCACCGCCTGGAAGAACCCGAACACCGTCATATTATGGGCCGCATCCTGAATTACATCGTCAAACTGACGGCCATCCCGGATTTTGAGGATACACAGTGCGGCTTCAAGATGTTCAAGGCGCACGTTGCCGAGGATTTATTCGGCGTGCAGCAGATGACCGGCATCGGCTTCGATGTGGAGTTGCTGTACGTCGCCAAACGGCGCGGCTACAGCGTGGTGGATGTGCCGATCACGTGGCAATACTACGATGATTCACGAATGCGCCTGTTGAAAGATTCGTTGAACATCCTACGGGAAATATGGAGCATCCGCCAGAACTGGCGTAGGGGGGCCTATGAACGGCGAGAAACGCAAGGACAGAACCGCCAGCCTCAAGCATGAGCGCGAATTCTTCAGCCGGGGCTTTCAATACATCCTGGGCCTGGATGAAGTCGGGCGCGGTCCCTGGGCAGGCCCGGTGGTCGTCGGTGCGGTGGCATTGCCCTTAGCACGCCGCGACCTGGGCCGTAAGCTAAAGGGCGTTAAGGACAGCAAGCAAATGACCCACCTGCAACGTGTGACGCTGGTCGAACAAATTAAAGATGTGGCGCTGGCCTGGGGCATTGGTGAAGCATCCGCAGCAGAAATCAGCACAAAGGGCATCAACCCTGCAACACAACTGGCCATGCAACGGGCGCTGGAAGCCGCTATGCAAATGCAATTCACAGATGCAGACAGCCAAACAGCGAGCTTCAGGCCGGATTGCTTATTTCTGGATTACATGGCATGGCCGGAGCAGCTTCAAACGTTTCCGCAGTTGAGCATTGTCGCCGGGGACCAGCATTCGCTGAGCATCGCCGCCGCCAGCGTATTAGCGAAGGTGCACCGCGACGCCTTCATGGTGCAGATGGCCGAAAAATACCCTCAGTACGGCTTCGCCAGCAACAAGGGTTATGGGACGGAGGCCCATCGCGCTGCCCTGCAACAGTACGGCGTTACGCCCCTGCATCGTACCAATTACCGCCCGGTGCTGCTGCGCTTGAAGGGCTGATTAGCGTTTCGCCAGCACCAGACGCTCGATATCGGCGGGTTCAGGATAGCCCAATTCACGGGCTAGCTCAGGAAAGCTGGTAATGGTGATGTCGCTGAAGCCTGCATCTCGGTAGCGCTCGTAAATCACATCAACGTTATCCACCACACCCGGCAGCGGCCCCACTTGCACGCGGTACAGCAGGCTGACGCGGGCGAGCGCGTCCATGCCGGCTTGCCAGGGGATCGTACCGACAATCGTGCCATCCGCCGTCAGGTTTTCGCCCAAGTAACGCAACAGGCGCACGTACTCAGCGGGCCGCAAAAACGCCGACATCGCAATGATGACGTGCATTTTCTTCTCATCAAGCACTTTGCTCAACGGCGTTTCGCGCAGGTTTTCGCCATACCAGGTCAGGTTTTGCGGGATGACGACCCCTTTGCCGTTACGTAGCCGCTGCGCCTTGTCGCTGATGACCTCTGGCATATCGACTTCGTAGACGTGCGCATTGGGCATCTGCTGCGCCAGCCAGATCATCTGCGGGGTGTAGCCTGCGACGGGATCTAGAATGTGTGGGTGTGTGATGCCGGGTGGGATGGCCCGCTTCAGCATTTCGATCATACCGAAAGGCCGGAACGCCAGATAATTTTGCAAGGACTGGTTGATACCGATGCTGCGTGCAAGGCGTGCAAAGACGCGCCCTGCGGGTGAACTGAGCGCACGTGTTTCGGCTGTGGGGATCAGTTCGGCGCGGGCTGCTGCCTGAATTTCCGACCCGCGTGCCTCATGTGTGCTGCCCAGCAGCTTATACGAAGAACGATCCCGGCTCATCGGGATACCACTTTGCTCGTGCTCGTGCGTGACTGTCATGGCCACTCTACCTGTTATACGCGGACCTTTATTTTAATTGAAATAGTAGGCGGTTCAATCCAGAAACTGAACCCAAACCCAATATGAACAGAGGCAACCGCACATTGAGTTTGCGATCAATCATGGCCTACAATACATGTGCTGTTACATAGATGACAAATCAGTGAGGAATTTTAATGCGTTATCTGTTGATACTGATGCTGTTGTCATTGGGGCTAGTGAGCCAGGCCCAGGACAACGCAGAGACCGAAACCAGCGCAGACATGCAGATCAGTGAAGAACTGGCCGAGCACTTCGACGCGCTAGAGACCTTTGTGGAGCGTGTGCGTGGCCTGGAACCGCAAGCGCCGCTACAGCGGTTGTTTCCATCGCGTGTGGATGTCGCGCAATACATCGAAGAGACATTCCGCGCTGAACTGACCGATGAAATACTGGCCGAGGATGTGCGCTTCTACGCCGCTTTTGGCCTGATGGACCCCGATATTGACCTGCGCGAAGTGCTGATTAGCTTGTATCAGGATCAGGTAGCAGGCTTTTATGACACCGAAAGCAAGGAGATGAACGTGATTTTGCTTTCCGGCCAGCAACCCGAAGCGCGTTTGCCCCTGCTAGAGCAGATCGTCTACGTGCATGAATACGTGCATGTGCTGCAAGACCAGAACCACGACCTGAATGCGTTCCTGACGGAGCTTGAGGACCTCGAAAACCGAGATCGTGTGCTGGCGTCGTTGGCGCTGGTCGAAGGTGATGCGACCACGATTATGAACCTCTACACGACGCGCATCGCAGAGCAAAACCCGCTGCGCACCTCAATAGCGTTGTTGGCAGGCGGCCTACAGGCGGGCAATCTGACGCTGCCAGCGGGCTTGCCGGACATCCTGGGCACGGAGCTACTGTGGCCTTACAATGTCGGCAGCCAATACGTGATCGCGCTTGTGGATAGCCGTGATTGGGGCGCGGTGGATGCCGCCTTCGACAATCCGCCTGTGTCAACCGAGCAAATTCTGCACCCGCAAAAATACATGGCTGGTGAAATGCCGCTAACAGTCGAATTGGCTGATGCCGCGTCTGTGTTGGGTGATAGCTGGTCACTGGCCGAGACGGGCACGCTGGGCGAATTCTACCTGAGTGAGTATCTGAACGTGCAGCTTGAAGGCGCAAGCGCACAAGCGGCTGCTGCGGGTTGGGGTGGCGATACTTACCGCATCTATGAGGATGCAGGGGCCGAAAATGCGCTGGCTTTCGCATTGCGCCTGGAATGGGATAGCAGCGCCGAACGCGCCGAATTCGCGCAGGCACAGCGCGAGTATGCCGCAACCCGCTTTGCAGCCAGCGCAGACGACGCTTGTTACAGCAGCGATGCCGCGACGCTGTGTTATGCAGATGTTGACGGAGCAGGCAGCCTCGTCACGTTCGCGCCAAGTGCTGAACAAGCACGGGCGCTGCTGCAAGAGGCCACCTAGATGCTGCAACTCGGCAATCAGTTCTCGTTTATGATCGCGGCAGTGGGCCTGGGCCTGCTGCTGCTGTTCGCGCTGTGGCGCTGGCGCAAGGCGCAAGCCTTGCTGCGTGTGGGCGTCTTTATGTGGTATATTTTCGGCGTGCTGCTGATGAGCGTGCTGCTGCGCTATCCGGCCAACGGGGATGTGCAGAGCGTGGCACAGGTGGAGCAGGCGCTTGCTAACGGGCGGCCTACGCTGGTTGTGCTGTACTCGAATTATTGCCTGGCGTGCATGGCGAGCCTGCCCGCTGTGCGTGACCTGACGCCACAACTGGCCGCTGAAGGCATCGACAGCCTGCTCATCGACATCCATAACCCACCCGGCGACCAACTACGCGAGCGCTTCGGTCTATCCATGACGCCGACCTATGTGCTGTACGATGCATCCGGCGCTGAACGCCTGCGCAGCAGCAGCACGCCGGATTTAGCAGGCATTCTTAGCCAATTGTAGCGGCTTTTTTGCGTCACACGCGCTTTGCCGCACTCGAACACAATACAACAAGGGGGTGCCGTGTTTCGACGTAAGAAAGATCAGCCGCAGGGGGACCGCACCGATGCATTCATGGCACTGGTCGAGCAGCATGAGCGCGAATGGGGCGAAAAAAGTAAGAAGGACCACAAGCGCGACCACTACGAAGACCGCCCAGCCCTGAAAGACGTCCTGAGAGCGCCTGTGGTGGCCTTCTGGAGCGCGACCAAGCGCAAAGACACGCGCCAGCGCATCACCTTGCATAAAAGCATAGAAGAACTCAACACGTATCTGCACCACTTTCTATTGGAGCGCGACGAGCCGACAGAGCGCGTACTGAGCCAACTCTTTATCGCGAAAGAACCCGTGCACATCAAGGGGGTGCGCCTGGTGCTGGCGCTGGATGACGAAGATTAGTTAGGCCATGATGATTGGTGCTGCTACTGCTACTGCTACCCATTAGGCGCGTGCGACGGTAATTTCCAGCACCTCCGCTAACGTCAGGTCGTCCAGGCGTTCAACACAGCGATGCGCCGCCCTGACCAGGCCATCCCCGACGCCAATCACCTGAAAGCCGCCTGTCAGCGCCGCCTGCACCCCCGCCTGTGAATCCTCAAAGACGACACACTGACGCGGTGGCACGGCCAACCCTCCGGCCACCCATAGGAAAATATCCGGCGCAGGCTTGGAATTATCGACTGTGTAGCCATCACCAATCACCTGAAATTCGCCCAGCAAGCCGATTTTTTCCAGCACCGGACGGGCATTACGGCTAGCAGACGCCACCCCAAGCGCTAAACCGACTTGTTTTGCCTCGTGGATGAGCGCTTCAACGCCGGGTAAGGCGTCGCCGGGTCGCAAGCTGGCCATCTGTGCCTTGAAGTAGCTGTCTTTACGCTGCATCCATGCGTCAAATGTCGGCAGGTCGAGTTCGCGCCCATTCAGCAGGCGGCGCAAGCTGGCATCCCGCGTCAGGCCCCGCAGATGTTCATTATCAGCGCGGCTGAAGGGGATATTCTCTTCATCGGCTAAGCGTTGCCATGCCTGATAGTGAAATTCCTCGGTGTTGGCGATGACCCCATCCAGATCAAAGATCAATGCGCGAATATGTGTCATGCTGTGGCCCTGTCGCAAAAGTTGCAAGCGCTTGTGTTATGGTCGCCAGACAGGAAACAGATTATTGGAGTCGCCCTCTGTGATCTGACGCACGCTGTCTTGTTCCTGGTCGCGGACGTAGATATGCCAGTTGCCTGTTTGATTGGAGACGTACATCATATAGCGGCCATCCGCTGACCACAGCGGGTCACCATCGAAGCGCATTTCGTCCGTCAGGCGGCGTTGATTGCCCCCATCGGCGTCCATGATGTACAGGTTCAGCGTGCCCGTTGCAATCGCCGTGTCACGCTCCGACACAAACGCAATCTGTGAGCCATCCAGCGAATACATCGGGTGCGTATCCTGCGCCGGGTGGTCGGTGAGTTGTGTGCGTTCGCCTGTCTCCGCATCCACCACGTAGATATTCTCGTCACCCGCTTCATCTGATGAATAGGCGAGATACTGTCCATCCGGCGACCACACCGCGAACCAATCCCGTGTAACTGCGCCGTTATTCGTCAGGCGTGTGGCGTTATCAAGCGAGAGTTCGGCGTCGGCGTCAACCACGTAAAGCTCTAAGCCCAGGTCACGAACCGAAATCCACGCCAGGCGCTCGCCATCCGGCGACCACACCGGGTCCCAATCAAAAAGCTGCTGCTGAAAGGTCGTCATGATCGCCTGAAAGATGGGCAAACTGCGGATATTGCCGCCGTCCGGGTCCATCTGTGCGGGTCCGGTTTCGTCCGGGTTGCCCCGATTAGCCAGGAAGTTCATTTTCTTGTCCGGGTCTGCGTTCATGGACCAACTGACGAAATAATCGTGTGCGCCGCTGCCATCATCCGTCAGGTTGACCAATTCGCCATCGGGGAAAAGCGTAAAAATATCCCAATCCCCGGCGCGGTCCGATACAAATGAAACGACCTGCGGTGGGTCGTCGCGTTGGACGCTGATGGTCGCGTTGCGGACGCCCTGTGTGAATACGTAAAGGCCGATTGCAGCCACGACAATCAGCAGCAGTAGGCCACTCAATAGCCAGCGCCAACGTTTCTTCATGTACCCTATCCTTGCGATCTTTGCTTGTCGTAAACGTGGCTATTCTAGCGTTGACGCCTTGCGGATGCGACAGGGCGAATAGAGAGTCGGGTTAGCGTCTGTTTTCACGCTGTTATCTGGCAAACCCTGACTGCACAATCCCGCATAAATTTGCCATAATGAGCCGCTGTACTGACTAAGCAGACGAAGCGAATGATGGTTTATGGATCAAGTAGTGGCTGCTGAAAATATCACCATCGACATAGACGCCGATCAATGGCGGATGCGCGATGCCGACGTAGAAATTCCGGTGGTCGTCGCGACGCATGAGGGCTTACGCTACACGCTACGCTTCGGCGAGACGCGCCGCCTGCCTCAAAGCGGCCTGCTGCGCCCGGATGACGTGATGCAGGTCGTGCTCGGCTGGCAAAATAGCGACCAGAGCTGGCACCTGGGGCTGATCGTATCGCCTGAATTAACCGCAAAGCGTGGGAGCCGCTGGTGTGAACTGGCGTACTGGCACGACCCCACGCAAGAGGCGCATCGTGGAGTCGTCGAAGCAGCGGGGGAAGCGCTGGCCGAACAACTCGACATTTCGTTCTTGTTGGTGCCGCCAGAGCTACCAGCAAACCAGCAGCAAACGCCGCTAGATCCGTTGCCGCTGAGCTGCGGCTGGTGGACGCTGCACCGCGCCAGCGAGACCGAAACCGGGCGCTTGTCCCTGCAAGCAGAGCAATTGGTGCTGAAACGCGGCTTCAAGTGGCGTCTGACCAAGTTCACGCGCATGTTGTGGTATGGCTTCTGGATGATCGTGTATATTTTGCTCTCTACCGCCACACTGACCAGTGAACTGGCCTTACCTAACGCCGGGACGCTACTGCCGAATCCGCAATTATTGCCGTATCTGGGCTTAGGGGTCGCGGGTCTGCTGTTCGTGCTGATCCTGCACAATATTTATCTGCTGCTGACGCGCTATGACATCATCGTCGTGGACCCACGCGAGCGCAGCTTGAGCGCCTATAAAGGGCGGCGGCGTGTGTGGCATGTCGGAACGGATGAAGCGCAATCCCTGTATGTGACGGAGGTCGTCAAGCGGCGGCAGAAAAAGGCCAACACCGAGCATGGCGAGCTTAACCTGCACCTGGGCAATAAGCAGTTTCGCTTTGTGCTGCAACAGGGCGAACCTATCAACAGCGATACGCCCATCCCCGAAGACGAGCGCAAGCACCGTTCACGCGATGAGGTCTACCCCCTGCGGCGCGAAAACGCCTACTCACAATTGCAGATGGCGGCCCTGTATCTATCTGAGGGGCTAGGGTCGCTGCCTGTCTGGTACGATATGCGCATGAAGTAGGTCGAGCGTCATGTGGGGTTAAGCTGCCTGTGTTAGCCTAAGCATCGTATTTGTAGTGTTGCACCATAGAGATATTTCGATTGGAGATAGAAACACAGATGAAGCGATTTATCATTAGTCTTTTGCTGTTAGCCGCTTTTACTGTGCCTGCATTTGCGCAGGATACGCAAGGCGGCGACCCCGTTATCACACGGGATGTCCCCCCCAACCCTGCCATCATCACCTTCGAGCGCCTGCCAGTGGACGGCCTTCAGCGCCCGCTGTTCATTACGCCTGCTGATGATGGTAGCGGACGCTTGTTCCTGGTGCAGCAGGGCGGTATTGTCTACGCGCTGCAACCCGAAACCTACGAGCGCAACGTGTTTCTGGATGTCAGTAACCTGGTGACGTGGGACGCCAATACACGGGGCTACACCGAGCGCGGTCTGCTGGGGCTGGCCTTTCACCCGAATTACGCCGAGAACGGCCTGTTTTACATCAACTACACCAACCGTCAGGGCGCGACCCACATCGCAGCATACAGCGTCTCTGATGATCCGAATGTGGCCGACATCAGCAGCGGTGAGATTATCTTCACGCAGCCACAGCCCTTCGCCAACCACAACGGCGGTCATATGGCGTTCGGGCCGGATGGCTACCTGTATGCGTCATTGGGTGATGGCGGCTCGGCCAACGACCCGCTAGCCGCAGGCCAGAATCCACAGACGCTACTAGGCACCATCATCCGCATTGATGTGAACGCACCCGATGACACAGGCTACGCCATCCCACCCGACAACCCCTTTGTGGGCAGCGACAGCGGCGCAGACGAAGTATGGGCCTATGGGCTGCGCAATGTGTGGCGCTTCAGCTTCGATATGGCCACAGGCGACATGTACCTGGGCGATGTGGGCCAAAATCAGTATGAAGAGATCAACTTTGAAGCCGCAGTGAGCAGTGGTGGCCGCAACTACGGCTGGAACGCCTTTGAAGCGTCCAACGTGTTTAACCCGCGTGTGAACGCCAGCAACGCCGTGCCGCCAGTAGCCGAATACACGCACAGCGCGGGCTGCTCTGTGACCGGCGGCTATGTCTATCGCGGTATGATCGAAGATTTGCAGGGCGTCTACCTGTACGGCGACTATTGCAGTGGCCGCATGTGGTACTTGTATCGTGATGCACAGATGAACTGGCAATCCGACGTTTTCATGGATACAGACTTTCAGATTGCGTCGTTCGGTCAGGACGAAAGCGGCGAGATGTACGTGGTTGATTATCAGGGCGCGGTTTATCGCATCGCCCTCAACGCCGGGTAAGCAAGTAGGTGTTTAGCAATGCAAATCGTGCGCTGTATCTCCTGCGATGGCATCGGTTGGTTCCAGGATGACTTCGCAGGAGAGCAAGACGCCAGCGGTGGCGTTATAGATTGTGACTGGTGCGGTGGTGTCGGCTACACCTATCGGGACGCTGGCGGCGTTGACCACCGCATCCCAACAGCCGATTTAGAGGCGCTATCAGCGCAACTTGAGGCGCTGGAAACAGAGCGTATGCGCGAGATGGGCTACAGCGGCCAAGCCAAGAAGCCCTGGCAGCAAGACATCCGCAAAGGCACACAAGGCGGCCAGAACCCGTACGATAATTAGCCGAGGAAACAAAAAAGGCCGGCTGATCGCACGGCCTTCTCTTTATTAGCGGGTGATGGAATTCGAATCCATGACCTTCTCCTTGGCAAGGAGACGTTCTACCGCTGAACTACACCCGCACATCGCGTTGCTTCAAGAGTCAGTATAGGCGGATTTGGGCGACTTGGCAAGGGGTATTTTGGTGCTGGATGCATTTTGAATTGGGGATACTATCGCCCTGGTAGGTAGAACCACACAACAGCGTGGTCCTACGCAGACCGTTGTAGGGGCGGTTCAGCGTGGTCGCCCGGTGCCACAGGCTCAAATGAAGGACAGGCTCAAATGAAAAGCACGCGCTTATGAATTTAAACGGCTTTGTAGTGCATCGCGTGCGTTGATTGCTGGCGTGAAGTTCGGGTTGAACTGAATGGCTGTGTTGTAATTTGTCAGGGCGCGGTCGTATTCACCCAGGGCTTCACGTGCCAGCCCACCATAGTAGAACGTCTCTTCGACGTATTGGCCGCCGCCATCGTTCAGGTTAGCGCGTGCGAGTTCGATCATATCGTTGTAGCGCCCGACGTTGTAATAGGCTTCAAATGGGCCAAATTGATACCACAACATGCGCCAGGGCAGGCCAATATTACGCGCATTATCGTAGGCTTGTGCTGCCAACTCATATTGGCCCAGCAGCACCAAACTCGTGCCGTAATTGAACAGTGCGAATGCGTCCTGTGGATTGGCCTCATGTTCGCTGCGGGCGCGTTGCGTCGCGTTGACCTTGTTCTGAAAGGCTTCGGCGTCATCACCGAGGATTTTGTTCAGGCGCTCAATACGGCTGGCTGGATATAGCACGATGTAGGTGTAATTGAAGTGCTGCCACATCTCGTTCAGGTATTGGTACGTATACGTGACATCTGGGCCGATGTAGCTATCATGGGTGGTGAAGGTGCCCACGTTATCATCGTAGCCTGTTACGAGCAGGTAGTGCCCCATCCAACCCAGGCGATCCGGTTCGGGGTTGTAGCCCTTTTCCACGATCACGGGGAAGTCATTGGCAATCAGGCGCTTGAGTGTGTCTACTGTGCCACCGTAGCGCGTCATGGCACGCACGTTCATCTCTGGCACCTGATCGTTGACGAACGACACCATCTGATCTGGGCTGACGTTTTTATCCTCGCCGTTAGGCTTGAGCCAATTGGCTGCGCGGGTCTGCCCCTCCTGATAACCGAAAAACGACAGCGCGTTGGTCAGTGTAGCAGGTCCGCAGTTGTTCCACATTTGTGCTTCATAGCGAACGCCGTTCAAGTATGATGAGGTCGGCAGCAAATCGGCTGGCGATAAGAGCGTATCGTCCTGGGCGAGCGTTGCCGGGGCCAATAGGAGCAGCAAAGCAATTCGTGTGAGTGTATAGAGCTTGTGCATGGGTCTGTTTGCCTCTGGGTTCAGCATAGCTTGCTTGCATCTGTATTTACTGTTTATAGGCATTATAGCGACTTTAGCACAGCATGAAAGCACCACTTGGCACCGACTGCCCCACGACAAGCACACCAATGCACTCTACAGCTAGTGCTACTCCACCACCAACTCGCCCTTGTCGCCTTTCTTTTCCGCTAGCAAACCACGCAGATCAAACAGTTGGTCGCGCAGGGCCGCCGCTTTCTCGAATTCCAGCGCTTGTGCAGCGCTCTGCATCGCTTTCTCTAGCTCTTTAATCATCTTGTGCAGGCGGTCCGGCGGCAAATCTGCCGGGTCAATCTGCCTGGCGTCGGCGGGCACATCCGGCAAGGCTTCTTCATCTGCCACCATCGCCTTCACACGGTCGGTCAGGTCGCGGATTTCCTTGACGATGGCTTGTGGCTCGATGCCGTGCTTCTGATTGTGCTCGATCTGAATTTCGCGGCGGCGTTCGGTTTCGTCAAGCGCACGCTGCATCGAATTCGTGATTTTATTCGCGTACATGATGACATGGCCTTCAATGTGGCGGGCTGCGCGGCCTATGGTCTGTATCAGTGACGAATCGCTGCGCAAGAAGCCCTCTTTATCCGCATCCATGATGGCTACAAGCGACACTTCCGGCAAATCCAAGCCTTCACGCAGCAGGTTGATGCCGACCAGCACATCATAAACGCCCATACGCAAATCACGCAGGATTTCAACGCGCTCTAATGTGTTGATCTCGGCATGTAGATATTGCCCCTTGATGCCCATCTCGTTGAGGTAACCCGCCATTTCTTCGGCCATGCGCTGCGTCAGCGTCGTGATGAGTGTGCGCTGCCCGACCTTCACACGCTGCGCCACCTCTTGCAGCAAATCCTCAATCTGTCCTTCGATGGGGCGCACCTCAACCATCGGGTCCACGATGCCCGTAGGCCGGATGATCTGCTCGACCACCGCTTCGCTGACCTTATTTTCATAGGGGCCGGGGGTCGCGCTGGTGTAAATCACCTGGTTCATGCGGTCTTCGATTTCATCGAAGGTCAGTGGGCGGTTATCGGCGGCGCTTGGCAGGCGAAAACCGTAATCAATCAGCGTGAGCTTGCGCTGACGGTCGCCGTTGTACATGCCGCGCAACTGCGGCACGGTCATATGACTTTCGTCAAGAATCATCAGGGAATCCGCAGGCATATAATCCAGCAGCGTGAAGGGCGCGCTGCCAGCCGGACGCTGCTCCATGTGGCGCGAGTAGTTCTCGATGCCGGAGGTATAGCCCACTTCGCGGATCATGTCGATGTCATACGTAACGCGCTGCTTCAGGCGTTGCGCTTCGACCAAACGGCCTTCGCTCTCGAAGAATTTGACGCGCTCCTCAAGCTCTTTTTCGATGTCGTGCACCGCTTGCCGGATGTTCTCATCGTCGCTGATGTATTCACGCGACGGAAAGACGCGCACGCTATCGTATTCGCCTAATAACTCCCCTGTAAACGGGTCAAACTCCACAATGCGCTCGATCTCGTCACCGAACATGGCGATACGATAGGCGGTCTCGCTATAACCGGGGATGATTTCCAGCGTATCACCGCGCACGCGGAACGTGCCGCGCCGCAACTCCATATCGTTGCGCTTGTACTGAATGCGAATCAGGTCCCGCAGCAGCACGTCGCGCCGCCGCTCCATGCCGACGCTGAGTTCTACCGAGGCTTTCTGCCAGCTTTGCGGGTCACCCAGGCCGTAAATGCACGACACAGACGCCACAATGACGACATCACGCCGCGTAAACAGCGCCGCAGATGTGGCCAGGCGCAGGCGCTCAATCTGCTCATTGATCTGCGTCTGCTTCTCGATGAACAGATCAAAGCGCGGTACGTAGGCTTCGGGCTGATAGTAATCGTAGTAGCTGACGAAATACTCAACGGCGTTCGTCGGGAAAAGCTGCTTGAATTCGGCGTAAAGCTGTGCCGCCAGCGTCTTGTTATGCGCCAGCACCAGTGTCGGGCGTTGTGTGGCCTCAATCACCTTCGACATCGTGTAGGTTTTGCCCGTGCCCGTCGCACCAAGCAAGGTCTGATGGCGCAAGCCTTTTTCGAGGTTCTCGCTAAGTTGTGCAATCGCCTTCGGTTGGTCCCCGGTGGGGTCGTAGGGCGAGACGACTTTCAAATCCGGCATCCTGCTGGCCTTTCTGAACGTGCGTTCGTGGATGAAGAATTATAGCGCTATTCAGTGAGTGGCAGTATAGTGAATCCGATGCTATGTTGTGGCATAATGTAAAGCGAAAGCCAGCGGGAGAGATAGCGATTATGGCCGAACGAATCCAAGAACGCATCAGCGCCGAGCAATACTACGCATTACCCGAATACGAGCAACACGACCTTATCCAACTTATTGACGGTCAGGTGGTGATTGGTATGCCCCCTATTCCCAAGCATCAATTCATCGTTGTTGAAATCATTTTTTTACTCAGGATGCTTGCCAACCAGAAAGGCGGGCGCGTTGCGACATCACCGATTGAAGTCTATCTCGATGAGTACAACATCTACGAGCCGGACGTGTTATATATCGCGCCGGATAGCCGATGCGAAATCGGTGAAAAGCGCCTGACAGGTGCGCCTGATTTGGTGGTTGAGGTGCTATCACCGAGCACAGCGAAGCATGACCGCAGCGCAAAATACCGCGCTTACGAGCGGCATGGTGTGCGCGAATACTGGATTGTTGACCCGGCACACGAGACGCTAGAGGTATGGGCGCTCAAAGACGCTCAATTTCAGCGGCAAGGCGCATATGCACCGGGTACGACGTTCAAATCATCGGTACTGGATACAGAAGTGGATGTAACGGTGATCTTCAACGTATAGCTTGCTCATTCGCCTGTGCGATTCTGGAAGGTCTGCGACTGTGCAATGCGCGGGTCACCCACCGGCACCTGAAAGATCGCCTGCCAGGGCAGATAATGCGTATAGGCGTAATCCTCGGTCACTAGCTCACCCTGCATGTTATACACATCGCGATACAGCGTCACATCCGCACCATCAGCGGCATAATCCACCTGCAAGACCTGGCCACTTGTCAAATCGCGGTTGCCTTCGTATTTCGGTGATGGTGCAGGCACGATGTCGCGTATAATCGCGTCGTCTATTTCTGTGCGCCAATGCTGCGTACTGTAAAAGCGGAATTGCAGCGCGTCGTCGTTGGGCCTGTACGCGGTTTCGATCAGCAGGTGATGCGGGGTGTTGTTCTGGAAGCGAAAATCGCGTTCTGGCTGCCAGATCGCCGCGTCGAGTCCCGGCGGTGCGCCACGCTGTTCATAGTACGCTACGCGGTAGCCGTGCGAATTGCGCTCTGTGATGGCGAAGCCGCCCGTAAACGCAGCCCTGAAAACCGTCGTGCTCACCTGACAGATGCCACCGCCGACGCCTGCAATCGTGCGCCCACCGAAGATCACCTTGCCCTCACGGAAGCCGGTTGATGCGTCAATTTCGCCCAGGTAATAGTTAAACGAGAATTCTTCGCCCGGTGGGATGATGACGCCATCCAGTTTGGCAGCGCCGACTGCGATATTGTGGCGGCGGTTTGGCTCTGAGCCTGTGAAATAGGTCGTGGATTCGGCCACTAGCTCGCGGATGCCGAGTTCTGCTGCTGTGACCTGATTGTGATAGCGCGGCAGCGTGAAGTTAAACGCAATCGGCACGATGCGGTTATCTGCTGTGAAAATGGCATCTTGCAGGCGTCCCAGTGTCGCGTTGATGTCGATGGCGCGGCCACTGGTGGAAGGCTGCACGACCTCAAGCTGCCCGGTGCCAGGGTTGAAGTGAAAGCGCCCGTCTTTGGGTGAGACGACCAGGCCCGGTGCCAGCGCCTCTAAGAATGTGCCGAAGGCGCTCACATCCACGTCTACTTGGTAGGCTGCGCTGCCGTTCTCGTGCGTGTGCAAGCTGAGCGTCAGCAAGGCGGCGATCTGATCTACCGTCGCCGTCCAGGGGCCGAGTTGCGCACCGTTTACGTCGGTCGCCACCAGCCGCACCGGGCCAGAGAGCGCGGTTTGGATGCGTTGGGCGGCGGTCTGCGTACCTGCTTCGGTCAGCACGGGTTCGGCTTCACGAATCACCAGCGGAATTTCTGCACCAGTGCGTAAGCGCATAATCGCATCATCCAGCCGCGCCAACGTCGCGCCCACATCCACGACGCGCCCGGTCTGTGCGGGTGTCGTGCTGACCTGCGTGCCATCCAGAAGCAGCGACGCATTGACGGGCTGACGCTCGATTTCGCTGGCGATGGCGTTCAGGCGTTGCAGCGCTACATTCTGATCGTAGCTGATGACAGGCGACACACTGCGCCCAGCAAACCAGGCCGACGCCTGCCCCGTGATGCGCCGGAATGGTTCATCGCTGTGGCCGACCGCATACGCCTGCCCTACCGTCGCGCCCACATCCAGCGCAACGCCTAAATCCGCTGCTGATAACTGCCAGAAGGCGTCAGCGTCGCGGAAGGTGAACACGGCATTTTGATCGTAGTCGAGTTCGTCTTGCAGCATCTCGGTGGCTTCGCTGATCGTCATGCCGCCCAGGTCGATGCCAGCCGCGTAAACACCGGGGTAAATGCGATCCTCAAAGCCCATCTGCAAGGCCATAATCGCCAGCAGCAACAGCACGCCAACCAAAAACGACCCACTGACGATCAGCAGCGGTATGCGTATCAACCAGTAGAGCAGGATGAGGCCCGGTTTCGGCGCGGGTTGCACATAAACCGGGCTAGCGGGCTGGCTATTCGTTGGCATGGATGTCGTCGTCACGGCTTGGCCTTTGCTTTGCTATCACTACCGTCAGGGTCACAGCATCAGAGTGTGGATTATAGCCAAGCACAGGCACGTAACGAAAGTATGACATGGCTGCATCTGCATCTACGTATTGCGGCGGCGTGACTGTACCAGCAGCACAATGAAGGCGATCACCAGCAGGATAGCCGCGCCGATGAACAGCAACGCGCTAAAGCCGGACGAGGCCGTATCCTCATCGTCTGCGCCTTCCTGGTCCACGACTTCAAGCGTGGCAGTCGGTTCGTCCTCTGCGGCTTGTGCGTCGGCATCCTGCGTTGGCGTTTCGGTGTCGGTTGGTGCGGCGGTCTCGGTCTCTGCGGCCTGTGTTTGCTGCAAGGCTGCGATTTGTGTTTCGTCTGCGATTTCGGTGGCGGCCTCTTCTGCGCTCAGCGTTTCTTGCAGATCAGAGACCTCTTGTGTCAGGGTTTCAGCGGCTTCTAATTCGATTTGTGTGGCGGTCTGTAGCTGTTCAAGCACCACCTGCGTCGCGGTTGATTGCCCATCCAGCAAAGCCTGTGTACCTGTTGCATTAGCGGCGTCCTGTGTGGCGTCAGCCAGCGCATCCAGCGTCACCTGGGCATCGTTGGTCGCTTCCAGTTCTTCTGCGACTGCTGTACGTGTCGCCCCAAGCTCACGAGCATCCTGTGTGGCTGCGCTGTCGCTGGTGGCCTGTGCGTTGGCTACGACCTGTGTGGCTGCGCCTTGCGTCTGCTCAGCATTAAACACAGTTTGCGTCTGTGCCACGTCTGTCTCAGCAGCGCTCAGCGTGCCGTCTGCGCTGGCGGTTGCGCTGCTGTTGATGCTGCCTTGTGTCGCTGTGGCATCGTCAGCAATTTGTGTGCTGGTGGCGTCGGCATCTTCGATGGCTGCTGTGGCCTGTGCATTGCGGGTCGCCTCGGCATTCTGCGTCAGTGTGATCTGGACGGCTGCCTGTGTCTCGGTGTTACGTGCCCGGATCGCATCCAGTGTGCTTTCAAGATTGGCCTGACTCGTTGCGCGGGCCACACTCGCTGCTGCATTTGCACGCACGGCGGCGGTTTCAGTCGCTTGTGCTTCCACGATTTCGGCTGTTGCTGTCAGGTCGTCAGTTGGTGTGGCGGTATCGGTGGGTATGGCGGTATTGGTGGCAGTATCGGTGGGTATGGCGGTATTGGTGGCGGTATTGGTGGCGGTATTGGTTTCTGTCGGCGTGTTCGTCGGTGTGGCTGTATCCGTCGCTGTATTGGT
>DAOTTW010000257.1:0-10069 GCA_034437615.1 Anaerolineae bacterium | reverse complement strand
GGCACTGGGAGAGGGGCTTTAAACGGCTTGCATCCCGCTCTGTGTCTGGGTCTGGTGGGAGAGGGGGATTGAGTTTACAGGGGTAGGTATTTGGTTTTTCGCTGTTCCTGTTTGGCGGACGCACCAGTGGCGCGTCCCTACAGACCTGTTGTGAATGATTGCGACCCTGTAGGGACAGGGCACTGACCTGTCCGGGGCGGCGCAAGCCGCCATCAAATACGGTCAAACATCAAATACCTACCCCTGTGAACTCGCTCCCCCTCTCCCACCATATCCAGACGACAATGGAGAGGGGGATAGGGCTGCGCTTCTGCGCGGCCACAAAACGCTTTACACAAAGGCGTTGATGCCTGTCAGTTCACGACCCACCAGCAGCATGTTGATCTCGTTAGTGCCCTCGTAGGTGTAGATGACCTCGGCGTCCGTCCATAGGCGTGCAACGTGGTTGTCGATCAGGATGCCGTTGCCACCGAGCGTCTCACGGGCCAGGGATGCCACGTAACGCGCTTTGCGGGCATTGTGATACTTGGCCATGCTCAACATGCCCTCGGTGATGTTGCCTTTTTCCAGGTTACGCGCCAGTTGCATCGACATGGTTTGCATAGCCGTTACCTCGGTGGCCATCTCCACCAGCTTTTGCTGCACCAACTGGAAGCTCGCAATCGGCTTGCCGAATTGCTCACGTTCCAGCGCGTATTGCAGGGCGTGCTCGAAGCTGCCAGTGGCGTTGCCTGCGGCTTCCCAGGCCACACCGTAGCGACCCAGGCCCAGTACGTGCGTGGTATTCTTGAAGCTGGTCACATACGCGAGGCGGTTCGCCGCTGGAACGCGCACATTGGTCATTTTGATGTCTGCGTTCAGCACGGAGCGCTTGCCGACCTTGCCCCAAATATCCTCAATGACCATGCCTTCGGTCTCGGAGGGGTTTTCGACCACGAAGCCGCCGAGCTTGCCTTCTTCGTCACGCGCCCAGATCACGATCAGGTCCGCGATGGAGGCGTTGCCGATCCAGCGTTTCGCGCCCGTCAGGATGTAATCATCGCCAGCACGCACAGCGCGGGTTTCCAGCGCTGCGGCGTTGGAGCCGACGTTGGGTTCCGTCAAGCCGAACGCGCCAATCTTCTTCATCTGCACCATATCGGGCAGCCAGCGCGCTTTTTGCTCATCATCACCGAGCAGGCCAATCGACATCATGGCCAGGCCGGAATGCACGCCATAAAACGTGCCCATTGAGCCATCACCCCGCGCCAACTCGAAGGCCACGAGGCCGAGTTCAACTACATCTAAGCCGGGTGAGCCGTGTTCAGTCAGGGGACCGCCGACGATGCCCAGGTCTTTCACTTCCATCGCCAGTTCGTGCGGGAATTCAGCGCGTTCCCAGTACGGGTTGATATTCGGCACGACGCGGGTCTGCACCCAGTCGCGCACGCGGTCGCGGGTTTCGCGCTGCTTGTCGGTCAATTGTGCGTCTACATTGTAAAAATCGAAGCCTGTCAGGGTTTCTTTGATGCTTGGTGCGGCTACCATGTTTAAGTATCCTTTTGAACACTAATTTTGTGTGCCGGGGCACTAATCAAATCATGATTAGATTAATTGTAGCGCCAATCGAATCCTGATTCAATTCTGCATTTCGCGCTATGGGTGTATTTCACTCCAGGGGCATTGGTCTGCGTAGGGACAGGGCGATTTGCCCCAAGATTGAAATGCGCCCTCCCGTTATAATGAGTGCAACGACAGCAATCATGATACGACGCAGAACCCCAAACCATGACAAACGACCTCCTACACGAATTTGAAGTGTTGGCCGCAGGCGAACGCCTCGATAAGCTGATTCTGGTATATCTGGAAAATCTTACAGACGACGTTGTACCCGCTGATGTCTCGCGCTCACAGGTGCAGGCATGGATTAAAGCGGGCCACGTGACCGTTGATAATAAGCCCGTGAAAGCCGGTATCAAGCTCAAGGGTGGCGAAACCGTGCAGGTGCAATTGCCGGACCCGGACGAAAACGCCGTCGAACCGCAGGACATCCCACTGAATATCATTTACGAGGATGCCCATATTGTCGTCGTAAACAAGCCATCCGGCATGGTAGTACACCCGGCAGCAGGCAACGAGCGCGATACACTGGTGAATGCGTTGCTGTTTCACTATCCCGAAATAGTGGATATGGAAGACGAGATGCAGGCTGAAGGGCGCATGGGCATCGTGCATCGGCTGGACAAAGACACCAGCGGCATTTTAGTCACAGCGCGGCATGTGGATGCGCTCAACACGCTGATGGCCCAATTTCAGGCACGCAGCGTCGATAAACACTATCTGGCGCTGCTGGAAAAGCCCCCTAAGACGCTGGTGGGCACGGTGAATGCACCGATTGCCCGTGACCCGAAGCAGCGTAAGCGGATGACCGTTCAGCGTGGCGGCAAAGAAGCCCTGACTGAATTTGAAGTGCTTGACGATAACTTTCACGAAGGGCGTGCGCTGGTGCGGCTGAAGCTACACACGGGCCGCACGCATCAAATCCGCGTGCACATGGCTTTCATCGGCTGCCCCATTGTCGGGGACCGCGTGTATGGCTATCGTAAGCAGCGCGTCAGCCTGAAGCGACAATTTCTACACGCCGCACACATCAGCTTCGACCATCCGACGACGGCTGTGCGCATGGCGTTTGATGCGCCGCTACCCACTGGTTTACAGAATCTACTGGATAAGCTGCGCGTCTCTACATGACCACTGTGAACCGTAGGGACGCCATTCTTCGCGTCTGGGGTGGCATCAGCCGCCATAACGACTGCCAATTTTCACCGCCCACGTTGCCCTGTGGTGCTACCCCACGCGAGGCACGTGCTATAATAGACGCGATTGCGCGTAACGAACATCGTATACACATAAAAAACATCCCGGTTCACCTCATGCCTATCAACATGCAAACATTTCGGCGCGATTTAATCGCAGGTCTGACGGGTGCGCTCGTCGGTACACCGCAGGCCATGGGCTTCGCGCTGATCGCAGGCATCAGCCCCATCTACGGCCTATATACGGCGGTTGTGGCCACCATCGTCGCCTCACTCATCATACGCTCGCCATTGCTGAGCGTCAGCCCGACAAATGCCCTGGCGCTGATGGTGGCCAGTACGCTTATCAGCACAGCGGGCGGCGCGGCAAACATCAACACGCTGTTCACGCTGACGCTGCTCACGGGCCTGATTATGCTGGCGTTCGGGCTGCTGCAATTGCAGCAGTACGTGCGTTTCGTCTCTCATGCGGTGATGACTGGCTTCATCAGTGGGGCGGCGCTGCTGATTATCATGGGCCAACTCAGCAACCTGACGGGCTATCAGGCCGATGAGCGTGCCGCCGGGGCCATCCCGCGTGCGTTCGATTGGTTGACGAACGTGCAAGGCTGGGACATCACGACGATGTTACTGGGTATGCTGGCCATCGCTATTATGCTGCTGCTGCGCGGAACGCCCTTGCGCTATTTCAGCGCGTTGATTGCTGTCGCCAGTGTGTCGGGCATTGCTTACGTTATCAACCTGGAGAGCGTGCGCGTCGTGGCGGATATTGCGCCCATTCCGGCGGGGCTACCGGGGTTTGTGCTGCCGGACCTGGGCCAAGCGGCGGCGCTACTGCCGGCTGCGTTTTCGATGGCGCTGTTGGCGCTGGTGCAGAGCGCGGGCATCACGCAATCCGTGCCGGAAATGGACGACGTGGCGTTAGAGGACAACCGTGATTTTGTCGGGCAGGGTCTCGCAAATATCGTCGGCGCGTTCTTTCAGGGGATGCCCGCAGGCGGCTCGCTATCCAGAACAGCGGTGAACATCAGCGCAGGCGCACGAACGCGGCTCGCGAATGTGCTGTCGGGCGTCTTTATCGGCCTCACGCTGATCTTCCTGAATGGGGCCGCTGAGCAAATCGTGCTGGCGGCGCTGGCGGCGCAACTGATACTGGCGGCCCTCAGCCTGGTTCGCCCGAAGGACATCATGCACGTCTACCGCGTCAGCCGAACCGGGCGCTGGGCCATGCTAGCCACCTTCGCCGCGACCTTAACGCTGCCCCTGGAATACAGCATTTATATCGGCGTGCTGGTGCACCTGGGCCAGTATGTATTCAAAGCATCCGACCATCTGACCGTGATCCAGCTACAGCCGGGCGACGAACCGAACGAATACATCGAGCAAAGCTGCCCACAGACGCTGCAACAGCCCGTTACGATTCTGTCGATTCACGGCAACCTCTACTACGCGGGGGTGCCGCGCCTGAAGCAGCAATTGCCCGCCCCTGGCGATATGCAATCCCCGATGGTGATCTTGCGCCTGCGCAACGTCTCATATTTGGGCACAACGGGCATTCGCCTGCTGATCGACTACGCCGCCGAACTCGAAGCGCGGGGTGGCAAGCTGATCTTAGCAGGCGTCAGCCAGCACATTGAACGGCAACTGAGCTATTACGAAGATGTCGAATTAATCCAGCACATCGACGTATACCCGGCACAGCCTGCGGTTTTTCGTGCGACGGCGCAGGCTGCGGCGCACGCTAGACGCTATTTGCACAACCCAACGTAATTTAAGGCTATCCGGCATAGATAACGTGCAGAGCACAAGGAAGTGATGTTATGGCGATGAAAATAGGTATTATCGGTGCAGGTCGCATCGGGACGAACGTGGGCAGGCTATTGGCGCAGGCCGGCCATGATGTGATGTTTAGCTTTTCCCGCTCAGAGGATAAGCTGAAGGCGCTGGCGGCAGAAATTGGCAGCCGTGCCAGCTACGGCACCCCGGCTGAGGCAGTGCAATTCGCTGAGGCTGTGCTGCTTGCGCCGCCCTATGGTGTGCTTGATGTTGCGCTGCAAGCGGGTGGTGATTGGTCGGGCAAGCTGGTGCTGGATGCGGTCAATCCCTTTACAGCCAGTGGGCCGCGCTATGTGGAGGGTGGCACCGCTGCGGAGGAAATCGCGGCGAAGCTGCCGGGTGCGCGTACTGTTAAGACGTATAACCACATTCACTTTCAGCACATCGCGCACAATCACCATGCAGAGCCGCGCCTGCTGGCGTTCATCTGCGGTGACGATGCGAACGCTAAAGGCCAGGCCAGCCAGCTTATCAGCGATACAGGCTTCGATGTGTGGGACCTCGGCGGCCTGTATACCGCACGTTGGACGGAGCCGCACGGCCCGCTATTCAACGCGCCCATGACGCGGGCACAGGCTGAACCCATCGTTGCGGCCTTACCACAGATCAAGCGCTAGCAACGTGGCTGTTCGGGAGAGGGGTTTGGGGTGAGGGCTAAGCAGTTACGCCGCCTCGGACGCCAAGAATGGCGTCCCTACGGTTTACAGTGGTTATGTAGAGACGCGGCTTGCTGCGTCCGCCATGAGAGACGCAAGGCCACGCTGTTGTGTGGCGCTACCCCGTCAGTTCTCGAAACACACGACATTTTTTAATATAGACTTAAATAAACTGTATCAATTCGTCGCTAAATTAGGGTCGCTTCTGGGGACGCACGAATAAGCCCCTGAATTGCAATGCAAACGTAGCCGAAAGACAGTCTCAACCAGGCGCACGTCAGCATGGCTATCGGAGCGATCAAGTAGGCAACGGAAGTTGACTTTGAACCCATGAGACTATCGCATAAACGTAAAAACGCATTTTCTGGGCGTTTGTTATCGGGCAACAGGAAACTTTCTGAAAATATCGCAGGCTGGACGTTCGTCACACCGGCGGTCTTTCTAATCTTCCTGTTCGGCCTGTTCCCAATTACTTATGCCCTGTACATGAGCTTGCACCGCTGGAACATCCGGCAGGGCCGCTTCTTCTGTGAGGCGAGCGAGACAGCAACCAACATCTTCAGTGCTGCATTGGGCTACATACGCAACTGTTTGACGCACTATGAAGATAGCGTCGTCGGCAGTTGGGGCGGCGCGGCGCTCTTCGTGGTCGGCTTCTTGCTGCTGATTGTCGCTTACTGGCTGTGGAACAACGCCTTCAGAGCGGATAGAAGCAATCGGTCGCTGTTGCTGCGTCTAGCAGTCGCCTTCCCGACCCTGGCGCTGGCGCTGTCTGTCATCGCACAGGGCTACACCGTGATGGGCGATGCGCTCGGCACCCGCGACAGCGACTTCCTGAGCGGGTTGCAGATTACATTTTATTACGCCGTTGGCAGCATCCCGCTACAGCTTACGCTCGGCCTGATATTGGCCTATGTGCTATTCCAGAACATCCGGGGCAAAGAGCTATTCCGTATGCTGTTCTTCTTGCCTTACGTCACGCCCACCGTCGCGGCGGCGGTTGTGTTCGGCACGGTCTTTAGCGGGCGCGATACCTCATTGGCGAATCAGGTGCTTGCTGCCCTCGGCTCCGATGTGCAACGCTGGCTCTCTGAGCCGAGTCCGTTCGTCAATGTGATCTTCGGTTGGGATTTACAGGGCTTTCTGGCTGGGCCGAGCATGGCGCTGGTATCGGTGATTATCCTCGGCGTCTGGACGTACACAGGTTACAACGCGGTGATCTTCCTGGCTGGCCTGGGCAACATCCCCAACGATTTATATGAGGCTGCTAAGGTCGATGGCGCGACGGAGTGGCACCTGTTTCGGCATATCACGCTACCCCTGCTCTCACCGATTACCTTCTATCTATCAATTCTGGGCTTCATCGGTACTTTTACCGCGTTTAATACCCTCTTCATCATGCGGACGCCTGCCGCACAGGGCAGCCTCAACACCTCAGCGCTGGTGATCTTCGATACGTTCCGCGTGCAGAATCGCTGGGGCGAAGCAACGGCACAGGCGATTGTGCTGTTCCTGATTATCCTGGCACTGACGCAAATTCAGCGTACTGTCTTTGAAAAGCGAGTCTTCTATGGCTGATACGACATTCTCATCATCATCAGCATCAGCGGGTGTCGCTGTCTCCACAGGGGCCAGCACCCGCCAACAAGGTCCGTTCTCCGGCCTACCTATCGGGCGCATCTTGCTCTATGTTGGCCTGGCCACCTTCGCCTTTATCGCGATGGTGCCCTTCTTCTGGATGATTTCAACGTCGCTGATGACGCTGGGCGAAACGCAGGTGCGCCAGTGGTTGCCTGCAACACCGCAATTCGGCAACTATGTCGAAGCGTGGGAAGAGGCCCAGTTCAGCGTTTATTTCATGAACAGCATCATCATCACGGCGACAACCCTATCCGGTTTGCTGTTCGTCTCGATCACCTCGGCCTACGCTTTCGCACGCATCCGCTTTGTGGGCCGCAGCACGGTTTTCACGCTGCTGCTGACGACCCTGATGATCCCGGAGGCAGTGACGCTCATCCCAAACTTTTTGATCGTCAACGGCTCCATCATCGCCCTGCCCGAAACGACCTCGGACTTCCCATTTGTGTCGGTGGCGCTCGGTAACTCGTGGATTGACACGCTCCCGGCGCTTTCCGTGCCTTTCATGGGCAGCGCCTTCAGCATTTTCTTGCTGCGCCAGTTCTTCGCGCAAATCCCCGATGAGCTATGGGAGGCGGCACGCATCGACGGCGCTGGCCATGCACGCTTCCTGGTTCAGATTGTGCTGCCGATCAGCCGCCCGGCCATAGCGACGGTCTCCCTGCTGACCTTCATTAGCTCCTGGAATGCTTTCTTGTGGCCGTTGATCGTGACCAACGACGCACGCTGGCGACCGATCACCGTCGGCCTGACGCGCTTTCAGGATGAGGCCGGCACGAGCACCCACTTGCTGATGGCTGGCGCGTTCATCACGATTATTCCCATTTTGATCCTGTATTTCATGGCGCAAAAGACCTTCACCGAAGGCATTGCGACGACAGGCTTGAAGGGTTAGTGGGCTATCGAGGGCGTGCTGGCTTCGCCACACGCTGCCGTTGAGGGAGTGAGCAGGCACTTGCTCACGCTAGCACCTCATCATTAACGAATTGCATTCAAACAAATAACAATCTACAGGAGTAAGGAATACATGGTGAAGAAATTGAGTACGCTTCTGGCCCTCGTGGTCGCCTTGTTTATTATGGCCGTGCCGTCTTTGGCTCAGGATGACCCCTATGCCGACGTGGACCCCAGTGACCAGACCATCGTTTTCTGGCATCAGCACAGCGGTCAGCGTGAAGAAGAGCTGACGCGCATCATCGAGACCTTCAACGAAACCAACGAATTCGGCATCACCGTCGAAGCGATCAACCAGGGTGGCTACGGCGACATCTTCCAGCGCATGACCACCAACATCGCTGCTGGCGACACCGAAGCCCTGCCGGAGTTGGTCGTAGCCTACGGTAACCAGGCCGCCACCTACGACATCGCCGGTGATCTGGTCGATACCAGCCTCTTCATCAACAGCCCGACCTGGGGCCTATCCGAAGAAGAAGTGAACGACTTCTTCCCCAGCTTCCTCGCTGCCGATGTCATCGCCACATCCAATAACGAACGCTTGGGCTTCCCGCCGAACCGCTCTATGGAAGTCCTGTATTACAACAGCGACTGGCTGGCAGAATTGGCCGAAGCGGGCGCGATCAGCTTCGACGGCCCGCCGACCACCCCGGAGCAATTCCGCGAAGCCGCCTGCGCTGCCACCGAGAACCCGTTCAGCGGCGCAACCGGTGACGCCGCGCCTATCGGCTATCAGATCAGCTACGACGCCTCGCGCCTTGCTAGCTGGACGTTCGCATTCGGTGGCGATGTCTTCGACTATGAAGCCGGCGAATACAACTACGACAGCGAAGAAGCAGTCGCCGCGATGGAATTCCTGCGTGGGCTGGCTGATGATGGCTGCGCGGGCGAAATCTTCGAGCGCTTTGGCGACCAGACCAACTTCGGCAACGGCACCACGCTGTTCACCGTCGGCTCTAGCTCTGGCCTGCCCTTCTACCGTAGCGCCATCGAAGCAGGCGCGGACCATAACTGGAGCGTCGGCCCGGTGCCCTACGTCACCGAAGAACCGACCATGAATATCTACGGCGCAAGCGTCAGCATCCCAGCCAGCAACCCAGAGCAAGAACTCGCCGCCTGGATTTTCATGAAGTATTACACCTCCCCTGACGTTCAGGACGACTGGGCACGCGCCAGCAATTACTTCCCGGTACGCGCCAGCGTTGCCAGTGGTCTGGAAGAATACTTCGCAGAGAACGACGCCTACGCCAGTGCGTTCGATCTGCTGCAATACGGCACCACCGAGCCGCAGGTTCCGGGCTATGACCCCGTGCGTGGTGCTGCTGCCGAGACGATGGCTGCGATCTTTACCGGCACCGATGACCGCCCGATCTCGGAAATCATGGCCGAACTGAACGAATTCGCCAACGAAGAGCTTGAACTGGCTCTGGAAGCCGCTGACGAGTAGCCCCGCTTCGTCGGAGTGATAGCCCTCGCAACTGTTATACAGGGACGCGCCTCGGCGCGTCCTCCCCACATGACGGCTGACCGTCACAGAGATGATCTAACGGCTACGCCAACGTGTATCAGGTTGTAGGTGACGGTTGAATGTTGGTGGCTTGATGGATGCAGTGTGCGTGTCCGTTCAGACGGTAGCGCATTGATGCGTTAAGGTTTAAACTTGCCTTCGTAACCTGTGGGTCGTTATGGCGGATGACGCCACCCCTCTTTACAGGGGTAGGTATTTGGTTTTTCGTTGTTCCTGTGTGGCGGACGTGCCATTGCACGTCCCTACAGACCTGTTGTGAATGATTGCGACCCTGTAGGGACAGGGCACTGGCCTGTAACTACTCAGCCCTCACCCCAAACCCCTCTCCCGAACGTGCCTTTGGCACTGGGAGAGGGGCTTTAAACGACTTGCTTCCCCCTCTCCATCTGTGTCTGGGTATGGTGGGAGAGGGGGGATTGAGGGGGTGAGGGCCAAAAATGCCTGGCTGAGTAGAGTTACACGCCAGGAACGGCGTCCCTACGGTTCACAGTGGTCATGCAGGGACGCGGCTTGCTGCGTCCGCTATGAAAAACGCTCACTTGTACACGCATTACCCATACTCAGAGGAAGCGACACATGTTGAAAGTCGGCATACTCGCGGGGGGCTTCGGCACACGTCTTTCTGAAGAAACAGGAACACGCCCGAAACCTATGGTTGAAAT
>DAOTTW010000256.1:0-12878 GCA_034437615.1 Anaerolineae bacterium | reverse complement strand
GGCTTCCGGTGTCAGCGGACCCGTGACGACAGCGCCATCAACGGCGACGGGGCCATCCGCACCTTCGACCTGACCGAATTCATATGCGCCAGCCTCGCCTGTGTCGTAGTGCAGCATCGGGTAGACGGTTTCCGTCAAACCGGCCTCGTCCAGTTCCACCACAATGCCAGCGCTGTAGCCTTGCAGCAACGGCGTGAAGCCGATTACCGGGCCGGGCTGGCCGCCGCCGTCGGCGTGCACAACCATCCAGCCGTAATCGTCAATTTGTGCATCAGCAATGGTCAGCGTCGTGCCGTCCAGTGTGCCTTCATAGGTGATGGCTGGGGCAGCGTTGATCGGGAAGGTCAGCACGCTACCATCAACGGTAACGGGGCCATCCGCACCCTCTACGCTACCGAACTCGTATTCACCCGCTGCGCCTGTGTCGATGTGCAGCATGGGGTATAGCACAGGCGTCACGCTTTCTGCGTCCAGTTCGACCTGGACATTCAGGTTAGTGCCCGTAAAGACCTGCGCGAAGCCAATCACGGGGCCGGGTTGACCACCACCATCAGCGTGTACAACCAGCCAGCCATCGACCTCAGCCAGAACGCTCTCAGCAGCCAGTGTGTCGGTCACAATCTGATCTGCAATACGCATGGCGGGCGTCCCGGCGGTAACCGGGAACGTGCTCACAACACCATTAATCGCAATCGGGCCATCTGCGCCTTCAACCGCGCCGAATTCGTAGGTGCCGGGTTCGCCCGTGTCACGGTGCATCATCGGCCACAGCGTGTCGGTGATGCCTTCGGCATCCAGGTCTACGCTGACGTTCAAATTAGTGCCTGCTTCAACGAACGTCTGGCCGATCACCGGGCCGGGCCGCCCACCGCCATCAGCGTGCACAACCAGCCAGCCATCTTCAGCCGTGACGACGGAGGTAGCCGTGATGCTGTTCATATCGACAAACTGATCGTGAACGCGCGCGATTTCGGCGGTAAAGCTGGGCGTGACGACGTTGCCATCTACAGCGACAGGGCCATCTGCGCCTTCGACGCTGCCGAATTCGTATTCACCGACGACGCCCGTATCGCTGTGCAGCATCGCAAACAGCGTCGGCGTGGCGGCGGCCACATCAATCTCAACCGCGATATTAACGTTGTCGCCTGTATTCAGGCCACGAAAGCCAATTACCGGACCCGGTGCGCCTTCACCGTTATCGGCGTGGATGACGACCCAGCCGGGGCCTGCGCTGAAGGCCGCGTCAATCGTCACGGTGCCATCAGTCGAAACCTGATCCTGCACGCTTACGGACGGTGTTTGCATCATGTCCTGTGCAGCAACGGGCACAATCAATGCCAGCAGTGCTATAAGTAGAGTAGCAAAAGTCAACTTCGTTCGCATCTCATCATTCCTTTGTATCTGTATCTGTCTCATGCGCTTTATGAATAGTCCACCCAATACGCTAGGGGATGCAAATGAGTGCGATTTGAGTGATGGCGGCTCTATGGATGAGTTTCTGCTAAAAACAGCGCTTATGTTTCGCGACGCTGCACATCGTCCTTTGTCTTGTCCTTCATCGCGTTCTTCGTCTCGTCTTTTGTCTCGTTCTTCGTTTTTTCCTTCATCGTGGCAATCATAGCGAGCGCTTCATCAAGGGTGTTGGCATAACTGGGTCGGTTCTCGATGCCGGGGTAGATGCGCGTAAACGCGCTGAGTACAGCACGCTCAAAAGCATTTACATTCACGATAATTTGCTTGTGTAGGTTCGGGGGATAGCTGGTGTAAAAGCGCCGAACGTGCAGGAAGGCGTTGCCGCGTGCGACGACGTAAGTGGGCTGTATATCCGTAATAAGATAGACATCATGCCCCACTGAGCGAGCCATCGCTAGCGCTTCTTCATAACCTTGACGAAAAATCGGCCAGGTCATGTTGCCTTCCATCGTGCTGTGGATGATCGTGTGTGCGTCGTCGTGCCATGTGCTGACGATGCGGGGATCGTTGGGCATTGCGTTGTCGCTCCAAACGCTGGCTGTAATAGATATTGAAACAATGAACACTCAACGCAGTATACACGACACAGCATGTAGGAAAAATTGAGGTTTGTTGGGTATTGATAACTGATGGATAAACGAAAGCAAACCGATATGATCGTAGGGACGCCATTCTTGGCGTCCGGGGTGGCGTAGCCGCATTGACAATGTATTTACGCCGTGCGCTACTAGTGCCTGTGGTTGTCGTCGTCGGCCAGGTCGTCGTGAATTTCTTCTGCGAGGCTTTCCGGCAGGCCCATGTCAACCTCTTCATCGGTTGCAGGGCGCACCTTGACGACCTCACCCACGTAGCGCAGCGTCTTGCTGGCAAACGGGTCGTTGAAATCCAGGCGCACTGTATCGCCTTCGATGGCGATAACCGTCGCTTCAAACATATCGCCTTCATCGTCCATCAGCTCGACATCCATGCCGACCTGAATATCATCCATACCGACGAGGTCATCCAGCGGAATCTCTTCGATCAGCGTATCGTCGTATTCCCCGAAGCCGTCCGCTGGCTTCACCGTGATGTCGAAGGTATCGCCGGCCTTTTTGCCCGTTAAGCCCGCTTCCAGCCCCGGCACGAGGTTATCCGCACCATACAGGAAGTCCATCTCATCATCTGCGCCGACTTCTTCATACAGACTGCCGTCTACATACAGCTTGTAGGCGATGGTGCCCACCATGCCGCTTGCGATTGTGTCGCTCATGTGCTTGCTTTGCTCCTAGAATGCAAACGCGCCCCGGATATTGGGGCGCTATTGCTCATCATTGTAGGATAAAACAGCTATGTTGCAAGTGGCTACTGCGTCGGTTGCTAATCAAGGCGGATGGGGTCGGCGGCCTGGTTCAGCGCAGGCGTCAGCACCGAGAAGATAATCAGCAGGATCATTAGCAAGAACCATACCGCACCCAACGGCCAAAAGACGCCTGCCAGAATCGGCCCAATGAACGAATCCGGCTGAAAGATGAATTTCAGCGGCTCAACCACAAAATCCGCGAGGCCACTGGACATGCCAGCCCGCACCGCATCCCGTTCGATGCCGTTCAGTAGCTCCAGAAATGACGGGCCAGCCAACAGATTTAGCAAGTACAGGACGCCTGCTGTGCCCAGCGCGATGACGATATAAGAGCGCACATTGAGAATACCAGCGAACATGATAACATCCTTTTAAACTGTTATTCGCCACGACGCCATGATAACGGATAAACGAAGCGTTGATCCGTTACATCTTCATTAACAATGGCGGCCCCCTCAAAGAGCACTTGCCGTAAGCCTGTTGTAGCGTTCAGCGCTAGCAAGTTCAGGAAGGGTGGTTCGTCGTCGTCAACGATCTGCCAGTTCATCAGCGCCAACTGCGTCCCATCCGGCGAGCTAACGCCCTGCTCAAAGCGCCCACGATCCACACGAAAATCCGAGCCTGTCTCTAGCTCAAGCTCAAATAGCGAATTATCCCCGGCGCGGTTGGCCCCGCTGACGAAATATAAGCGTGAGCTATCCGCCGCGAACAGCATTTCCCCGATGGTATCGCCCCGGCTACGCGCTGGGATGCGAATGGGTGGCAACTGTGGCGCGGCTAAATCCAACACCAGCAGAGAGGCATCGTTATCCGGCGTATTTTCCACCAGCGCCAACCAGCGGCCATCTGGCGATTGCACGGGCGTATGATTGCCGGCGTCGTAGGGCGCGATGCTGAGTGTGGGCATCACCAGCGCTTGCAGCAGAATTTGCCGCAAGGCCGCTTCACCGCTGGTCTGAATGGTGTATAGGCTCGCAGTGCGGTTCGTGAAGCCATCCGGCACGGTGAAATAGACCTGTGCCCCGTCCGGTGAGGCGAAAATCTGGTTCGTGCCAGAAAACGGGAAATAAGCGCCAGGTGCAGCAGCGCTGCGGACCTGCGTTGCGCTGCGGGTTTCGGGGTCCACGATGTAAAGTTGCCATTGGCTGCGCGTTTCACCCCGGCGGCACTGATAGCCCAGCACAGAGGCCAGGTGGCCATCGGCCAATTCAGTAATGCTGGCGCTGATGTAGCGGCAATCGTCGCCCTCATCCGCCCGAATCGCGGCAATTTCGCGGTCACGTGTGCCGTCCCATGTGCTGAAGGCGACCTCTACGGCCTCTTGGTCGTTGTTGTAAAAGAAGCTGACGAACGCGGCCCCGCCATCTGTCATATCAAAGGCCGCGACGTTGGCGTACTCCGCGATAACTTGCAGGGTCGCTGTGTCTTTGATGAACAAACGCGCAGACGGTGACGCCGCCACGTTATAGCGATCAGGGTAGTCCATATAGGCCATTTGCGTGCTATCCGCCGAAAACGCGAACAGGCCCGCCCCAATGCAGGTCACGCCGTAGAGTTCCGTCTCGATAGGTTGGGCGTTGGCCTCCGTGCCGTTAACCAGATACAGCGTGCCCCGGTCACGGATGCCGCCGCCCGCAATCCCCACGAAAAAAGCGAAGTGCTGGCCATCCGGCGAAGTCGCTGCGCTAGCGCCGCAGGGCTGTACGCGGGACGTTTGCGGTGCGAGCGCCAGCACAGGCTCCAGCGTGCCATCTGGCAGGATGTAAACGACTTCCCCCGGTGTGTTGGGCCGCTGTTGACCCGGCACATCACCCGGCCCGACCCATGCCAGCAGCTTTTCGCCAGCCTTCAGGCCGACCTCTGCTGCTGCATCCTGTGCGTTGGCGCTGATTACCAGCAGCAAAAGCGCTACGATGGCTAAAATCAAGTGTCTTGTGTGCATTGTGTGCGGTCCTCTCAGCTCTGGAATAAAAAAGACATGCCTATTGTAACGAAAAACGCAGCCAGATGCTTTCTTGCATGGATACACAAACACGCTGCACCCCTGTAGAATAGCGCCCGATATGCAACCATAGCTCAAGCCAAGCACACCATGACACCAAGCAAAGACACAGCCCCCAAAGCGCTGCTATCGCCCAGCGCACGCCTTGCATTAGGCGTTTTGCTGGCCATCTACCTTGTATTGGTCAGCCTGTACACGCTGAAGACGCCGCCGCTGGAATCACCGGATGCCTATTATCACTTCGGCGTAATCGAACACATGGCACGCACAGGCCAGCATCCCCCACGCGAAAACCCGGAAGATTACGCCTGGACGCACGCGGTCTTTCATGCGCCCTTTTACTACATGGTCAGCGGTTTGGCCATCTCCGCGATAGATACCAGCGACTTCCCGCAGCAGTGGCCGCGTAACCCGCACGCCCGCATTGGTCTGCCGCATTCGCTGAATAATCACAATTTTGTCTCCATCATGACGCAACCCTGGACGCAGAGCTATCTAGCGGTGTACGTCGTGCGGGCGATTAGCATCCTGTGTGGTGCAGTCACGCTGGCCTCTATCTTCATGATTGCACGCTTACTTGTGCCCGGTAAGCTGCTGTTTGCGGGGCTATCCGGGGCGTTCGTGCTGTTTAACCCGCAATTCCTGTACATCAGCGCCGTGATTAACAACGATAACATGGTGGTCGCGCTCAGTCTGGTGTCGTTGGCGCTGATGATCTACATGGTCAAATACCGCTATAGCTGGCAACTCGTGCTCATGCTCAGCATTGTCATGGCCCTGGGCACCATCTCAAAGGTGAATGCCATGCCGCTTTACCCGGTGATTGGCTTTGCGCTGCTGTATATCGTCTGGCGCGACAAACTCGGCTTCTGGCGGCTGGTGCAATGGGTGGGCATCATCAGCGTGGTGTGGTTTGCGCTGGCGGGCTGGTGGTTCGCCTGGAATTGGCTGACATTGGGTGATTTCACCGCAACCGAACGGCTGGCAGAGGTCGCAGGTGGGGCTAGCGGTGTGCCGACGGGCCTGGATGCGCTGTGGGATGAATTCGTCGGCGTGTATTACTCGTTCTGGGGGCTATTCGGCTGGTTTAACATCATCGCGCCACAGCAATTTTACGATTACGTCAGCCTGATCCTCGCTGTCGGTTTGCTGGGCTTGGCCTGGGCGCTGCTGCGTCACCCCGCCAACCGTGATAACCGCGTGATTGTGGCGCTGCTGCTGGCCCATGCGCTGCTGGTGTTCATCGGCTGGTGGCGCTTCCGGGGGATGGTGCAGGCGGCACAGGGGCGCATGTTGTTCTCGTTCCTGGCGGTGGTCGCCTGTGGCCTGGCGTATGGCCTGCTGACGTATCGCTTCCGCTTGATTCCCATTGTGCTAATTGGTGGGCTGGCGCTTCCGGCGTTGCTGTTCCCCTTTACGCTGCTGGACCCGGCTTTTCGTAAGCCCGCGCAGCTAGACGAAATTCCCGACAGCGCTAATCTGGTTGATGTGCGGTTTGGCCCGGTGGTGCTGCGTGGCTATGACATTGACGATGACCCGGTTGATTACTGGGAATACCAGACGCCAGCAGATCGCGATTTGGTAGAGATTACGCTCTACTGGCAGCCCATCGAGCAAACCGACATCCCGTTAAGCATGTTCGTGCAGGTCTACGCGCCGGATGACAGCCCCGGCAGCGATTTTGCGCCCGTCGAAGTCGGCAAGGTCGATAGCTATCCGGGGCGCGGCATGATGCGTACAGATACCTGGGATACGGGCTACGTCTACGCGGATACGTATTATCTGGAATTGCAAGGCGACTTTGCGCTGACGCCCTACGAACCGCGCTTCCGTGTGGGCTTGCGGGATAACGAAACCGATACCTACATTCAGGCCACCACCATCGGCGGTGACCCCATCCCGCCAGTTGTGCCACGTGGGGGCACGGTTTTCAGCCGTGAGCGCCCCTGTGAGGCACTGCCGAATTTAGCTCAACCGCTGGCTGTAGGCTTTCAGGATTTGGCGACGCTGCAAGGCTACACGCTAGCGACAACCGAGACGCAACCGGGCGCGAATTTTGATCTGCGCCTGCTGTGGCAAATCGAAAACACGACGCCGGACGACTTCGCGGTGTTCGTGCAGTTGATCGACCCCAATCAGCCGGAAATATTAGTCGGCAGCGGTGATGCTGCCCCGCGCAGCAATTGGTATCCCACGTCGGCCTGGGTGCCGGGGGTGTGCTTCACAGATCGTTATACGGTGCGCGTGTCGCCGGATGCTGGACCGGGTGAGTATCGGCTGTACGTGGGCTTGTATCACATCGCGGATGGCTGGCGCTTGCAGGCGGCTACGGATGCGGCTGAGGGGCAGGCTAACATCTTCGCCGATGGCTACATTTTGGATGAGACCGTGACCGTCCGCTAGAGAAGTGGTCATAAGGACCATTTATAAACGGGCCAGAGGTTGCCTGAGTATGACAACCAGCGCGTACTATGCTAGGTTTCAAGCATAACGACAAAGGAGCCTACAACATGGCAAACGCAACATGGGAACAGATTAAGGGCAATTGGAAGCAGCTCACTGGCAGCGTTAAAGAGCAGTGGGGCCAATTTACGGACGACGAAGTGGTCGAAGCCAACGGCGAACGCGAAAAGTTCATCGGCCAGATTCAGGCCAAGTACGGCATCGCAAGGGAAGAAGCCGAGAAGCAGGTCGATGAGTGGGCCGCTAAGATTCAGAACAACCTGTAACACTCATGTAGATTAGCATCGGGGCGTATATCGTAACGACTCAGGCAGGCATGTTTTGCCCGCAACTTGGCCCTCACCCCATCAATCCCTTTACAGGGGTAGGTATTTGATGTTTGACCGTATTTTGTGGCGGCTGACGCCGCCTCGGACACCCCATTGGGTGTCCCTACGGTCCACAGCGGTTGTGTAGGGACGTGCAATGGCACGTCCGCCGAAAAATCTACCCCTGTAAACCCCCTCATACCCCCTTCTCAAGGGCAGGTTTTTTATGATTGACTGTATTTTATGGCGGCTGACGCCGCCCCGGACGCCAAGAATGGCGTCCCTACGGTCCAAAACGGCTGTGTAGGGACGCGGCTTGCTGCGTCCGCCACACAGGAACAACGAAAAACCAAATAACTACATGCATTGCGCCCAGGGCTTAGCGTGCTAAGCCCCTACAACCATACAGGTTCGTTTTCGTTTATCCATAAGGCGGTCGCCCGATGATAATCGCCCCAAAATAAAATGCACCCAGATGAATAGGCCATGCCATGCAAGCCACACGAGACGCAAAACCCAAAAACAAAGACAGCACATCCGGTACGCTGCACATCAACAATATCGAGGTCGTCTACAACGGCGTGATCTTGGTGCTGCGCGGCATCTCATTTGAGGTCAAGCCTGGTCAGGTGATATCGCTGCTGGGGCCAAACGGCGCGGGCAAATCCACGACGCTGAAGGCCATTAGCGGCCTACTCCGCAGCGAAATCGGTGAAATCACACGCGGCAACATCACCTGGGATGGCGAAACACTGAACACGCTCAGCCCGGAGGACATCGTTAGGCGCGGCGTGATTCAGGTGATCGAAGGGCGTCCGCTGTTCCGTCACCTGAGCGTAGAAGAAAATCTGCGCGTCGGCTCGATGGTGTATCGCGGCGGCGCAGACTTCAAGCAGGACCTTGAGCGCGTCTATCAGTATTTCCCGCGCCTGAAAGACCTCGCACGGCGCACCAGCGGCTATCTATCCGGCGGTGAGGGGCAAATGCTGGTGATTGGCCGTGCGCTGATGGGCCACCCCAAGCTGATTATGCTCGATGAACCATCGCTAGGGCTGGCCCCGATGCTGGTAGAGGAAATTTTCGGCCATGTGCAGCGCATCAACCAGCAAGAAGGCGTTTCCGTGCTCATCGTAGAGCAAAACGCCCGCGCTGCCCTGTCATTGGCGGATTATGGCTATGTGATGGAAAATGGGCGCATCGTGCTCGATGGTCCGGCGGCGCAACTGCGCGAAAACGAGGACATCAAAGAATTTTACCTGGGCCTGAACCAGATGGGTGAGCGCAAAAGCTACCGTGAAGTGAAGCATTACAAGCGGCGCAAGCGCTGGCTCGGTTAATCGGCTATAGTATTGTGTGGCCGCTCGCGCCATGCCTATACAAAACAAATAATTACATACAGGAGGCAACACATTGACGAACTTCGATAGTCGTATTCGCGAGTTGATCGCACATGCCTACGCACACGCGCCCGCAATCAAGCAGATCATGGACGATGCAGGCGTCAGCCCCGACGCCATTCAAGGCACCGCCGACCTCAAACAGATTCCCATACTCAGCAAAGATGCACTGGTCGCAATCCACCAGAAAAACCCACCCTTCGGCGGCTTCCTGACCATCAACCCGGACGACCTGCCACGCATTTTTATCTCACCCGGCCCCATTTTCGACCCACAACCGCCCGTCGAAGACCCCGACGCAGCGCTCGCACCGTTTCGCTATGTGGGCTTCAGCAAGGGGGACCGCGTGCTGAACACGTTTACGTATCACCTGACGCCAGCAGGCGCTTTGCTGGAACAGGGCATCAACGGCGTGGGCGCGACGACCATTCCGTTTGGACCCGGCAACAGCGACCTGTTGCTACATGTGGCGCAAGCGCTGAAGGCAAGCGGCTTCGTAGGGCAGCCCAGCTATCTCATGGGCATCCTGGATAAAGTTGAGGCGGCTGGTGGCTCGCCGGATACGTTCCCGATTAAGAAGGCGCTGTTCTCCGCAGAGCCGTATACGCCATCGCAGCAGGCACGCTTTGAGGGCGAATGGGGCATGAAAACCACCTCGGCCTATGGCACCGCAGACCTGGGCTTCATCGGCTACACGGTGGAAGGTGTGCAGGGTTTTTGCCTGACGGATAACGTCTATGTGCAGATCGTAGACCCCGACACCGGCGCGGACGTGGAACCCGGCGCAATTGGCGAGATCGTCGTGACCACCTTCAACAAGTCCTATCCGCTGATCCGTTTTGGCACGGGTGATCTGGGCGCACTCGCACCACAGACGGACGCCAAATGCACGGGCAGCCAGCAATTAACGGGCTTATTCGGGCGCAGCGGTGCGGCCATCAAGGTGCGCGGTATGTTCTTGCATCCCAGCCAGTTAAAAGCGGCTGTGGGCCAGTTCCCACAGATCAAGACGTTGCAGGCTGTCATCACACGCCCAGATAACAAAGATGTCGTGACGCTAAAAGTGCTGCTGAACGAAGGGGCATCCAGCGCAGGCGTTGCAGAGCAATTGCAGCAGTTAGCGCAAGCAGCCGTTCGCCTGCGCATTGATAGCGTGGAATTCGTGGACGCGCTGGCAGACAGTGATCGTATGATTATCGACCAGCGCACCTGGGAATAAGCCTACGCCGCCCCGGACGCCCCATCCGGCGTCCGCAAACCGTGTCATTCGTAGGGACGCGCAACGGCGCGTCCGCCGAAGTTATTCAGCCGCGTTCTCGATGCGCAGTTCAAACGCGCCGCTGCCTTCATCCTCAAACGACCCGACCTCGACCAACAGCGTGAAATCCTGCGGAATTTCGATTGCTTGCAAGGCGGCGTTGGTTGTCTCGTCGCTGGCGTCGTCGTTGGCAGCGATCACGTCTTCGCTACCAGGGAAGTACAGGCGCAGCACCGTATCCAGCGTATCGGGGTCGTCTGCATCCGCAAAAATACTAATCACATCCCCCTCGGAAACCTGCAATTCGTAGCGGATGCGCTGGCGTGGGGCCAGTTCGCCCGTCAGGGATTCGCCAATCGCAACCGTGCCACCATCCAGCGTATCCAGGGCGGTCAGTTCGTCCAGATGCGTAACAGCAGCTTCCAGGATGGGGTCGCCATCGCTGAAAAGCGTCTCTTCGTTCACAGGCACCTCAATCGTAGGTTCGACGCCCGTGCCCTCGATCACGATATTGCCTTCAGGGTCGAAGGTGCGCACGCGGATAATCGGCAATTGCACATCATCCGGCATGAAGAACGGCTGCCAGCCGCCCGCTAGCCCACCTGTAGGATATTGGCCGACAATCGCGGCGCGGTCATCCAGCGTCAGGCTGCGCACCACAAATTCACAGGCGCTAGAGCAACTCGGACCAACCAAGACGGCCAGTTCGCCATTGTAGCGCTCGTTTTCCGGCGGCAGGTCGAAGGTCTCATAGCCATCTTCCTCGTTGATCCAGAAATCCTCAATGCTGTCATCGTAGACGCTCTCAATTTCGATCTCCAGTTCCTCATTGAAGAAGTAGGCCATCATCTGATAGCCGAAGCTGGTGAAGCCGCCGCCGTTCTGACGCATGTCGATGATGATACCGGGCACCTGATTGGCGCGGAACGTGGCCAGTGCGCGTTTCCATAGGTCCAGCGTCAGCGGCAGGTCATCGCTAAAGCTCCAAATCTTGACGTAGCCATAACCATCATCGCGCAGTTCAAATTCAACAGGCAGTTCGTCACCATCACGCCCTTGATTGAACGATGAGAAGGTAAAGCTCTCACGCTCTGCAACGGTGGTCATGGTCGCGGTGCGCGTCAGGTCAGAATCGGGGTTGCGGTATGTAATTTCAACGTCAGTTTCTACCGGGAAGCGCACAATGTAGCGCAACTGCTGTAAGCGCAGCACGTGGTCCGTGCTGAAGGGTGCTGACCAGGGCACAGTGTTATCAATCACCGTCTGTACGTCTTCGCCGTTGATTTGCAGGATTTCGGCACGCATCTGGATGCCTGCTTCGTCGGCAGGGCTGCCGTCCAGCAGATAATTCACAATCACACGGCCATCATCGACTTCACGCACAGCGATGCCCAGGCCGCCGTCCGTCGCAAAGCGAAATTCCTGCACAGAGATCGGCGCGGACATGTGGCCATCAGGGATCGACCAGGCGAAATCACGCAGCACACGCTGATAGGCTTGGCTGTCCTCGTCGGCTTCGGCCTGCTCCATCTGTGGCATAAATTCAGCCTTGAGGGCGTCCCAGTCGATGTCTTTCAGTTCGGTAAAGGCGTATTCCCGGCGCATCTTTTCAATCGCTGCGTCAAAGGCTTCGGTATAGCTCAGATCAGAGAAATCGTCCTGACGGTTGCCCTCGGATTCCAGCAGATCGACGCTGCCAGTTTCGGCACGGTCAAAGGTGAACGGCTCTTCGTCAAAATCAACGATGGTGTAGCCCTGTGGGATGCTCACAATTGGATCGTCAGCGGTAAATAGCTCGCCATCCTCACCAAAACCAGACGGGAAGCCCTGCCGATCATCCGGTGACCATACGACCATGCGCCCGCCGATAATGTCGCCGTAGTTAACGGCGTCATCGCTAAAGACCAGGCTTGGATAGCCCGCCAGTGTGTCGCGTTCCTGTGCGAACGGGTCGCTGTAGACGTTATCGAGGATGAGCAACTCAAAGGTCATCACCCCCGCGTCGATATTGCCATCCTGATCGACATCGCGCAGTTGCCCGTTGGGGCGTGCAGGCAGGCGTAGCTCATAGCTGATCGGGGATTGTGTCGGGTCCGATGTGACGGTGCCGAGAATTTGTGACTCTGGTGGCGCGATAAAATCCTCGTCATCATCAATGTAGCCCGTCATGTCGTACATCAGGACGTAGGGTTCACGCCACAGCGTCGTGAAAAAACCTAGCGTAAATTCTAGTTGACCTTCTAATAAAACGGGGCCGCCCTCATCGTTGATGATCGCTGCATCTGGCGCGGGTTGCGGCTCTACCTCACCGATGGCCCAGGCTGGCAGCACAAAGACACTCATCAACGCGGCGACAGCAGCGAAGAACAGCACACGACGTAACATTAAGCACTCCTAGCAGAAAACTTTAAGTGGAATGCTTAGTGTAGCCGATAGCGTGCTATCGCGCCATTGTGTAGAGCTTACAGGGTATCAGTGGATTGTTTTGTGTAGGGGTATCAGATGCCGGTACAGTTGGGGATGCAAGGGGGTGTTGAATCAAAAGCGAGAAGCCATCTGCGCCAGTTACACTCACAGGCTGTAGCTTGGCGCGGGCTGCCGTAAGACATCCGGTTGGCGGCGGCCTACTCTCCCACAC
>DAOTTW010000255.1:0-2628 GCA_034437615.1 Anaerolineae bacterium | reverse complement strand
CGGCTGCCGCAGGGCCAACCCCCCTGAAGGGGGCTATTGCAAGGTGCATACAGCCTGCTTGAGCAGGCTTGTCGGTGCCGGAGCCGGACGTTTTAACGTCTGGCGACTGAGAATGGGACACGTACCTGAGTAGTTACGCTGAAAGGCTGATACGCTGAAAGGCTAATACGCTGACACGCTGAAAGGCTGAATTGCTATGCTAAAACGCTTTGAAGAGCAGGTGGATAACAGCATCGGGCGGCAGCGCCTCGGCTATGGGGTCATGGGGCTGGTGATCGCCTTGCTGCTGGTTATCCCCTGGGTGCCAAGCATCTCGAATTACGTTAAATCCATCCTGATTAGCGGCTTCTTCTATGCGATTCTGGCCGCGAGTTGGTCCTTGCTGGCGGGTGTCGCGGGCCAATTCTCGTTCGGGCACATGGCGTTTATGGCCATCGGCGCGTATACGGCGGGTTTGCTGGGCCAGTACGGTTTGCAGGTGTTTGGTGCAACCATCACACCGGAAAGCCTGCCGCCAATCGTGACCATCATCATCGGCACGCTGGTCAGTGGGCTGGCGGGGCTGGTGGTCGGCGCGTTGTGTTTGCGTTTGCGGGCGGCGTATCTGGCGCTGTTCACCATCGCCTTTAGCGAACTGCTGCGCATCGTGCTGCTGACCGAATTTCAGATCACGGGCGGCAATAACGGCCTGTCGCTGCCGCGCCTGGTGGATACAGGCGACATCGACCTGACGCGCAACATCAATTATTACATTATGTTCGCGCTGCTGGTCGTTTCGTTGCTGGCGATGTATGGGATTGCCAACTCGCGCATTGGCCTGTTTCTGCGTGCCATGCGCGAGGACGACGAAGCGGCCTCGGCGCTGGGTGTGGACATCGTGCGCTATAAGGTGCTGGTGTTCGTGCTTACGAGCATGATCGCGGGTTTGGCGGGCGCTGTGTTCTATCATAATGTGGGCGCAGAGCGCATCACGCCGGAAACGCTGGAAGTGCTGCAAATGGCGCTGGTGATCGCTTATGCGGTGATCGGTGGGCTGGAAAGCATGTTGGGCGCGGCGGTGGGGGCCTTCGCTGCGCGTTATCTGCTGGAAGCCATCCGTGAGATTCAGTTGCCCTTCGGCCTGGAAATTAACGGCAGCGATATGATCGAAGTGGGTGCGTGGCGCTTCGCCTTGTTCGGCCTGATCCTCGTGCTGACGCTGCGCTTCTTGCGCAATGGGCTGCTATTTCCGTTCATCCGCTGGTTCAGCGATGCGGAGCGTGCACAACAAGAGAGCGTCGCGAAGCGCAAACAAGCCTAGAGACCGCTGGGGTTGCTTTTGCGCAAGTTAACTTGACAGGCACAGGTCGCAACGCACCGCGCCCCTGCAATGATTTCTGCCTGCTTGTACAATGGGACACCGGACGCAAAACACCGTTTGAGGCACGCATCCTATATGAATGACGCGCAACCCCCACGCCATAAACGCGCCCAAACCCCGACGCTGCTGCAAATGGAAGCGGTGGAATGTGGGGCGGCGGCGCTGGGCATCATCCTACGCTATCACGGGCGCTACGCCGGGCTGGAAGAACTGCGTAACGCCTGCTACGTCAGCCGCGACGGTAGCACAGCGCTGAACATCGTGCAGGCCGCCAGAAGCTACGGCCTGGAGGCCAGAGGGCTACGGCGGCGGCAGCTTAACGCGCTGCGCAAAATCGCGCCGCCCTTTATCGCCTACTGGGGCTTCAATCATTTTCTGGTCGTGGAAAAAGTGGGCACGGAGCGCGAAAACAAGGTCTGGCTGAACGACCCGGCCACCGGGCCGCGCACCGTCACACTAGCGGAATTCGGGCGCATGTATACGGGCATTATCATCACCGCCACACCGAGCGCGGGTTTTCAGCAGGGCGGCCAGCGCTTTAAGCTGTTGGCGGCGCTGAATGACCGGCTGGGCCGCAGCCGCATGGGGGTGCTGTTTGTGATCCTGGCCAGCCTGTTCCTGCTGGTGCCGGGGCTGGTCGTGCCGGGGTTTCTGCGCGTGTTCGTGGATTTTGTGCTGATTGGCGATCAAGCGCAGACGGTCTTATTACCGCTGCTGCTGGGCTTTGGGCTGGCGCTGGTGCTACAAACGCTGCTGGGCTGGCTACAGGCGGCGTATCTGCTGCGGCTGCAAACCAAACTGGCGCTGAATTTATCGGCGCGTTTCTTCTGGCATGTGCTACACCTGCCGCTGACGTTCTTCACGCAGCGCTACGCCGGGGATATTGCCTACCGCGTGCAACTTAACGACAGCGTGGCGGGCCTGCTGAGTGGCGAACTAGCCGCTAACGTGATTAACCTGTTCCTGATTGTGTTTTATGCGCTGCTGATGCTGCAATACGACGTGCTGCTGACGCTGCTGGGGGTGTCGTTGGCGCTGGTGAATATCGTCGTGCTGCAAATCGTGTCGCGGGCGCGGGCGGATGCCAACCTGCGCTACCTGCAAGAGAGCAGCAAGCTGGTCGGCACGGCCACGAACGGCCTGAACATCATCGAAACGCTAAAATCCACCAGCGGCGAGAGCGATTTCTTCACGCGCTGGGCGGGCTTTCAGGCCAAAAAGCTGAACAGCGAGCAAGACCTGAAGCGCATCACGTTGATTTTGTCGCT
>DAOTTW010000254.1:0-7037 GCA_034437615.1 Anaerolineae bacterium | reverse complement strand
TTCGCGCTGCACCAGATCGTAGCGCGTGAAGCCTGCTTTATCATAGCGCCGCCACAAGCCCAGATCGCCTTTCCACTCGACCTTCTGCGGTTCAACCGGATTTTCGTCGTGCTGCTTGATGGCGTAATGCCATAGGCGGCGTGCTGATGAGCGCGTGACGTTTTTTACGATGTTGCCATTGCGCAGGTCGTGCATGGCGAAGTATTTCGTATCACTGCGCTCCTCCGTCGCCACGATTTCGACGCCTGCACGCGGTGCGCTCGTCTCGGAAACGGAATCGGTCAGCCCTTTTTCGGCCATGAGCGCGCTATTGGTCGTGGCATTGCCGTTCGTCTGTACGATGGATTCAATATTGGGGTTGTCGAGGCGCTGGAAGGCCAGCCCTTGCTGCACCAGGTTGACGATCTCATCGCGCACGGCCAAATTCGTCTCGCCTTCATCACGCAGGTAAATCTGATTGTCGTTGATGGCGTAGGGGCGTTCCTCGCCATAGGGCACCAGAATGCGAATGATACTCTTGCCCTGTGTCTCCTGTGTGTCGATTTCGACATCCAGCTCGGGTGTGATGTTGCGGCTAATCTCATTGTGCAGCACCTGCACCGAGTCGTTAATCGCGGTCAAGCCCTTAAGCGGCTTGTTTTTGTTGGCGCTCATGCCCACGTAAACCGTGCCGCCGTTGGTATTGGCGAAGGCGCAGACATCCGCCACAATATGGTTCAAATGGCCGCCTTTGCGTTCCATTGATTCATAGAAGGATTGCACGAGGCTCGGCCCTTCTTCGCGTGCCGCCATAATGTAATCGTAGGGTTGGCGGTTCGGGTTGTAGGGGCGCGTGCGCGAAAAATCCGTACTTTCCAGCAGTTCTCTAATTGCCTCGAAGGTGCGGTCATGTAATAGCATCTCCGTCATGCGCTCTGCAACGCCCAGGCGTGTATTCTTGCCTTCGCTGGCGGTATCCAGGCTGTGTGCATCTGAGCCTTGAATGCAGTGCATCCGGCGCGGATATTCGGGCTTGGTGCCGTTGAAAAAGCGCTGTGTAGAGCCGCGCCCCTTGCGGCCAAGATCGGTTAATTCCAGCGCGTGCAAATTGCGGTCTTGTGTGTAGGCGATGCGCGTTTGGCCGCCAAAATTCAGGCCACGCATGGCTACGCCGTGTGTCGTGTTCGCATGGGCGGCGATGGCGATACCACCCGCCTCGTTAATTACGCGGTACGCCTCTAATACATCGGCGGTAGACCCCGCCGCCGCGTCGCCGCGTTCTAGCACGTCTAATGGGACGTGCAAACTGAGCAGCAGATGCTCGATGTAGCGCACCGGGGTATCCGGCGCGAAAATGCCGAGGATATGAAAGCCGAGTGTGGCGGTAAATTCAAAGCCAGGCAGGACCATCACCTTATCCAATAAACGCCGATATTCGGCCAGCAGGCGCAGCTCCTCCGCGATGGCGCGGCCACTCTGCTCTAAAAAGCGCAGGCGGTCGATCTCTTCCATCATGGCGGCGTAGCCCTTGACGGTGTTATGGTCCGTGAAGGCAATCACATCAGCGCCACGTCGTTCAGCACGCCGCAGGATGTCGATATAACCCGCGTCGTCGTCGATATAATCATGGCTGGCAGGGGTATGAAGGTGTAAATCGACTGTATACCACTGCCGCCGTCCTTTCTTCTTCGTTGCCATTGAACGCTCTCGCTTGATGTTTCTGGTTTGTTACGTTGCTTGTGTGCTTGTGGGTGCTGTCAGGTTGCGGCCCAACGATTGATGAGGCCGGGCAAGCCTTCCGGGTCATAAGGCTTACCGAGGAAACTGGTCGCACCCGCAGCCAGGGCATCATCTTCTACATTCATACCCGACGCGATGATAACGGGCAAGTGGTTCAGGCCAGCGTGTGCGCGTATCTGCCCCAGCACTGTGATACCGTCTACATCGTTCAGGTTGTAATCCATTAAGATAATATCCGGTGGGGTTGCTTCTGCTGTGGGGATAACGTCATTGCCTCGCGTTACGGTTTGTACATCGTAACCGTCAATTTCCAACAAGGTCTGTAATAAAGAGACTGTCGTTCGGTCGTCGTCCACGATCATTACACGTGTCACCGGGCCGCACTCCTTTGACATGTCGCATCAATCATACGAAAAGGCAGCACGCATTACGTGAGCATGTTCGCCAGACCAATGCTATTTAGCTTATCGCAAGTGTATCGGTTTCGGGGCAAAGTTTCCAGTTGAGCCACATTAGTTTCAGGGCTTTTGTAAATCAGTACAACGGTGGGGCCGGGAGGGGCGTGTGCTCAGGGGTAGGTTTTTGATGGTCAACCGCATTTTATGGCGGCTGACGACGCCCCGGACGCCCCATCCTGTAGGGGCTTGATGTATCAAGCCCTTACTGTCTATAATTTACGTTTTAATGTTGAATACGTGCGGCAAGACGTGTAACAAATCGGCATTTTCCGAAATGTAACGCTGTCGAAGTAATCACGCGCTGTCCTGGCTTAGATGACGCGGTGGCAGGCTGCCCAGTGACCCGGCGTGTGTTCGATCAGCGGCGGGTCCACCTCTTGATAGCACAACTCGAAGGCCACCGGGCAGCGCGTGTTGAAGTTGCAGCCTGTCGGTGGGTTGGCCGGGCTTGGCAGGTCGCCGCGAATGATGATGCGCTGGCGGTTGGCCTCTTTCGCGGGGTCTGGCTCTGGCACCGCAGAGAGCAGCGCCTGTGTATACGGGTGCAGCGGATTGTCGTAGACCTGGGCTGTCGGCCCAATCTCCACGATCTTACCCAGGTACATCACCGCTACGCGGTCACAGATGTGACGCACCATGCTCAGGTCGTGCGCGATGAACAGGTAGGTCAGGCCGAGTTCTTCCTGCAATGCTTCCATCAGGTTCACTACCTGCGCCTGGATCGACACATCCAGCGCCGAGATCGGCTCGTCGGCCACGATGAAGCTAGGGTTTAGCGCCAGCGCACGGGCGATACCGATACGCTGGCGCTGACCGCCGGAGAATTCGTGCGGGTAGCGGTTGATGAAATAGGGGTTCAGGCCGACCTTTTCCAGCAGCGCTTCTACAAATTGCTGACGTTCGCGCTTGTTGGGGTATTCATTGTGGATTTGCAGCGGTTCGCTGACGATGCCGCCGACGGTCATACGCGGGTTGAGCGATGCAAACGGGTCCTGGAAGATAATCTGCATCCGCTTACGGATTTGCCGTAAGTCCTGCGCACGCATATCGGTCAATTCGCGGCCTTCAAATTGCACGCTGCCATCGGTGGGCCTGTAAAGCTGCAAGATCGTGCGTCCGGTGGTGCTTTTGCCACAGCCGGATTCACCGACGAGGCCGAGCGTCTCGCCGCGCTTGACCTGAAAGCTGATGCCATCCACCGCCCGCACTGCGCCCACCTGCCGCTGCAAGATGAAGCCAGAGTTGATCGGGAAGTGCTTCTTCAGGTTATCCACGCTGAGAATTACGTCGTTGTCATTCTTGTTCTTGGTTTTCGGCTGTTCTGCAATGGCTTCCATTACGATTTGGCCTCCTCGTTAGGTGTACTGGTATCGGCTGTATCAAGGGCTTGTTCGCGCTCTTTTTCTAGTGCGGCGGGCAGGTCATACCAGGCCGCGACGAAGTGCTCTGGGTGGCCATCATGCACCTGCTCTAGCGGCGGCGTCTCGTCCCAGTCGCGCTCTGTCGCGTAGGGGTTACGTGGTGCGAAGGGGTCGCCTTTCGGCTCGATGCGCATATCCGGCGGTGAGCCTTCGATCTGAACCAGCTTGCGGTTCGACCCGTCCAGGCGCGGCAGCGACCGCAACAGCCCCAGTGTGTAGGCGTTGCGCGGGTCCTGGAAGACCTCTTTTGTCGGGCCACGCTCCACAATACGACCAGCATACATCACCTGTATTTTATCCGCTAACCCAGCGACCACACCGAGGTCGTGCGTGATCCAGACAATCGCCATGTTGAACTCGTCCTTAAGCTGCTTGATGAGTTCGAGGATTTGCGCCTGGATCGTCACATCTAAAGCGGTCGTCGGCTCATCTGCGATCAGCAGCTTCGGGTTGCAGGATAGGCCCATTGCGATCATCACGCGCTGACGCATACCACCCGAAAACTGATGCGGGTAATCGTCCAGGCGTTTGCCAGCATCGGGGATGCCGACCAGATCCAGCAATTCGGCGGCACGTTTGCGCGATTGCGCGTTCGTCATGCCCAGGTGCAATTTTAGCGACTCGGTAATCTGTGTGCCGATGGTCAACACCGGGTTGAGCGAGGTCATGGGGTCCTGAAAGATCATCGCGATTTCTTTGCCGCGTACCAGGCGCATCTGCTCCTTCGAGAGCTTCAGCAGATCGCGGCCTTCAAAATTCACCTGGCCACTTTCGACCTTGCCGGGTGGGGTCGGAATCAGGCCCATGATAGACAGGGCGTGCACACTCTTGCCGCTGCCGCTTTCACCGACGACACCCAGCGTCTCGCCCTCACGGAGCTGGTAGGAGATGTCGTTTACAGCATACACCGTGCCTTCCTGGGTGTAGAACCTCACGACGAGATTTTCGACTTCCATTAATACTTTATTCAAGGCTTGGCCTCCTGATAATGCCAATTATGCAAACTTCACAACAACTGGCTGTTATTTTTACGCCTTTTTAATCTGAGTTTAGAGTTTGCCGCGTCTTGCGCTTGTTGTCAAGCAACAAGAGACACAGGGTTCACCGCCGTGTGATGTGTGCAACCTAGACAAAGGGCGCTTGAACGACATGCCTAACTATGAAGATGCGGTGCGTGATTGGCTGATATGCCTTTAAAATCAGGCTGTTGTGGCCCATAATCGACAGCGTTTGATTTTTTACGGCGATGCAGATAGCAATGCCAATGCCAATATGAGGAGAAATAACGTATGGCTGTTGCCCAGAAGGTAATCACACGTAATGAGGTGCCCAAGCAGGCCACCTGGAACCACGAGAGCATTTTTGCGGACCGTGATGCCTGGTATGCCGCGCTGGAGGCATTCATGGCAGACCTGAACGAACTAAACGCCTACCCCGGCACGCTCACGACACCGGAGCGCATCGTTGAATGCATGGAAGTCATCAGCCAATTTCGGCGGCGCATAAGCAAGCTGTACTTCTATGCGGGCATGTCCGGCGCGGTAGACGCCAACGACGAAGAAGCAAAGGCTATGAGCGGGCAGGCCTCTGGCGCGATGGGCAAGCTGATGGCCAGAAACGCCTTTGTGCGCCCTGAACTGCTGGCGCTGGGCGCGGACACGCTGCGTGGCTGGCTGGACCAGAGCGCGGATTTCGCCGTGCATCGCCACACCATCGAGGATATGCTGCGCCAGCAGGCGCACACCCGCAGCCCGGAAATCGAGCAGATACTAGGGATGCTCAGCGACCCCTTCAGCGCGATGAGCGATGTCGCGGGTGAACTGGCCAACACCGACCTGAAATTTGCCGATGCAACCGACAGCAACGGCGACAATTACCGCGTGATGCAGAGCACAAACGACAGCCTGCGCCAGAGCAATGACCGCACGCTGCGCCGCAGCGCCTGGGAAAACTACGCCGACAGCTATCTATCCATGAAGAACACGCTGGCAGCCGCCTACATCGGCAGCGTCAAGCAAAACGTGTTTCAGGCCAATGTGCGTGGCTATGACAACGTGCTGCAATCGCGCCTTGCGCCCTTTAACATCCCGCGTGAGGTCTTCGATAACCTGATTGCCACCTTCAAGGCCAACCTACCCACCTGGCATCGTTACTGGGCGGTTAAGGCGCGTGCGATTGACGTTGAGAAGATGCAACCCTGGGATATTTGGGCACCGCTGACGCCAGCCGCGCCAGCCGTTTCCTTTGAGCAGTCCGTCGATTGGATTGCCGAGGGGATGCAGCCCTTAGGCGCGGATTACGTCGAAGCGCTGCGGCGCGGCTGCCTGGAAGAGCGCTGGGTGGATTACTACCCCAACGAAGGCAAGCGTCAGGGCGCTTTCTCTGGTGGTGCCTATGATACCTACCCGTTCATCATGATGAGCTACGATAACAGCATTGGCGACCTGAGCACGCTGGCGCATGAACTGGGCCACTCGCTGCATTCGTACCTCTCGCGCAAGCATCAGCCCGAATATTATGCACGCTATTCCATGTTCGCCGCCGAGGTCGCCAGCAATTTCAATCAGGCCATGACCCGCGCCTACCTGCTGGATAAGCAGCCTGAGCGCGATTTTCAGTTGGCGCTGATTGACGAGGCCATGACCAACTTCCACCGCTATTTTTTCATCATGCCGACGTTGGCGCGTTTTGAACTGGAAGTCCACAGCCGCGCAGAGCAAGGCAAGCCGCTGAACGCCAGCATCCTGAATGGCATCATGGCGGACCTGTACGCCGAGGGTTATGGGGATACGCTGGCCGACGACAGCACGCGCACGGGCATCACCTGGGCGCAGTTCCAGCACCTTTACGTGCCGTTCTACACCTTCCAGTATGCGACGGGCATCAGTGCCGCGCACGCGCTGGCCGAAAAAGTGCAGGCAGGCACCGAGGACGACGCCGAGAATTATCGTAAGTTCTTGCGGGCGGGCGGCTCGATGTATCCGATTGACGCGCTGGCCGTTGCCGGGGTCGATATGTCCACACCGGAAGCCGTCGAAAAGACCTTCGGCGTGCTGGGGTCGTTGGTGGATCGTTTGGAAGCGCTGTTGTAGAGGCACAAAGTAGCTACTCAGGCAGGCGTGTTTTTCCTGCGAATTGGCCCTCACCCCCTCAATCCCCCTTTTCAGGGGTAGGTATTTAGTTTTCCGTTGTTCCTGTGTGGCGGACGCACCAGTGGCGCGTCCCTACAGACCTGTTGTGAATAATTGCGACCCTGTAGGGACAGGGCACTGACCGTAACTGCTTGGCCCTCACCCCAAACCCCTCTCCCGAACGTGCCTTTGGCACTGGGAGAGGGGCTTTTAACACCGTACCTCCCCCTTTTCAGGGGTAGGTATTTGATGTTTGACCGTATTTTATGGCGGCTTGCGCCGCCCCGGACGCCAAGAATGGCGTCCCT
>DAOTTW010000253.1:0-4147 GCA_034437615.1 Anaerolineae bacterium | reverse complement strand
GTTTTTAAAGGGTCAAAAAAGCCTACAAACGGCTTAAGTTTTGTTTCAAAGATCAAATCTGGTATCAATATTCACCTTGCGAGCCTATGTCTTGATTATAACGTTATAATTATCTGGCCTTCACGGTCTTTTCTGGCCTCTCCTAAATTGCCGCATAGGCACCTGGAAACTGCGGAAAGTGCGTTGACACATACCGGACGAAGGATAACTATCTACTTCGGCCACTTGCTAAAACTTGACCTGCAAAGGGTGCATTAACCCGCTAGCAAAGTGAGCAGTCCGTCCAGCAAAGTCGTAACCAATGGATCGTCTGGAAGTGTAGATGGCAACCTGAGTGTCGTCAGCACTGCCACACCCTTACCATAGTTGCGTTTGCCGATGATAGCACTGTGTTTGTGGAGCCAACCGACGAACAGGCCCGCATGAACATTCCGCGCATAATCGAGCGGTGAGAAACCCGCAAGCACATAGTGCGGAATGATATCAATGAAGCTGTGGTCGAACAATGGCCCACCGGGAATGTCGGCAAATAAGCCATCTCGTCGCAACCACGAGAAGCTAGACGCCCAATCCCCAGACCAAATGCTACCAGCACGCAACTTGACCTGTGCGTAGGGAAAGCGGCTGGCGACGGCCTCATCTGTAGGTGTCTGAGGTAGGGCATCTGGCGAATCGACCAGTATCAGCGCCCGTGCACCGCGCTGGATAGCCTGTATCGTCGCATTATCCAGTGTGTGGGTGATGATGAAACCGTTGTCGCTGTCTGGTATGAGATTGTCGTTCGCTGCTTGCAACCAGTCACGTATATCGTCATCAGCCCGTTTAATAGGAATGGTGCGCGGTTGCTTTTCTGGGTAAAATGACAGGCTTACTTCGCCGCTTGTCTGCCAACCCGCCGCTGCATCCTCTGTGAGTGTGAGCGAGCAGACCAGTTTATCGCGCCACGCTATCTGTATTTCTGGCACCTGAAATATGATAGGCGGCAACTCGATCACATGACCCGCTGCGGGTAAGTCCAGCGTGTAATTATCCTCAGGGTTAACCTGGCCGACCCTCCACCGGACACGAACAGCACGCCGTGCCACAGGTTTGACGCGGTGCATCCAGACGCGGATGTGTACCGTGTCACCAGCGCGATACGACCAGCGTTCAGGTCGCAAAATCAACGCATCATCACGATTCTTGATCCCTAGATAACGCGGATTGCGACGCATATCCAGCAAACCGTTGCTTTCCCAGTGGACGTCGGTCAATTCGGTGATGACATAGCCAGTAATCTCAGGATGCAGGCGCATGGTCTCAATCTCGTAGCTGAGTGCGTCGGCTTGCTGTCGCTGACAGGCGTAAACCAGGGTTTTCCAGTCACCGAAGACGCGCCATAAGCCCCACTGCCGAAAGCGCTCTTGCACACCATGCGGCAGCATGACACCGTCAGCCCATTCGGCACCTGTCTGAAACCACCAGGGCAAATTTCCAGCGGCATCACGCAGCAAATCAACATCTGGCAGGCCCCAATTGCCAAACTCGCTGACGATCAGAGGTTCGTCGCCGTTACACTGACCGTCGGGGGCAAATGTATCGGCTTGACGCCCTGCAAATGCTGCAATCGTCGCGTCCCAATCGGCGGCGTTATCCGGGTAGGCACGATAATAGTGATAGTCCTCGATGTCGGTTGTGACGTGCTGATTCGGATAGCAGGGTGAATTATCCACGATCAGGCGCGTTGGGTCGAGCCGACGCAGTGCTGCTACTTCGTCCCGTAGCCATTGCCGATGTGACGGGTCATGCACAAGGTCGGTGCCCCAATCTTCGTTAACCAACGTCCAGATGATAATGGACGGGTGATGTGCGTCACGCCGGAGCATACGTCGCAGCGTCTCATGCAAACGCTGTTTGGCTGGCTCGCTCAAATGGCCGACATTGGGTAAATCCAGCCAGATTAACAGACCTAGCTCGTCGGCCAAATCAAGATAGCGAGGGTCTGGTACTTTGATATGCATCCGCAAGCAGTTGAGGCCCAGGGCGCGAGCCTGCTCAAACTGCTGCTTGAGCAATTGCGTATAGGGCGGTTTGTCGGGTGGCGTCGCCAGTGTGTCGGGGTAATAGCCTTGATCCAGTGCACCACGCAAATATAGCTTTTCGCCATTCAGATACAGCCAACCGTCGCGCTTGCTGATCTCACGGAGTCCAAAGCGCTTTTCAACGCTGTCCAGCAAGCCACTGCCATCAGAGAGCATGACCCGCAACGTATACAGATATGGCGCGCTGGACGGGGGCGTGGCGTCGATATGCACAGGCCACCATAATTGCGGCTCTGGTATCTGTAACGGCTGTGATGTAAATGGATCATCACTGATTAGTTTTTCTGTGTGCTGTGTAACGACCGTGCCATCTGCTGCAAGAACGCTGATGTGTGCTTGCTGAGTCGCGTCAGTTGGCTGTGCCAATTCGATTGTCGGGCGTACTGTTCCGCCGATGTCGCTGTCGATGTGTACGTGTGCGATGTGCTGTGGCGATCGTGATTCCAGGTAAACGGATTGCCAGATGCCACCCCACTGCCCGTACCAGCTTTGTTTGCCGTGCGGAACCTCGGAGAAGGGATAATCGGGGTAGGTTTGTGCATCGTCGGATGGCAGCACGACCTGAACATGTAACGTGTTCTGGCTGTCGGTCAGTGCGTCGGTGATGTCGCACTCAAATGGCGTCCAGCCGTTGGCGTCGTCGCCCATGTAGCGCCCGTTGACCCAGATCAACGCGTGATAATACACAGCCCCGAAGCGCAGTAGCACGCGCTTGCCACGCCACGCTGGCGGGATCGTCAGCATCCGGCGATACCAGGCAATGCCGACAGCATAACGCAAATCGTCATGCGCGGCTTGCCAGGGTTGCGGCACGTTGATGTCGCGCCATGCTACATCCTCTGGTGGGGCGGATTGCCGGGGGATTTCGCCGGCGTAGTGAAATTGCCAGATGCCATCCAGCGAAAGCTGTTCGCGTGCCATGATTGTTCCTGCAGTAATGAAAGATAGTAGATGAAAGATAGTAGATGAAAGATGCTAAATAGAAGACGAAATTCTGTTCAGAGGCGCAACGGGTAGCAAGGGGGTCACCAACGGCGAACCCCCATGACGTTATACTTTTAGCCACCGATGAAACTGTTAATGCGCGATGCGGCATCAGCTAACGCCTGATCAACGGGCTTGTCAACGATCCAGACCGCCTGGAATTCTTCTTGCAAGATGTCTTCCAGGGTCTGATAGTTGCGGATTTGCGGGAAGGCGCGTGCAATTTCTGCGGTGCCGACGTACTGCTCGCGCTTCGGCAGTGCCTGGTATTCCTCGCTCTCCAGCACAGATTCACGAATGGCGACATGGCCTGTGCGTGCCCACTGAATGTTGTTCTCGTTCAGGTATTCCAGGAAGGTCATGGCAGCGTCCAACTTCGCTTCGTCGGCTGCCCCTGTGCGTGTCACGGCCCACATGTGTGTATCGGACCATGTAGCAGCATTCTCGAACAACGCAGGGAAATCCGCGACAGCATAGTTGGTCAACGGGACGTCTTCATTGGCGGCCTGATCGCTGTAGAAATCCACGACCCATGTGCCATTTATGAGGATAGCGGCCTCGCCGTTCAAGAAGGCTTCCTGTGACGTGGCGTAATCAAACGTTGCGTTGGCATAGTCGTTTTGGAAGAGGGCCGCCATTGCGCTGAGGGCTTGTTGACCTGCTTCGCTGTCGATGGCAGCAGCGCTGCGATCTTCGTTGAGTAGGTCGCCGCCTTGCTGCCAGATCATCGCGAACACGGCGCGCACACCCAGCGGGAACTGGGTCGCATCCATAGCGATGTAGTCTACACCGGTTGCCTCTTCGACCAACGCAGCGTGTTCGAGCATCTCTTCAGGGCTGCTTGGCAAGATCACGTTGCCGTCCTCATCAACCAGACCAGCTTCGGCCATCAGATCGGTGTTGACGTGCCAGAGCAGTGTATGCAGGTCAAACGGTAGACCATAGACCTCGCCATCTACTGTGACTGCGTTCAGTGCTTCTTCAGCGAAGTCGTCCACGTCGATGCCCTGCGCTGCGAACGTCTCACCAACAGGCGCAACCAGACCACGTCCGGCGTAGTCGAGCAAGCGGGTACGGTGCAT
>DAOTTW010000252.1:0-11310 GCA_034437615.1 Anaerolineae bacterium | reverse complement strand
GCGACGCGAGATGGCAACCGCGAAGGCGCTACGACAGGCAGCTATACGCTATCGGTGCTGCTGCTTGAGGGCACGCCACCCCGCGAAAATCGGCGCACGGAGGTTGAATTCCGCTGTGATGACATGCTTGTTACGCAGGCCAGCAACTTCAGCTTGCGTGAGGACGTGCTACCATCGGAGCCAGATCAAAATAGTGCTGATGCAGAGAGCAACGAACTGCTGGAATTCTACCGCCTGACTGTGTTTGGGCTGGATGGATTTCATCCGGTGATCCGCGCTGAATCCGAGGCGAGCGCAGGCGTGCTTGAATGCACAGACGACGGCCAGCGCGTGCCGGGCAGCAGCCTGAACTGGCCCGACCTACCAGCGCTGAGTATCACACAGGATGATCTGGCGGACGTGGCACAGCTTACGCTGCGCAACCTGAGCACGCAGTCCGCTAACGCCGAGCGCTTTGGCGAGGTAACCTTCACGGTTGGCAGCCTGGATGGTGCCAGTGGGCGCTATGTGGCCGTGCTAGAAGGCTTGCGCATCCACCAGAACAGCGATGCAGACGATCTCTTGCTGCGCTTGGGGCCGTTGGCGCGGGATACAGCCTTGCGGGTGTATATGCTGGCTGCGAGTGACGCGCCGCGTTTCGATCCACAGATGCAGGTGCTTGACGCGCAGGATGGCTTTGAGGTGCTGCGAACCTGTGATGATGCTGGCCGCTTCGGTTGTGATGATATAGCGTCTGTTGCGGGGGCGACGTTGACGCTAGTCACGCCGCCTGTGGCCACTATCACAGCGGACCGCTTCGACGCGGGTGTGCTGCTGGCCCCTGGCGATACTGACCCCATGCTGCTGCGCTTGCAGAGCCGTGACCGCCGCACCGATGGCGCATACACGCTGATTCTGATTGGTGAATTGCCCTAGCCGACGCTTATAGGCTGGCTTCGGGGTTTGTGTTGTGGCCATCATTTGCAGGGCCATCGTCCGCTCTGGTGTTCTGGTCCGGGGCCAGTGTCGGCATGTCTGGCTGTTTACCGTTGCTGCCGTTGGCCGCCACGATGGTGTTCATGCGCTCTAGCATGGCTTGCTGGCGCTGATGCCGCTGTTGGGCCATCTTGCGCAGGTCCGCCACCAGGTCGGATTCATCCGTGATTTCGATGCCGAGCAACGACTCGATGGCGTCTTCCATCGTGAGCACGCCAGCTACACCCCCGTATTCGTCAATGACGAGCACGATATGCTGACCATTGGACATCATCTCGTCTAGCACGTTAGCGACGCTGTTCGTCTCTGGCACGGCATGGATGTCGCGCTTCAGTTCGATCAGCGGCTTGTCCTTCGCGCCGTTGGCGTAGTTATGAAAGACATCGTGGCGCAGCACAAAGCCTGCGATGTCGTCGATGTTTTCGTTATAGATGGGGATGCGCGAATACGGAATTGACGGGTTCTCCTGCAAGACCTCGCCTAGCGTCGTATCCTGATGCAGCGTAAAGACGACGGTGCGCGGTGTCATGATGTCGCGTATCTGCACGTTACGCAAGTGCAACAAATTGCGCAGGATGCGGTTTTCTTGCGCTAGCAACGTACCCTCGGAGGTGCTAAGGCGTGCCAGGGCCTCGATGTCGTCACGGCTGACCGTTGGGCCTTCTTCTTGCGATTTCAGCACACGGGTTGTTTGTTCCAGGAACCACACCGCCGGAAACAGGATAATCACCAGGAATTCAGTGAGGTAGGCCGCAAAACCTGTGAGTTGCCGCCAGTAAGTCGCCCCTAGCGTTTTGGGGATGATCTCCGAGAAGACGAGAATCAAGAAAGTCAACACAGCGGAAATCAAGCCGACCCACTCGCTACCGAAGATGCCGACGGCCTCTGCGCCTGCGCCGGTGGCACCGACGGTATGCGCGATGGTGTTGAGCGTCAAAATTGCGGAGATGGGGCGCTCGACGTAGCTTTTGTGCTTTTGCATCAGTTTGCCGGCTGGTTTGCCCTCGTTGGCCATCGTCTCGATGTGCGAGATGGAGGTCGAGAGCAGCACCGCTTCCAAGATTGAGCAGAGGAAAGATACGCCCAGAGCAACGGCCACGAAAAGAATCAGGCCGCCCCAGGTGCCAGCAACGTCACCGCCGCCGACTGGCCCCGCCGCTAAGATAGGTGGGACCGAAGGTATTCCGTTGGTCAATATGTCCATGTCGTTTGCATACACGTTTCACTCGGATGCAGTTAGCATAACACATTCTGCAAAACCGACAAGCCACTTTGTATGCAACTCTAACAGATAGGCTCATCCGAGCAGGTCAGCCACCCGTACCGTGAAGCCAGGTAGGATGTGCTCAGCGCTCAGGGTATCGTCGGGGCCGAGTACCTGCACTTTCCTGCCCGGTTCATGCACTTCGATGATGGGTTCGGGCTGATCGTTTTCGTCTTTGTTATCCGGGCGTACAATCCAGACGGTTGTTGCGGCATACAGATAATTGCCGAGTTTAATCGTCAGGTTACGCTCTTCGCGTGCGTCCTCTGATGACAGCACTTCAACGGCCAATTCAGGCGGGTTGGGGTTGTAGCCTTTTTTGGCCAATTCGGGTTGGCGTGCATATGAGATGAACGCCACATCCGGTGCATAGCGTTCACCTGCGACCTGATAGCCGCCTTGTTCACCCGTTAAATGGCCGATGTCTTTATTCATCAGATACACGAAAATATAGCCATTAACCCTGCTAGCGATTTTTGAAGCATAAGCGTTGCTTGGCACTTCGACAATCTCCCCGCCAATGAATTCAAACAGCTTATCGGCGTTTTCGTCGCGCTCGGTGAAGGCATCGAAGGCTTCAGCGGTCATGGTGTGGCCCGGTGCAGTCATGGTTGAAGCAATCCTCTGGCAACCCTACGAACAATTTACAATTGGCATTATAGCATTGTGGCCTATGTATCGCCCCACGTAGAATAGCGCCGCACGATTTTGAAGGGATTCGCATGGTGTCACGATTGACAAAATTCAGCCAATACGCCTGCTGGTTCCCCGGCGTGATTGCCTTGCTTGCGTTTGTCGCTACGCTATCGCCGGGGTTGCTGCCCTCGGATGCTGGCGAATATCAGCTTGTGATAGCCGAATGGGGTGTGGCGCATCCGCCGGGGTATGCGCTGTATACGCTGCTGGCGGGTGGCTTTGCACGTATCATGCCGTTTGATTTTGCCCTCAGCACGAACCTGTTTTCGGCGCTGGTGGCTGCGCTCACGGTGACGCTAACGGCTTACATCGCGCAGCGCGAAACGGGCAACGTGTTCGCTGGTTGGCTGGCTGGCTTCGCATTGCTGGCGTCGGCTAGCTTCTGGATGACCGCGACACAGGCCAGCATCCGACCATTAACCGTGTTCTTTGCTGCGGCGATGCTGGAGGCGGTGCTGGCGTATCGGCGGCAGCAGCAGCGCAAAGGGCAGACGACGTGGCCGCTGTTGCGTTTTGGGGCTGCGGCTGGATTGGGCGTGACGCATCATGGCTCGTTGCTGTTCGTGGGGCTGGTGTTTGCGGCGGCGCTGGCCCTGCTTGATCTGCGTGCGTGGCGGCGGTGGCCGCTTGCTGTACTGTCTGCGGCGATTATCGGCGCGTTGCCCTGGCTGTACCTGTTGCTCACGCCCAATGCGCCGGATAGCTTGCAGACGTGGGGCGGCTTCTGGCATTACGTGCTGGCGCGTGGCTTTTCGGGCGATTTATTCGCCCATGCGGGGGTTGATGCGTGGGGTGAGCGTGGCCGCGTGCTGCTGGAAATCTACAGGTTGCAATGGGATGTTTGGTTGTTGCTGGCTGGCCTCGTCGCGCTGGTTTTCGGGCTGCTGCGGGATCGCTGGCTGTTTGGCTTGCTGATGGCAGGGGCGGCGGTGCATACGTTTGTATCCGTGACGTATCGCGCACCACAGACGGCTGAATATGCCCTGCCTGCGTATTTGCTGCTGGCGCTGGGGTTGGGTGTGTGCACATCACAGGTTTTGCGGTGTAGGGACGCCATTTATGGCATCCGTTACGCCTTAGGGCGCGGACGTGCAGAAGCACGTCCCCACAAACGGTTTGCTCTGTTCGCGTTTGCTGCTGTGATGGTGATTGTCGCCTGCATCGGCATCGTGCGCAGCGTACACACCAACGCGCTGACCTGGGGCCGCTACGCCCAACGTGAAGAAGCCCGTGACGCTGCGCTGGCCACGTTAACGCAAGCGCCGCCTAACGCCGTGATTCTGACGCAGTGGCACCGCGCAACACCGCTGTTTTACCTGCATCGCGTCGAAAACGTGCGGCCTGATGTGCATATCGAGTACGTTTTCCCACGCGGGGATTTATCCCCGACGGATAACTGGACGCAGCGCATTGAAGCACAGGTTGCAGCCGGGCGTGATGTGCTGGTGACGCAATTTTTCCCCGAAGCCTACCGCTTTTTGCCCTATGCGTTTGCGGGTCAGCGTGTGTTGCCGGAATTACAGGCGGCGACTGCATCTGATTATGCGGCAGGCTATGCGACCTTTACAGCCCCCGCTGCACAGCGCATAACGCTTATCAGCGCAGACCCAGCAACAGATCGCATCAGGCTGGGCGAGACGTTGCAGCTAGACCTGACATGGCAACTAGACGCCCCGGTGAATTTTGGCGACCTGACGACCTTTGTGCATCTCAGTTCGATGCAAGCACCGCCGCTGGCACAGCAGGACATCGCCCTGCAAGCGCCGAATGTAAGCGCAGACGCTGACACGCTGACGCTGACCTATGATGTGCAGGTGCCGCAGACCGTGCCGCCGGGTGAATATGCGCTGGCGGTTGGCGCGTACACGTCACAGGGCGTCTTACGTAACGCCGATGGTCAGGAGCGCATTGAGGTGGCGCGGGTGCAGGTGTTGCCGGGTGACTTGCCACTGCCGACACAAAACCCGCTGCACGTCGCCGCCGATGGGCTGAGCTTGCGCGGTTACGATGCGGATGTGACGCCGGGGCGTGTGCGCCTGTATCTGCATTGGCAGGTTTCCGCTACAACCAGCGAGGTCACGATCTTGCATCATGAGCAGGTGCTTGCTGTCATCCCGATAGCGCCAGCGCAAGCCGGCTATTGGACGAGCGTATATGATCTGCCGCCCGACCTGGCAGCATCCGGTCTACGCCTGCAATTTGCGGGTCGTGCTGTGGATTTGCCGCCGATACAGCAGGGGCGCTACATCCCGTTTGGGGATGTGGCTGTGCTGGTGGATGCGCAGGTGAGGCTGAACGAGCCGCAGGCGATGATTGAACTGGAACTGACGTGGTTGCCGTTGGGCGCGACGTATAAAGACATGCATACGGTGCTCAGCGCAGCAGGCGCAAATTGGCGCGAGACGCAGAACGAATTGCCAGTGGCCGGGTCGCTTCCGTCATCCAAGTGGGTGTATGGGCGGCCCCTGCGCACGCACCACGCCTTTGATCTGCCGGGTACGCTGCAAAGCATCCGCTTGCAACTGGCGGATGGCTTCACACAGCGCACCGAGGCCGTATACGACAGGCTGCACAACGCGGACGGGTTGGGTGTGCGCCTGTATCCATAGGTGGGGGCGCGGCTTGCTGCGTCTGCAAACGGTCAGCTATTTTGCTGGCAGCGGGATCACCAAATCCTTCTTGAAGGGCGTCAGCGAGACCAGTTGCCCGTCGCTATCCACATAGCAGGTATCCTCAACACGCAGCCCATAGCCTGCATCCGGGTCGTATAGCCCCGGCTCAATCGTAATAACGTTGCCGACCTGAAACGTATCATTGGTGGACATGTAAACGATACTGGGGCGTTCGTGTACGTGCAGGCCCAGCCCATGACCGAGGCTATGCACGTAGCCCTTGTTCGCGTCTGAATCGACGCGGCGCGTGTTGTAGCCTGCGGCCTCAAAATGTTCGTTGACGAGGGCATCAAGCTGGTTTGTGGGTTTACCGACGCCGAATGCCTCAATGGATTTATCGAAGGCTTCCATCACCACATCATAGGCTTGCTGGATGTGTGCGGGTGCATGGCCCAGGCACCATGTGCGCGTTACGTCGTGGTGATAGCCGCCGCCAAGCTCACGCGGGAATAGGTCGAACACGATGCTTTCACCCAGGCGCAGGGGCGTATCTGGCCCACCGACGTTATGCGGGTAAGCGCCTTCGGCACCGGGCGCGAAGATAAATTCAGGCGCTTCCAGGTCACGGTCCAGCAGGGCACGCCGGATAAAGCGCTTGACTGTTTTCACCGTCAGCGGGTCGCCCTGTGGCGTTATCAGCGTGTCATCGCGCACGGCATGACTTTGTAGGTAGTCCCAGGTGGCTTGTAAAACAGCGTTGGTGCGCTCGGCTACGGATTGAATGCGGCGGATTTCGTCGGCGTCTTTGGTCTGCATGGCTTCATCAAAGAGCGTCAGGCCGCCTTCGCCAATAAATTCAAATTCGGGCAGCATCGCATCCAGGGCGTTAATCTGATGTAGGTATTGGTTGATCTCACCACGCCCGTAAACGCCGACGCGCCCCGATGTGATGCCAGCCGCTCGCAGCATCAGACCCCAGAAGCGCAACGCGGCCTGTGCTCTGTCGCCTGTCTCTTGCAGCAGCTTGAAGAAGCCCAGTTCGGTTTGCGTCACGACGCGCAGGCCGCTTTTACGCGCTTCTTCGACCTCCATCGGGTTGACCACCAGCAGCGGCGCTTTACCACGCGCCTTAAGCACAGTGCCGGATGTAATGTGTGCGCCATTCGTCAGGTAATAGCGCGGGATGTTTTCGCCTTCGCCACCTGTGACGACAAAAGCATCCAGGTTGCGCTTTGCCATCAACGCATCAAGCTCGGATTTCATTGGGTCTGTCTCGCTTTCTTGGGAATTAGACCGGGTTGGCCAGTTCACGGTTACGTAGGAAGAATTCAACCACGACGAAAATCAGCGCGATGAAGAAGGCCAGCGGCAAGGTCAGCGCACGCGGAATCTGCAACCAGGCGCACGTCACCACAAATAGGCCGACCCACACGCTTTGCCGCACGATCACGCCGCTAGGGGGCACTTCAGCATCCAGCGGCGTAAAACGCACATTTAAATAGCGCACGATGGGCAGCGCCGAACACGTCACCGCCAGCATTAGCAGCGTGAAAAAGAGCCACAATTCACCGCCGATACGTGGTAAGCTAGTTGTGAACAGGCGCAACAGCCCGATCCAACTTGCTGCGGCAATTATAACCGATGCCACCAACGCGCCGATATGATCGGGCGGGAAGCTACTGTTTTTGGGTGTTTGCTTGTGTATGTTGTTGGGTCTGCGTCTTGTACGTGCCATACGTCAAATATACCGCGTACTTATCTTTTCTCGCAACCCCATTGCACCCTATACGTATATGCATACAGAAAAAGAGAAAGAATAGCAAGAAAAAAATAACAAGAAAGGAAAGAAGGGCATTCCTCCACCCGCTAAAGCAGGTGGTTCCCTGCCCCAGCACTCGATGAAACACAGACATCGCAAACATTACACACAGTCGTTTGTGGCTGGCATCGCAGGCTTTGTGGTCTTCTTGGTTCTCTTCAGCCTCGTGCTGAGCCTGTCATGGTGGTGGCTATTCGGCTTATTCTGGATACTGCCCTGGCTTTTCAGTGGCCAGCGTGGGTTTCGGACGGTGTGGTATGACAACGACAGCGCACAACAAGCGGCCTACCACAATCCCTATAGGCGCTACAACGATTATAGCGACATGCACAATGATTACTACAATCCGGCGCTGTATGACCCTGCCGACGACAAGCGCAAGGACCGTCGTGCAGATGACGTAGGGCCGGATTATCAGGTGACCAGCGATGGTGAACGGCTGCATATCATTGATGATGATGGCACGAAGCGCCTGTAGGGGCGTGTCGCCAGCTTTGTAGTCCGAAATCAACGATAGTTAAGCTGTATAACAACAGACAACAGCAGGTGGTCGCGATGACATATACCCCGATGCAACTGGCGCTGGCTTTCATTAAGACAGGCGAACTTAACGAAGCAGTAGATGCGCTGGACCAACAATTGCACAATATGCCGGATGACTACTCAGCGCGGCGGCTGCGTGCACAGGTGTTGCAGCGCTTAGAGCGCTACGACGATGCGCTGGCGGACCTGAACGCCATCCCTGAACCAACCGCCGACGATCAGCAGCAACGCAGCATCCTGCTAGAGCGCATGGGAGCCGTCAATGCGGCGCTGAATGCCATGCGGGATGCGCTGGCGCAGGCACCCGCAAATAGCCCGCAGCAAGAGCGCATGGCCGAGCGTTTGCTGAATCTGTTGATTGCGCAGGGCGATTTTGATGCGGCGCTGACGCTGGTGCAGGCGCAACCGCAAAGCTGGCGCTGGCAGCAACGCACAAGCGACCTGCTGATGCTGCGTCATGAGCACGAAGCCGCGATTAGCGGCTATAGCGCTGTGATCGCCCACATCAAGCGGGACTTTGACCCGACAGATGCCAATGCACAGGCGTTACGGGCGCGTGTGCTGCTAGCGCGTGGCCATGCACATCGTCATACAGGGGCTTACGAGGCCGCACAGCAGGATTATCAGGCAGCGAAAGCCATCATGAGCGCCGACGCTTCGATTGACTTTTACGTGGGGCTGCTGCGCTATCTGATGGGTGAGCGTGCAGCCGCGACGCAGCTATGCAAGCAAGCGCTGGCGGATTCCCCGTCAGTGGTGCGGGATGGCTTGCTGACGGAATTAGACGCGGCGCAGTTTGCCGAGTTGCGCGAGCAGTTACTCTAAACCGTGCATCATGTGTGATGCTACCTGATTTTGTGTGACCAAATCGAATATCTGATTAATATGACATTGCCGAAATAGTTCTACGATCAAGGCTGCACATAGCGCTTCTGCACCCGCGTCAGCAACCGTATCAGGCAATTTTCATCGCACGTCTGCCCATTCACGGCATACCACAACGCCGCAAACGCCATCCCAAGCGCATACTCATAGCGCGGCCCGGCTGGTTCATCGCCTGCGATGACCGCCAGCACCCCCGGCAACGCTAACGCCCCTTCATCCGCCAACGTGACCAGCACCCCAGCCGAATAGCGCGACCAACGCGGCAGGGGCCGCCGGATGTTGGTTTTGTGGGCGCGTGCACTGCGCAGATCAAATACCGTCGTGGCGTCGAAATCCGGCGCGACCAGCGTGTAGTTATTGTTGCCACTGGGCGCAGCAGCCAGCCACATATCGCGGCCCGGCACCTGCAACACGTAGGGCGGCGGGTCGTTGTAGCGCTGCTGAAAGGCGATGAAGAGGCGAAGCGGTGGGTTCATGCAGGCATCCTGTGCTAGTTGGCGTCACGTTGGCCCAGCACAACCTCAAGCTGGCGTGAATCCTGTGTATCCGGCCCGGAGATACGCCGAATGCTGACCGTAATCGTCTGTTCTGGCTGTGTGCTGAGCGAGAGATACAGGAATAGATCGTCAACGCTGGTGATGATCGTGCCATCCACCGATGTAATAATATCGACTGACTGCGGCGTAATCAGGCCATCCGGCCCAGTGGTGTAGACCGCGCTGCGCAGGCCACCGCGTGAAGCAGGCGTCCCGTTAAAAACCTCATTGACGACAGCACCCCGGAAGCCTTCCGGCAGGTCGAACGTCTGGATGATAGGCAGCGAGACGTCTTCGCCCGTGATACCCAGGAAACTATAGGCAATGTCACCGTTTTCGATAAGCTGCTCTGCGATGCGCTGCACAATCGTGCCCGGTATTGCATAGGCAGGGCCACCGCCTGGCTCGATGGCGTTCAGGCCGACGACCTCTGCATCCAGGTTCAGCAGCGGGCCGCCGTTTTCGCTTGCGCTGATGTCCGCGTCGGTTTGGATGACGCCGCCGAGACTGAAGCTGGCGATCTCCGGCACCTGACGATTGACGCCACGCACAACACCCGTCGTCAGGGTGGCACGATCACCGAAGGGGCTACCTAGCGCGACAACCGACTGGCCTACCCGCAGCGTATTCGTAGCCACCACGCTAATCGCTGCGGATTGTTCTTGTGGCACGTTGACCTGTATAACCGCGATATTTGAAACGGGGTCTTGCCCAACGATGTCGGCTTCTAGTAAGCTGCCATCCAGCAGGGCCACCTCAACGCGGGTCGCATCCACGATCAGGCGTTGTGTGGTGACGATGCGGCCTTCACCATCGAAGAAGAAGCCTGCACCCTGCTGTGCACCGCTTTGTGGCGCGAAGGGGTCCTCCGATGCGCTGACAGCCCGCACGCCGACCACCGCTGTATTTGCGCGGTCGTATAAATCCGCCAGGTCTGCTGCTGCTTCCTGTGCCTGTAGGCTGCTCGTCGTGGCCAGCAGCAGCACGCTGAACAGCACAGCCGCCAATAAAGACGATAAGCGTTTTGATTGCATCGACATGCCAATTTCTCCTATGAGCGATGTCGCGTTTGTGCCACATCACCCCTTATAATTCGCTGACAAAAAGCGCTGGCATTGTACAATGCTTACGAGAGCCGTGCTACACGTGTTTTAAGGACCGCAACCATGCCACAAGGACAACCGAGCTATCAACCAGGCGCAAAGCCGCGCTTTTACGTTGGCCAGCCGCCACATAACCAGACCGGGTGCCTGATCTTACATGGCTTCCATGCGTCACCGGATGAGGTCGCATGGTTGGGGGATGATCTGGCGCAGCAAGGCTATCGGGTGCTGGTGCCGCGTTTGCCGGGGCATGGCAGCCAGCTTGACGATATGCGCCGGATGCGCTGGCGGGATTGGTACTTGCACGCGCTGGATGCCTACGAGATATTGCGGCAACAATGCGAGCGGGTGGTCGTCATCGGGCATTCGATGGGCGGCTTGCTGGCGGCGTTGATCGCTGCTGAGCGCCCAGATTCGATAAGCGGGTTGGTGATCGCCGGGTCGCCGTTGGTGCTGGAGAATGTCTATCTGGCCTATACGCACTGGATTAGCTTGCTGCGGCCACACATGGACCTGCACAACGAAGAGCGCGAGCAGCGCATCAACGACATTATCCGCGCTGAACGTCAAGCACGGGGCGAAGGCGATGACGGACGGTTGTCGTATCGCCCCTGGTCCACCCGTGCCCTTTATGAGATTTACCGGTTACGGCAGGCCGCCTACGAGCATCTGCCGCAGGTGAGCACGCGCACCCTGTTGCTATATGGTGTAGGGGATACCACCGCCCCGGCAGATGTGATGATCCCGTTGGCACAGGGACGCCTGAGCGCCATCACACCAGAAACGTACATCTTGCAGGAAGGCGGCCATCTGATGTTTCAGGATGTCGGGCGCGATGAGGCGTTCCGGGCGGTGCGAGAATTTGTTGGCCGCATCG
>DAOTTW010000251.1:0-4436 GCA_034437615.1 Anaerolineae bacterium | reverse complement strand
ACGCCCGCTAGCAGCATCTGGTCGATACAGAGCACATATGAACTCAGGTCGCTATACTCGCAGAGGGTGAATTCAGCAGCGGGTGCTAACGTATGCAGGATTTCCAGCACTTGCGTGCCGTGCGTCTCAGGGTTGCTGTCGTAGCTGGCGAGGTCGCCCGGTAACGATACACTGACCTGCGCACCTGTCGCGTTCATGAAGCCCTGTACGCCGCCAAAGCCACGATCCATGATGCCGATGCGCCGTCCGTCGCCATCGTAGCCCGCTTGCTGCCATGCGGCGATGTTCGTCCGCAGGGCAATGTCGGTCAGGCTGAAGGGTTGTGTGCGCCCGGTGTTGGCGCTCTGCACGACAATCGGCGCGGATAGTGTCGGTGAGTGTGTTGGCTGTGCTTCGTCGGATTGCGTTTGAGCGAACCCCACCACACCTGCAAATACAATGCAGATGATGGCCAGTCGTCTCAGGATGTGTGGCACTTTCATGATGCGATTTCACCTATAGCCATAACTTGTCCAACAGATTTGGTCAGGGTGTGGTGTAGATGAAGCCGCCGCGCTCGTCTGCTAACCAGGCCTGACCGCGCGTTGCTAACGTGAAGCCCGTCACGCGGTTCCCGACGCCTGTGCGCTTAATGATGGCACCCGTCAAGCGGTTGCGATGCTCCAGTTCACCATTACGCACCATATATACGCCTGTACGATCCACCTCAAACGCAGCGAGCGGCGCACCGTTCAAGCTGAAGGCTGCGCCTTCCACCTGCGCCGTACCCAACGAGGCATCGTAAACAACGGGATAATAGCGACTCGTCTCGGCAAACCAGATACGCGAGCCATCAAAGGTGATGAATTGCGGCACCCCTAGCGCGAAATTCACAACAGAGCGCACATCGTCCGGTGCGTCGAGCGGCACGACAAGCGCATAACCGTCACCCGCTGCCCAGAGGCGCTCGTTTGTCTCCTCTGCCAGCGTCGATGCCGCAGCAGGCAAGCGCGTAAATTGTTCGGCCTCGGCTGTCTGTGTATTGATGCGCCACAGCCAACCATCATCCGTCCCCAACCACAACCTATCCGGGTCACTCGCCAGTGCCAATCGCGTCGGTTCTGCTCCAAGCCCGACAAGAGGCCGACAGGTCAACACAGTCGCCCGATGGTGGCAGAGGTTGCGGTCCCAATCGACAAACCATAATGTGTCGTTGCGCCACACAATATCCACAACGCCCGCATGAATAATATCCGGCACCAAATAGCGTGCCAGCGAGCCGTCAGCCTGGGCGGCCCAGATTTGTACACCGTTTTGCGCCAGGGCGGTTTGCGTATCGACCTGATTGAAGCGCAAATCAATGCTGCTCGTCAGCAGGCTATAGCGCATCAAGACCTGCCGCTGCGTATTCGTCAGCCAGATCGCGTTTGCTGTTAGCAGCAGGCTATCAACGCCGGTAACCCCGGTGTGCTCGATGCGGCTATTGCGTGTATCGACCTGTACGAGTTCGCGCCCGGCAATCAACCAAACCGTCTCATCGGCGTAAGCTAAATCAAAGACCTCAGCGCCCAGGCCACTGCCCAAGCCGGTTAAGCTACAGGTCAACAAATCAACGCCTTGCAGGACGCCCCCTTCACCGCGACCATGTGCAACCCACAGGCGCGTTTGACCCTCGATGGCTAAACCCTTGACATCGCCGGAGACAAAAATGCTGCCGCAGTAGGTATCGCTTGTCACGCTGTTTACGTCATAGCGAAAGCTGACAATCCGACGCTGATTGCGCAGACCGACCCACAATACACCGTCGCTACTGGTGATCGCGTTCGGGGTCGCATTTGCCCCTGGCAGATCGAGTATGAGCAGCGTCTCTCGCGTTGTGGGGTCGAGCGCGATGACGCGCCCATCAGCCTTATCACCCAGCCAGAGCCATGTCCCGTCATAATACAGGGCAGACGGCTCTACCGTGCCCAGTTCAGCAGGTAACGTGACTCGCTCACCGCCCGTGCAGGCGGGTTCTGCCACGAACAGCGAGTTATCCAGCGTGCTATAACCCCAGATTTGCAAACCAGCATCGGACGCGACGACCTCAAGCGCTTGCGGCTCTCGTAAAATGGGTGGGCACACCCGCGACTCAGCACGGACGACGGCGGCTATATCCGGCATGGGGGTTGGGGTAATCGTTGGTGTCGGCGTCGCTGTTGGTGTATCAGACGGTATGGGGGTTTCGCTCGGTCTCAAGGTTCGGGTAGGGCTGGGTGTTGGTTCAGGTCGCAGGTCTTGCAGGTCGCTGAAGAAAGACGGCACAGCGATCAAGAGGCCAAACAAGGCGAACAGGCTTGTGAAAATGAACTCTGGCGAGACGCGCCAACGTTTGCCACGACGCTGCGTTTTCAGGGCGGACGCCTTGCGGATGTAGGCAATAAGTGCTTGCGCGTGCTGCGTGAAGCTGGCTTCTTGCAGGTTGAACATTTCGCCGCTTGATAGATTGCGCAACGCTGTGGGCAGATTTTCGGGCGACGGTAGCTGGGCGTCATCCAACATCACCAGCAGCAGGCTTTTATCCAATTGCAAGCCTAGCTGCAATTCAAGGGTCAGCGCCTGTGCCTCTGCTGTTGGCGGCTCGTTGAACGCCTGTGCAAAGTCGGCATCAACGAGTACCAGCATGATATCGGCCTCTGTGATCGCCTGTGCCGAGGCTTTTGTGAGTGGCTCGTCAGCGCTAACGGCACCATCACATAAGAAGACGTCCTCATCACCAAAGGCCGTAGCTAGCTGATCGTGCAAACGCGAGGCTGTGACGTATTTTGCGTTACGGCGACACGAAATATAGACGCGCATGGGGCCTCTACAATTTATTACAATAGCCGATTCGATTTGCTACACGCTTAATGCTACAATAAGTACCACCAATAAGCTACTACTGATTGATGGAGAAAAGCACGTGCGAACAGTCCTCATATCACTACTTGCTGTTGTGATTTTGACTTTGTGTGTTGTGGTAACCGTGTCACAAGACGCGCCCGATACAGCACAAATCTATCGCTTAATTCAGGACCGGAACAACGCTAATGCGGGTGATGCGTATTGGGTTGAGGTATGGGAACAGCGCGTAGGCAATGCGATTAGCTGGGTGATGTATGCTGGTGAACGGAGCGGCAACAGCATTGAGCATACCTGTTCACGAGCGATCTTTGTGGGTGAAGGCACACCCGTATATACCATCAATGGCGAGCTACAGAATGTACAGACAGCAGCCCCACTGCGTACACAGCTTGAGGATGCACGTTTAATTACGAACGCTTCGCAATTCATCGACCGCAACAGCATCATCTGTGAGACCAGCGAACAAGCGACTGTCAACGGCTATGAGGCCGAGCTATGCCGTTTCGAGGGACAAGACGCATCTCGCCTATTTCGCATTAAGGGGCGTGCAACCGGCAGTGGCGCACTATGGACGACCGACGCAGGCTACACGGCACGCTACGAATTCCGTGCGGAAGGCACCGCCGACGGCAGCAATAATGTCATCTCACATCAGTACGAACTGATGCCAGAGGAGCGCTTTCAGATTCAACTGCCGCAGCAGGTCGATCTACAGTGCTTCGGTGATAGGCCCTTTCCGGATGTCGCAAACGCCGAGATCACGCTGAATACCCTGAACTACGCGCATCTGCGTGCCAACCGCCCCGCCGATGAACTACGCAATGCCTATAGCAATGCGCTGACGGCGATTGACTGGGAACAGCTTGACCCACTCGGCTTTAATCACGATTTTTATCGGCGTACCTTGTCAAACGACGCCGAGTGTAGCTTGTCGTTGCGCTTTCAGCCGACACCTGACGGACAGCAAACGTCGATTACTGCCGAGGTCAGCCCACAGGTGGACATTGAACAGATCGATGTACCAGAGGGCTTTAGCGAGCCGATTGTCGTGCTCAACGCCGACTACGCAACCACCTTTGAAGGTACTGTTGAGGAGGCCGTAGCGAGCATCATCGACCAGCGTGAAGATGAGGGCTATAGCGTGCTGGACCACCTGACCGACATCCGCGACGAAAGCGCTTTTGTGGTGCTTAACGATGGCGCGACAACCGAATATGTGACGATTCACGCAACAGGCGAGGATACGAGCCGCCTGGCAGTACAGACAGAAGACGCTTGCCCCGGTCTGTTCACACGGTCAGAAGAGTGAGCTAGCTCAGTCTAGTATAGCATGGCGGAAATGAAGCCTACAATGCGGCTGCGCCGGACGCCGAGAATGGCGTCCCTACAGGGTAGCGCTCGTAGGGACGCGCCGAGGCGCTTTCGCAAACTGCCACCGTATTTGCCCCATCATGCATTAGTTTATCTGTCTGCACAAATACGAATGGACTCCAGGCGATACGTGGTCGGTGTCAACCACGAGGCACCAAAGAAAGCCACCCGTCCCGGTCGCACTTCGTCTATGGCTTGTTCCA
>DAOTTW010000250.1:0-2526 GCA_034437615.1 Anaerolineae bacterium | reverse complement strand
CTGCCAGATGGCGCGGCGTTGCAGGCGGTTGGTGGCAGCACGAATACACTCGATCAGATGACACGCGCCTTTGAAATCAACCTGCAAGCGCTGTCGTTGCTGGCGGTGGTCGTGGGCATCTTCTTGATCTACAACACAGTTTCGTTCAGCGTGGTGCAGCGCCGCCCCATGATCGGTATCATGCGCAGCCTGGGCGCGACCAAAAGCCAGATTTTTACCTTCATCATCGGTGAAGCCTTCGTACTCGGTTTGATTGGTACGGTGCTAGGCATGGGGCTGGGGATTATCTTCGGGCGCTTCATGGTGGGGCTGGTCGCACAGACCATCAGCGACCTGTATTTTGCGGTTAACGTCAGCACGCTGACCGTTGACCCGATCACGCTGCTGAAGGGCGTCGGCTTAGGCTTGGTGGCCAGCGTCGGCGCTGCGGTCATCCCGTCGATTGATGCGACGCGCACGGCCCCGACTGGCACCATGAAGCGCTCACAGTATGAAGAACAGGTCCGCGCCTTGCTGCCCTACATCACGATTGCGGCGATTTTGCTGATGGGCGCGGGCCTGCTGCTGCTACAGGTGCCGACGGATAGCCTGATCGTGAGCTTTGCGGCGCTGTTCTGCGTGATTCTGAGTGGGGCGTTATTCACGCCGGGCTTCATGCTGGTCATGATGCACCTGTTTACGCCGCTGGTTGATCGGCTGTTTGGCGTGGTGGGGCGTATGGCCCCGCGTGCGGTGACACGCGCCCTCAGCCGTACATCGGTGGCTGTCGCTGCGCTGACCATTTCCGTCAGTGTGATTGTAGGCGTCAGCGTCATGATCGGCAGCTTCCGCAGCACGGTGGGTAATTGGCTGGATAACACGTTGGGCGCGGATATTTACGTATCGCCGCCGCTGCTGACCGCTAATATCGCCACCACCGACGTAGACCCGCAAGTACGCGAGTTGATGGTGAGCACCGCAGGCGTGGCGACTGTATCGGCCTCGCGCTCCGTAACGGTACAAGCGCCGGATTACCCGGATTTGCCGCCTGTGAACCTCGTGGCGGTGGATTCAGACATCAGCACGGACCGCCGCTACGTCTGGAATAGGGCAGAAGGTGGCGACATGCAGGCCGCGTTGCAGGCTGGCAAGGTCATGGTCAGCGAACCGTTTGCCTTTCGGCGTGGCATCACACCCGACGACAACACCATCCGGCTGCGCAGTGATGCAGGCATCCAGGCGTTTGAAGTCGTGGCCGTGTATTACGATTATTCGACGGATCAGGGGTCGGTGTACATGCACCGCACAACCTACGACCAATACTGGGATGACCCGTTCGTGTCGTCGTTGGCCGCCTATGTGGAACCGGATGCCAGCATTGCTGCCGTCATCCAGCGGATGCGCACGGACACGCTACAGAGCTATGATCTGGCGGTGCAGGATCAGCGTTCGCTGCGGCAGGGTGTGTTTGAGGTGTTCGAGCGCACGTTTACCATCACGATTGCGTTGCGCCTGCTGGCGACGCTGGTGGCGTTCATCGGCATTTTGTCCGCGTTGATGGCCCTACAGCTGGAGCACACCCGCGAATATGGCACGATGCGAGCCAACGGCATGACGCCGCGCCAACTCTGGAATTTCACGCTGATACAGACGGGGCTGATGGGCACGGTTGCGGGTTTGCTGGCGCTGCCTATCGGCGTGATTCTGGCGTTGGTGCTGATCTATGTGATTAACCTGCGCTCGTTCGGCTGGACGCTGCAATTTACGTTTTTGCCGGATGAATTCGCGGCGGCGTTTGCGGTGGCGGTTATGGCGGCGTTGCTGGCGGGCTTGTATCCGGCATGGCGCTTGACGCGGATGCAACCGTCGCAAGCGTTACGCAGCGAATAAAAAGCTGCGAAAAAGTATGACAATTTCTTAATCATGTGTGGCGTGATCGAACCAGGGTCGGTATGCTGGATAACAACCTATTTGTTCAGCAATTCTGCTACAGGATACGACGATGACGAAACAGATGAGACAGATAAAACAGATCACGCCCATATCACCGAGCGTCACACTGATGCTGGTGCTTGCCTTGCTGCTGCTGCCTGCTGTGTTGGTTGCTGCGCAACAACCGAATGATGAAATCGCCGGATTTAACCCGAATGCGCCGATGGTGCGCATGATTTATCAGAACCCGGCCACGGGCAGCATGACGCTGGCTACAGAAGCGACGGACGACCAAGCCGCAACCTATACGCTGACGCTAGAAGGCGTTGCGGATAACGATGCCACTGCGTTCTTAGCCTATACACCGCTGACTGAAGGTGTCAGCTATAGCGAATTCATCACTGATTGGCGGTTGGCGGATGAAAATGAGGGCATCAACTATGGCCTGCAAGCCACGCTTGAACTCGGTGATGTGCTGCTAGAGCTACTGTTGACGCAACCCGAGTACAGCGCCGATGGTGAACGCCTTACTTTTATGACAACCGTAGTCGGCAGGTTTGTGGACCTGACACCAGATGAAAAAGCCGAAATACCGGAAAACTTCGAGGATGCAAG
>DAOTTW010000249.1:0-5484 GCA_034437615.1 Anaerolineae bacterium | reverse complement strand
TACAGGTCATGTCGTAAATGAGATGATGTATCTCATATAGACCAACAAACCCGGCTCATCACCGGGCATTGGTTTACAGATCGAAATCAGGGGTAGCGGGTTCGACCTTTGGGTCGTCCTCATCCTCATCAAAGGTCGTATACTGGTGGATCGGGTCAGTGTACAAACCCTCGGCTTCGATACGCGCATCGCGCTCTGCGTTGGGGTTGTGCGGGTGCCAGGCGGCAGGGTCCGTCTGGCGCGGTTCGCCTTGCATAAACGCCTGCAAGCCCTCGGCATCCACCTCGCGCCACTGGTCGGGTAGGCGACCCTCGCTTGATTTTTGCTATCTTCGCTTGGCACTGACCTACTAAGCCAGCTACAATGCCTGACAAAACACTAATATCCGCTATTGCTGCAAGATGGATCACAATGGTCACAACACCACTGGCAATCCCCGAACAAGGCCAATTGGTCAGGCTGCGACAGCGCTTCTGGTCTGTACAAGATGTAACAGAGCACGAAACGGACGGACAAGTTTCACATCACGTCCTGCTTGAGTGCCTGGACGACGATCAATTAGGCACAACACTCCATGTGCTGTGGGAGCGCGAGATTGCCCCTAGCATTTTCGAGAGTGGCGGCTTGCCACAACCGATGGCCTGGGATTCGAGCGAGACATTCGACGCTTTCGTTACGGCTATTCGCTGGTCGGGCGCATCGCTCCTTGAGCAAGAAGGGATACGCGCCCCATTTTTTGCAGCGATCGCCATTGAGGAATATCAGCTTGAACCCATTGTGCGGATGCTAACGATTCCACGCGTCAATCTGCTCATTGCCGATGATGTCGGCCTGGGAAAGACCATCGAAGCTGGTCTACTGATGCAGGAGATGCTGACGCGGCAACGCATTCGACGAGTGATGATTCTGTGCCCTGCATCTTTGCAGAAGCAGTGGCAGGAAGAGATGCAAGAGAAATTCCAATTGCACTTCGAGATTATCGACCGCCAGAGCATCCAGCAATTGCGCCGGGAATATGGGATGCATATCAACCCCTGGACAAGCCATCCACGCCTGATTACGTCAATGGATTTTCTCAAGCGCGAACAACCCCTGCGTTTGTTCCAACAGAGTTTGCAGCATCAGGATTCACCTTTGCGCGACTGGGATTTGCTGATTGTCGATGAAGCGCACAACGTCGCACCGTCTGGTCGGGGCAGCTACGCTGTCGATAGCGACCGCACGCGCATGATGCGTCGCATTGCTGATCACTTTGAACATCGCCTATTCCTCACTGCAACGCCACACAACGGTTACACAGAGAGCTTTACTGCCCTGCTAGAATTACTCGATCCGCTGCGCTTCAGTCGTGGCCCTGATGTCGATCTGGCACAGGTGCAACAAGTCATGGTGCGTCGCCTGAAGGCAGATGTCATGCAGGCCATGAGTCGCCGCAAATTCGCACAGCGGGCGGTGAAAGCGTTAGAAGTCCAGCCAACTGAGCAAGAGTCACAGCTTTTTGAGCGGCTGAACGCCTATGCCGAGTCACGTCTGGAACGTTTGGAATGGTCGCGATCGCTACCAGTTCGTTTTGCATTGACCATGCTCAAGAAGCGCCTACTCTCATCACCCAAAGCTTTTGCACGCAGCATTCATACGCACATGCAATCGCTGGGTGCAACAGACGAAATGGCGGATATGACGCTATTGGGGCGCATGACCGAGCGTGTTCAGGAGGATTGGGCCAACGATGACGAGAAAAATCAGGCCGAGGATGATGCCCTGGTCGAATCATCTCGTTTCTTCACGGATTTGCTGCCTGAAGAACGCGATCATCTGCAACATATGGTGCGTTTGCTGGGCGATGTACCCGACACGAAACTCGCGATCCTATTTGACTGGATTGAAGAGCATCTGCGCGAAAACGGCGCCTGGACTGATGAACGACTCGTGCTGTTCACTGAATACAAAGACACGTTGCACTATCTGCAAGAGGTGCTAAGTGAACGCTACGGTGCAGAGGCGTTGCTAACCCTGTACGGCGGTATGATGTCTGCTCAACGCGAAGCCATCAAAGCGGCTTTTATGACGCCACCTGCTGAACATCCCGTTCGGATACTTGTAGCGACGGATGCAGCAAGCGAAGGCCTCAACTTACAGGCTCATTGCCGTTACCTGATGCATTACGAAATTCCCTGGAACCCGAACCGCATGGAACAGCGCAACGGACGCATTGATCGGCATGGGCAGACCGCCGACGTGGTGGAAGTCTATCACTTTTTGTATACGGACAACGCTGATTCGCGCTTCCTGCAAACTGTGATCGACAAGGTGCAGACCATGCAGGCCGACCTGGGCAGTGTGGGCGAGATTATCGCACAACAAGTAGAACGGGCCATGCTGGGGCAGGGATACAAGCTGAACGTGCCGGACGAACGGCGCAAACTGGCTCAGGATGTCGTGCGCGGCGAATTAGTGACCGAGGACAAAATTCGGCAAGTACGGCGACAGATGGATCGTACCCGTCATGCCCTATCGGTGCGACCGGAGACAATGGCACAGGTGCTGGACGCAGCGCTGCAAATACTCGGACATGATGGTTTGCAAGCAGCGATGTCACCGACTTTACGCGACCGAGCGTACAACCTGCAAAAACTGCCGCAGCAGTGGCACAGCCTGGCAGACACTTTGCGAGATGCGGACGGACGCTGGCGCGATATTACCTTTGACCACCATTTGGCTGAGGGACGACACGATCTGACTTTGCTGCACCTGAATCATCCGCTGTTGCGCCAGGCACTGGGGGTATTTCGGGCGCGTCTGTGGTCGGAGCCGGGTGAAGGTGGCTTGAACCGCGTTTCGTATCGCATATTGCCACAGATCACGCAGCCAGTTGTCATCGCATACGGACGACTGGTCGCCATTGGCAATACCTCGCAACGCCTGCATGAGTCGATTCTGACGGTAGGTGGCGAATTTCAGGACGACAAGCTATACCCGCTACCTTCCGCAGACATCGAGCGAATGCTATCCGAGCGCTACGAAATGCCCGACATCCCCACGAGACTTGGCACACAACTGCGACGCACCTTTAAGGCTCACGAGCGCCAATTGCTGCAACGACTTGAAGAGGCGGAAGCGAGTGAGCGTGAACGCCTGACACAACTGGCAAGCGAACGGGCCGAAGCTGACGCGAAAGCCGTGCAGGAATTAATCCAGACGCGCATCAAAGAGTTGCGGACACGCTTGCGCCGCGACGAAAAACAACGTGCTGCCAGTCCGTATCAACTTGAGTTGTTTGATCGCGACGAGTACCTGCAATATCAGGAGGATTTGCGCTGGTTGGCGCAGAAGCTGGAAGCGCTGCAAGCACGCAGCAAGGAGGAACCTGCCCGCGTGCGCCAGATGTATGCCTTACGTAGCGTGCGCGTGTTGCCGATGGCTTTGCTCTATTTGCTGCCTGAATACTTGCTGGAGGCTTAGCGCGATGACGACTGCACACGACTGGCAATCCCTGGTTGAACTCAGTGGCCTGATGGTCTCTGAGCCGGTGCTGCGCGACCAATTCCCTGATGGGCCGCAAACACTGAACCCGACGCTCTCGCGGCGCTTTCGCAGTGAATTTGAGCGCTGGCGCAGCGCAATGGGACGCAGTGACGCTGAAGCAGTAGGTCGGGCACAAGCGCGCTGGCGTGACTTTGTGCTACGGACGTTACTGGACTACGACACACGCCTACGCGGACGCATGGACATGCCGCCGACGCTGCGTATTGACCTGACAGACTACATGCAGACGTTGCAGCCCGATCAATTCGTGGTGGATGAGGCCGGAGCGCCGCAACTGCTGGTGTATGTGGCAACGGGTGACCTGGATCGGCCTGAGCAGCAAAGCGGACGCTGGAAGGCATCACCCTTTACCAAGCTGGATCGGCTACTGCGTGAGACCCGCGTGCAACTTGGCATCCTGACAAATGGGCAGGACTGGCGACTGGTTTATGCTGCGCCCGGTTTACCAACGGCTTACATCACCTGGACGGCGGCAGGCTGGCATGACGAGCGTATGACGCTGCACGCCTTTATCATGCTGCTGCGCGACCCGGCCCGCTTGCTGGAAATGGCGACGGAAAGCCAGCAACGACAGGCCGATGTGACCGACCAGCTTGGGAATCAGGTGCTGGCGGCGCTGAACATCTTCGTACGGGAACTGGATCGGGCAGATCAACAGGCCAACGGCGAACTGCTGGCAGACGTGCCCGCCGAACAGGTCTACGAACTGGCGCTGTTCTTCATGATGCGGCTGGTGTTCATGTTTTACGCCGAGGAAAACGGCTTGCTGCCACACGGTGAGGTGTTCTACGATCAGGCATATGGCCTGACCTACCTGTGGAACAAGCTGGATCGTGAGCACCTGACGAACGCCGAACGCCAGCAACAACGCACCGACGCCTATCCTGGCTTGTTGGCGGCCTTTCGTTTGATCCACCGAGGCGCGACCCACCCCGATTTTGCGATGGTGGCCTATGGCGGTGCGTTGTTCGACCCGCAGCGCTTCCCGTTGTTGGAGGACGAGCGCGTGAGCATCAGCAATGCGGCGCTGTGGCGGATGCTGCGCCACCTGACCACCGCCGAAAACCGCGACGGACGCCAGCGCGTCAGCTATCGGGCGCTACAAGTGGAGCAACTTGGCTATGTGTACGAGAATCTGCTCGGTTATACGGTGAAACTGGCAACAGAACCGCTGGTGTATCCGGTGGGGGCAGTGGACGCTTACCCGCTGAGCAGCTTACAAGACGCCCTGCAAGCTGATGCGCTTTACGACACGGTGAAGGGGCTGACGACGCTGCACTGGTCGCAGGTCAGGGGATTATGTGAGGACGTGCAAGCCCGCGCCGTGAACAACCCTGACGATCTACGCTGGGTTTTTGAACCGCTGGTGGATGCCTTCATCGCGGAGGGGCAGCGCTACGTGGCGGCGCAGATGGGCACACGCAAACGCGGCGGCATCTTCTACACGCCGCCACAGTTGACCAGCTTCCTGGTTGAGCAGGCGCTGAAGCCACAATGCTATGACGACCCCGACAGCGAAACGCCGCGCATCAAACCCGCCCGTCACATCCTGGGGCTGACCGTGTGTGACCCAGCGATGGGATCGGGGGCGTTTCTGGTGCAGGCCGTGCGCTATCTGGCGGATCGGCTGCTGGAAGCCTGGGACGCGGCACAATCCGCTGAGCCGGATGTGCTGCTGCTGATGCCCTATGCGGAGCCAGAAAGCCGCAGTAGCGAGAACGTCGGGCCGATACCCAACGAGCGCGCCGAAGCGCTGGCCTGGGCACGCCGACTGGTCGCGGAGCGCTGCATCTGGGGCGTTGACCTGAACCATCTGGCGGTGGAACTGGCGAAGCTCTCGATATGGCTGGTGACGCTGAGCAAGGACAAGCCGTTCACGTTTTTAGATCATCGCTTGCGGCATGGCAACAGCCTGATCGGGGCCAGCTTCTTTGCCGA
>DAOTTW010000248.1:0-16520 GCA_034437615.1 Anaerolineae bacterium | reverse complement strand
CTGCCTGGAACCCCCTCTCCTAGTGCCGCAGGCACGGTCGGGAGAGGGGGCAGGGGGTGAGGGTATTCTGATCCCCGACATCGACTGGGTGACGATCCCAGCGGGTGAGTTTATCTATGGTAAAGGGGACTCGCAGCAGACACTCAGCCTAGCTACATTTGAGATCAGCCGCTACCCAGTGACCTATGCGCAGTTCCAGTGCTTCTTGGATGATCCAGAGGGCTACAACAACCAACAAATGGACTGGTTTGAGGGCTTGGCGGCTGATGGAGATGACCGTCGGATGCGTGAGCAGGAATTCGAGTACAGCAATCATCCCCGTGAGACGGTGAACTGGTATCAGGCCATCGCGTTTTGTCGCTGGTTGTCGCACAAATTATGGGCTGTAGGGATGTCCGAGCGGACGGCCAGAAGGCCGTCCCTACACGATTACGACCCCATGAATCCGGCGACGTGGCTGGTGCGTTTGCCCACAGAGTTTGAATGGGAAAAGGCCGCACGCGGCACAGATGGCCGTGTCTACCCCTGGGGAGCGGATTTTGACGCGCAGAAGTGCAACTCAGAGGATACAGGCATCAAGCAGACGAGTGCTGTCGGCATCTTTCCGTCAGGCGCATCACCCTATGGCGTGTTTGACATGTCGGGAAACGTCTGGGAGTGGTGCTTAACAGACTATGACAATCCGGCGCGGAACCTTGAGGGTGAAAACATAAGTTCTAATGCTCTCCGTGTGTTGCGCGGCGGCTCCTGGTTCGACAGTCCTCATGCTGCGCGGGCCGCGGCTCGCTTCGATTACTTTCCTTACGATCGTTTCAACTTCTTCGGTTTTCGGGTTGTGCGTCCCCCTTCTCCGTAGAACATCCGATCTCTGTGGGCGGTCTGCCGCAGGCAGAAAAATGGCGCGTAGCGTCATTTTAGCCCCCTCTTTTTCTTTTCTTCTTTTTCCTTACCCGCGAAGCGGGGAAAATTTTCAGTTTTAACGGACGCAGCAAGCCGCGTCCCTACCCAGGCTCATTTCGCGTAGGGACGACTGAGGCATAGGGTATCCCAGGCGACACGGGCACAATTTGCCCAGGTGAAGCGTGCCGCCTGCTGGTAGCCCTTCTTATGTGAGTCGGGCTGCTCCTGCACGGCTTGTAATGCCTGCGCGATGGCCGCCACATCCAGCGGATCGACCAGCAGACCCGCATCCCCGACTAATTCCGGCAGGCTGGATGTGTTGCTGACGATAACGGGCGTCCCGCAGTGCATCGCTTCAATCACAGGGAAGCCGAAGCCCTCATACAGCGTCGGAAAGACCAGCGCCAACGCGCCCGCCATCAGAGCGCCCTTATCTGCTTCATCAATGTAACCGGGCAGCAGCACATTCGGCACGCCCTGCACCCACGCAGGGTCATATAGCCAGCCCTGACCACCTGCTAGCACCAGGGCTGTTGCTGTGTCGTCGCCGTGTGACGCCTGCCAGCGTGCAAACGCCTGCACAATGCGCTGAATATTCTTGCGCGGTTGCAGCGTGCCGATAAACAGGAAGTAGCGCTCTGGCAGGCCGTATTTTTGCCGCACCTGCGCCACATCACCAATGTAAGGTGCCGCAACACCAGGGTAAGCCACAGTAATTTTTGCCTGTGAGACGCCATAGCAGCGCCCCAGGTCATGCGCTGTTGCCTGGCTATCAGCCAGCACCCGTGTCGCACGCTGAGCGCTGTAGCGCGTGGTCAGGTCCAGGTACCAGCGGCCAGCGCGTGTGTGTGATGCCGGGAAATACTTGTAGCCCAGGTCGTGCACGGTCACGAGGCTACGGCCTGGAAACACAAACGGCAGCGTGTGTGCAGGCACGAACGTCACGTCCGGCCTGTGCTGATAGATGGCCGCCGCAAAGCGTAAATGCGTCCAGGCTCGTCGCCAGGGGATGACGTGCTGCACTACATGGGGCGATGCAGGCAGCAAATCAGCGGGCGGCGCATCCCGGAAATACAGATGCAACCTGTGCGGCGCGGCAACGGTATCGTTTAGCTGAATCAGGTGGCGGATGAGTTGCAGCGCGTAATGCTCGGTCCCGGTCAGGCGTGCAACGGTGGTCCGGCTCGCGTCTATGGCAATGCGCAAGGGCATCAGCACATCAGCGGCGCAGGCCGCGCACAAGCGGGGTCAGCAACAGCAGCACCACGATCACCAGCAGCACAGGCCAGCCCTGCGCAATCGGCGCAAGTGGTGCCGCGTCGATGATGTTGGCCGTTAACGCGAAGCCGACTGTACCAGCCATCAGCAGCATGACGCCGATAAACAGCAGCCGACTCGACGCCGCATTAAACAATCCCGTCAGGAAGAAGCCTGTTCCCATTGCACCGATGTACAGCGGCCAGCCTTGCACCAAACCAGGGCTTGCGGGCTGCAATAAGACGATGGTCAAGGCCGTGAGCGCCAGCGCCAGCACCCCCATGAAAAAGCTGCCGCGTGCGCTACGCCGGGATGTAACCCAGTGTGAGAGCAACGCCACACCGACCCCGGCACCAGCCAGCGCAAACGGTAGCCAGGGTATGCTGATGCTGCCGCCTGAGCTGAGCGTCAACGTAAGCCACGTGCCAACCACGATCAGCAGCAACCCCGGAATCGCAGAGGCGGCCTGTCCGCGTTGTATGGCTGTCATACGCGGTGCGACGACATCGACGTCTGCGGTGCGGCGACGGTGTGAGCGCGGTTGTGGGGCGTCCAGGGGTGTAGCAGCAGGCACCGGAGCCGCTGCATAGCTCAGGCCCCAATCGTCGTCTGTATCCGATGTTTGGGTTGCTGCATCGGCCTGCGGACTATTATCATCAGCACGAACGCGCACCACATAATTATCATCGGCCTGCACGCTATCGGCTTGTGTGGGCTGCGCATCTGCGTCTGTATCAGCCTGCCGTCTGGCTGCGTTCTCATCTGTGTCATCTGCGTCATCTATGTCATCTATGTCATCTGTGTCATCTGTGTCATCTGTGTCATCTGCTGCTAATTCGGAAAGCGAAGCAATCGCCGCAATCGCCGCGTCCACATCCGCCTCGTCATAATCGCCACCATAATCATAGGCTGTGTCGTCCGGTGGCGCTTGATAGGCCGCATCATCGTGCTGATTGTCCGGGTTTGCCGTCGGGTTGTCGTTTTGCGTGTCTCGTGTGTCATCTGTCATACTTGTAACCTGAAAAATATGCTAAACGCTGACGATGTATCGAGTGTTTTAGCCATAAACAGTTCTAACTGTGCCCTCATGCCAACTTCATGCCGATTTTACGGGTCATGGTTATCTTTGTTATACAGTTTGGCAATTATCTGAGCCAAACACCGAGGCATAGTGGCATTCGGGTTTAGCGTCACCGAGCCACCCTGATAAGCCCTTCCCATCTTAATCGTCCGCGTGTCCCCCCCTCACGCCGGACGATTTTGCGTTTTAATAGTGGCATCCATTCTATCTTTCTGCCACCCCAACCTGAAGCACAGCCAACTCTAGGTAATCACCTGCTGTAACGCGTTCATCTGTCGCCGCGCCCACACGCTGCACCGTTAAGCGTGCCTGCGGGTCGTTTGCATCGTATAGGCCGACAATCAGTGTATAAGCGCCTGCTGCTAAATCCGGTATGGATAGGGCGTGATTGTCGATCACCGTCGCGCCTAGCCGCCAGCTTGTCGTCGGCGCTTGTCCGCCCGCTGGGATGCTATCACGTTGCGCCACCAGCACGCCATCGGCAGCCAGTAATTGCACAAAGACCTTATAGCGTGTCGCCAGCGCTGCATCCGTCGTCCATTGTAGCTGAAGCTGTAGCAGATCGTTCGGTTGTAATTGGTCGGTGTTCAGGGTGTAGCGCGTCAGCGTGATGTGCTCGCCAAATTGCGCATTTACGGTTTGCGCGTCGTCCGCGTCAAATTCGGCGGGGGTGGCATAGCGCACAAAGCGCATATCATCCACCCACACATCACTGATCTGATAGGCGGCACGGCTGAGCGTGCCCTCTACGGTGCTATCCGGGTCTTGTTCGCCTGTGCCATAATACACGGCAAACACACGCTCGGATGCTTGCACGATCTCCAGCACATCAGCGCGGGCATCACCCGCACCGGGCAACGGGTAAACGGGCGCGACGCCCTCATAATAATAGCCGAAAATCTCCGCCAGCCCCGGTGCCGTCAACACCACCGCGTCATTCTCATCAGCTTCGCGTGTGATGGTCGCGGCCAAGCCCCGGTAGTCATGGCGCTGATAGGCAGCATCGGCATACAGGGGCGGCACGCCTCGCGCCAGCGTCCAGGTGAACGCCAAGCCCACCAGCACAGCAACGACCTTCGGCACAAGCCGCGTCTGTGTTTCACGGGTGCGTAAATGCCAGATGACCCAGAGGCCGCGCCCCATCCATAGCGCAACGGCAATCTGTGCAGGCAGCAAGAAGCGCAAATAACGCTCGTATAATTCCAGATACAGGTAGGCACCCAGCGAGATCAGCACCCAGACGACAGGCAGCAGCAGCGCCCACCATGCCCGTTGCCGCCGCTGATCCGGCAGCAGGAGCAGGCCGAAAATCAGGAAGAAATAGACCGCGATGCCCATGCCACCCAGCACTTCCGTGTAGGTGCGGCCCAACGCCAACCAGCCGAACAGCGTATTCAGCAATTGCGGCAGCGGCACAGGCTGCGAGACGTTCGGCTGCGCGGAGACCTGCCGCAAGGCAATCGGCAACCAGGGCAGGAACAGCAGAAGCGTTAGCAGGTTAGCGGCGGTGTAAGCGACGAAGCCACGCAGCACGGGCATAAGACGGCTTTCACCCTGCTCCGGCGCGATCACGTCCTGATAGGCCCACGTCAGCAACCAGATCAGCGCCAGCGTGCCCTGTGCCAGCATCACCAGCGCATAGCTATAGTGCGTGTAGATGCCGAGTGTGTTCAGTAGGCCAAGCGCTAGACCACGATTAAGCGTCTGGCCGCGCACGAAGCCCACAAATACCCACATGCTCGCCACGCCAACTGCCGACAGCATGGCATACATACGCGCTTCCTGCGCGTAATAGATGCTGAATGTATTCAGCGCCACGAAAGCCGCCGCCGCGACGCCAGCGATCACGCCGAATAGCCGCCTGCCCAGCGCATAGGTGAAGGCCACGCTGAGCACACTGAAAAACGCCGACAGTGAGCGCAACGCGAACTCTGATGAGCCGACAAAATCTTCATACAGGGCCAGCAGGCCAAAATACGCGGGCACATGCACGTTATTTTGCAACGCGGGGATAATCTGGCTCAGCGTGCGCTGTGAATGCGCAAAAGCCACGCCCTCGTCATACCAGAAGGATTGCACACCGAGGTTATGCAGCCGTACAGCCGCCGCCACAAGCAGAATAATTGTAACGATACCGATGTAGGGACGTGCAAGGGCACATCTGAGGACGCCCCATCGGGCGTCCCTACGTTTGGTTGTTGGGGTTGGCAAAACATCCGTCATGACGAGCGCACCTTGCGCCGACGCCACAGCAGCACGCCACCCGCACCAAGCAGCAGCAGAGCAGCAGACACAGCGATCAGCGCCAGATTGCGCCATGTGTCATCGCGCACGATAATCACATCCATAATGGCCGCGTCCTCGATAACATAAGCCTGCATCGTGGGCAGCAAACCCGCATACAGCACGTCCTCCTGCCAGGATTCGCTTGTTGCATCCCATGTGCGCACGGCAATGGACGTGCCATAAGCTGAAAACCGCACGGTTTTAGCCTGCACCGCTTCGCCAAAAGTGGCGTCGTCACGTTGGATAATTTCGGCCTCATCCGCAAGCGTCACGCCCCAATCACGGAAGTGATAGGTGCCCCGGTAGAGCGTCGGCGGCTGCCCTGCGATGTATTGCTTCATGCTGTCGTAGACGGGCAAGGGCGTGAAGGTCGGCTTATCCAGGCTGTAATCCGGCTCTACCATACGAAAATAGAAATACGACTGATTGGCCTCACTGCGGTCAGAGCGCGTGAAGAACCAGTAGCTAATATTGCCGATCCAGGGCCATTCTCGCTGGGCACGCTCATAGGCAAGCGGCATCCAGCGTGCCGCCTGATCGAGCGTGTTGGTGCCGTAGCGTGCAAAATCCGCGATTTGGTCGCTTGGCCGTTCCGCATCTAATACCGGATTCCAGGCCGCCTCGCTAATCCAGATAGGTTTGTCGGCGTCGCCATTGGCCACCATCAGATCACGATAGTAGATGTGGCGGGCATAATTGGTCGTCGTCAAGCGCATTCGGCGGTCCGTCGGGCCGCTGAACAGCCCATAGCCCTGCGCCGATAAAATATCGAAGCACGCACCCGCGCCATTGTCGTACATATTTTGCAGGTAGATCAAATCCTGATAGCCGAAATAGCCATCGAGCGCAATCGTGGGGGCAATCGCCGCGCTAATCACCACGATATTCGGGTCAACGGCTTTCAGGGCGTCGTATGTGCGGCAGAGCATCTCGCTATAGGCGGCAGGGTCCGCGAAATCATTGCCCCATTCCGGGTAAATATTCGGCTCGTTCCAGATCTGGTAATGCGTGATGCGGCCCTTGTACCGTTCCGCGACAGCCACAGCATAATTCACGAAATCTTGCAGGTCATCGGGTGGCGCAAAATCGCCGCTATTGGGGTCGGAGCGTGTCCAGGCTGGCGGATTGCTGAGCCGTACCTGTAGCTTCAGGCCGAATTGCTGCGTTATAGCCACGATGCGGTCGTATTTATCCCACGCGCTGATCGTATCCGGCATCCCGTCGCCGTCGTAGTCGTTGCGCGTGTCGGTGAATTGGCCGCGCCCATCGACCTCTAAATCCTCCCAGGGGAATTCTTGCCGCAGCCAGACAAAGCCCGCCGCTTGAATCATGCGCAGCATCGCCCGTATTTTGTCGGCATCGGGTTCACTTTGTAGAAAGACGTTGATGCCATAGGGTGAGGCGTCGTTGTGGCGGATCGGCTGCATGGGCGCGGTATTCGGTTGTGGCCGCAGCAAATTACCGCCCAGTTCCAGCATACCGCGTAGCTGCCCGATGGGGGCTTCCTCGCCCGTCTGTGACCAGAAGATGCGCCACGCCAGCCCACGAAAGTGCAGGTCCAGCGCCAGCAACACACCGAATAGCACGACAAGCGCGGCAAGCAGGCCGATCACTCGGCGGCGCTTAGGCTGTGGCTTGTTAGCGTTGTCCGGTTGGGGTTTGGGTGCTGTGTTGTTTTGTATCATAGAACGGCATTATAGCCCAGATGGGTGTTGAGTCGAGGTTGAACCCGTAGCCCCTTGACCCCTTATGCCGCGTCCGCTTTTGCATTATCATAGCCGCTAAAGTTTAAACACTCATGGAGAAATCAAAACGGCTTTAGAAGATGATGTGCGTGGGGACGCCATTCTTGGCATCCGCCGATAACGGACACAGCAAGCCGTGTCCCTACGATCATGTAAGTCCGTTTTCGTTTATCCATCAGAACAGGAGACAGATATGGCTAAAGTCAAAGAAGAAACCCTACAGGAAAAGCTCGAAGAGCGGGCCGAAGACCTGGTTGAGCAACTGAAGGACACTGCCGAAAAGCTGCGCAAGGATGTGGAAAAGCTGGATAAGCGCACGCGCAAGCAGGCCGGCGAGACCGCCGACGAACTCGAAAAACTAGCGAAAAAACTGGACCGCAAAGATGTCGAGAAGGGCATCCCCTGGTTGTTTGTGCTGTTCGTGATTATCGGTACGATCATCATCTGGCAGCGTTCACAGCAGCAAGACAAGTAAGCGATAACGCCCTGTCGCATGATTAAATTCGTCATCATGTTCCGCCAACCGGATGACCTCGACCCGTTTGAAAACGCCTATCAGGATTTGCTGGCGCTGGTCGAGCGTATGCCCAACCTGAAGCGGCGGCAAGCCGTGCTCACGTTGGGCAATCCGCAAGGCGTACCGTTGTATTACCGCACGCTGGAACTGTACTTCGATGACCAGCAGCAATTCCGCGAGTCGTTCATGTCACAGATCGGGCAGGAGGCAGGTCAAGAGCTAGCCCGCTTCCCCAAAGGCAGCTATGAGCTATTCTTCGGTGAGGTGTATGAGGAGTGACCGACGTTTATGGCATTCATCATACACGCAAATATAACAAAGACTATGACGTGTCACTCCATAAACGTGAGCGCGAACAAGCAAAGAATATGCAGTAAACGCTTCACAAACGCCGCGCCTGTGCTAGCATCTTCGTTTATCTTGTACTGAACTTGTAATCCACGAAGGCAAAGCACATGACGCTGCAAATCCTCAAAGAGCGCATTCAGGCCGAAGGCCGCAACCTCGGCAACGGCATCCTGAAGATTGACAGCCTGCTCAACCATCAGATTGACCCTGAATTGATGATTGCGATGGGCAAACGGCTTGGCGAATACTTCAAGGATAGCGCCGTTGACCGCATCCTGACCGCTGAAATTTCCGGCATCGCCCCCGCGCTGATGACGGGCATTGAATTAGGTGTGCCGATTGTCTATGCACGCAAGAAGCGCCCGATCACAATGGCTGGCACTGTCTATTTAGAGACAGCCCCTAGCCACACCAAAGGCGGTCGGGTTGAACTCATGGTCAGCGGTGAATTCCTGAAGGCGAACGAGCGCGTATTGATTATTGACGACTTCCTGGCGTCTGGTGAAACGCTGAAGGCGCTGGCAAGGCTGGTGCTGGGCGCGAAGGCTGAACTCGTTGGCGTCGGTGTGGTGGTCGAAAAATCGTTTGAGGGTGGGCGCGACGCCATGCGCAAGGCACAATTTAACGTGCCCATTTACGCATTAGCGACCATCACCAGCATGGAAGACGGCAAGATCGAACTGGCCTAGCACACCGACAAACTCAATGTGCCTACCCGTGTTTTGTCGCCAGACGTTAAAACGCCCAGCTCCGGTACCGACAAGCCTGCTCAAGCAGGCTACGTTATGTGCTCTAGCCCTGCAATGAGTCAACAGCGTGCTTCATGCGTTCCAGGCCCTCTTGCAGCAGATCACGCGGACAGGCGAAATTCAGGCGCACGTAGCCATCACATTGTGCACTGAAGAAATTGCCGGGGCTGAAAGCTACTTTGCCTGCTTCCAGGAAGAATGCCTGCGCACTTTTGCCCTCCGGCAGCGGCAGGGCACAGGCGTCAACCCACAGCAGATAGGTGGCTTGCGGGTGTGTGGTCTTTAGGGCTGGCATGTGCTCGCGGATGTATGCGCGGGCCATGTCACGGTTTTGCGTCAGGTAATCACGGACCTGCTCCAGCCAGCCATCGCCACCGCTGTAGGCACCAATCGCCGCCTCATAGGATAGAATCGCTGGCTTGACACCAAGCCCCCATGCTGTTTGTGCGAATTTTTCGCGCTTCTCTTTATCCTGAATGATAATGACCGATAGCGGCATCCCTGGGATGTTATAGGTTTTGCTTGGGGCCAGCATCGTAATCACATTCTGGCTGATTTCCGGCGATAGGCTGGCGGTGGGGATGTGCGTGTTGCCATCTAGCAGCAGATCGGCATGAATTTCATCCGATATCATCAGCACGCCATGCTTCGCACAAATTTCGGCTATGCGCCGCTGTTCGTCAGCGCTGAAGGTGCGGCCTGCCGGGTTGTGTGGATTGCAGAAGAAAAACAGCGTCGTCTGCTTGCTGATGGCACGCTCAAATGCTTCAAAGTCGATGTCATAGTGGAAGGTGTGCGCGTCATCTTCGACCCGCGTCAGGTCTACCATATTGGCGAACAGGCCGTTATTTGCTGGCACCGACTGAAAGGGGCCATAGACGGGCGTCTGCATCAGCACGCCATCGCCAGCCTTGCCGAACGCTTTCGCGGCGATATTCAGCGCCAGCACCATGCCGGGCACAAAAACGATCTCGTCCGGCTGCACAGTCCAATTGTAAAGGCGCTGCATCCGTTCAACCAGGACTTCACGCAGTTCAGGCGCATCAAAGGTGTAACCGAAGGTCATATGGTCGTTCAAGCGTTGTTGCATCCGCTCGATGGTTGCAGGTGGCGAAGGAAAATCCATATCGGCCACCCACATCGGCAAGATATCTTCGCCGAAAAACGACCACTTGGCCGAATGATAGCGACGTCGTGCGATTGCTGCTTCGAGGTCAACGTGTAGCGTGTCAGGTATTGTCGTCATGGTTTGTGGCTTCTCGCGATTATGTTCAATCTTAAAGCCACATTCTAACACACCTGACGCCCTGCCTGCTGCACGATTTAGGGTGTGGAGGGCGAGGCTTCCATTGCGCTGCTGTTGGTCTGCGTCGCGAGCGCTTGTGCGATGTGGTCGGTCAGCGAATCCGCCCCCATCGGCTCTTCATTGACGACAAACTGCCCTAACAACTCGTCCATGACGGTATCCAGGCGTTCAAAATCCACCGCAGAGGCCGACAAATTGAGCATAAGCAGCGTCATTGTTTCGCCTTGCTGCAAATCAATAGCGACGACTACGGTGCGCGTCTCATTCGGCGCAGAGATGCTGTAGGCCCCGGCATTATGGCCATGCCACTGGAAGCTCAGCGGGGCGCTGACGCGCACACCCTGCTGCGGTGAATGCGCCTGCAACATTTGATGCAGCGCTTCGGCGGTATCGGCTTTTGTTGCGTCTGCATCGTCGTCTGTGCGCCCGGTGATGAAATCTGTATTGCTTTCGATCTGGGGTTGATACAGCCAGAGATTTGCGACGAAGCCTGTTAGCCTGCCGCTGCCGTCCATCGCTTGCCGATGCTCTGACAAGACCACGCGGTCAGACGCCGGGTAATGTCGCCAATTTGCAGGGCGTTCCAAGCTGACGGAGATAGCGCCTCTGGTCAGTTGCAGTGTCGTCGGACCCTGATCTTGCGTTGCAGGCACATTTTGCTGCTGGGTCGTCGGCGCACAGGATGCGACAAGGCCAATGGCTAGAATCCATAGAATTAATCGGTGCATGATTTTCCGCTGTAGCATTGCGCTACGACAACTTAATTTCAATGTAGCTTACCACAGCACATTTAGAGTCCCCTGAATATTCAGACAACATTCGGCACTTTTCAGCAAAAGTCGGCCCCGAAAATTGTGCGGTTTATACAATTACGTTAACTTGGCAAGCGCCGCCTGGCCTGCCGCTAGCCCTGACAGGAAAGCGCCTTCAATACGCCCACGCCCCCCGAATGCATCCCCCGCAAAGACGAGCCTCAGCCCCTCTGCTGGCAGGCAATCACGCGGGTAGGTCGTCAACGGGATGGAGTAGCGCCATTTCTTTAGCTGCTGTTCGGTTATCGTCGCACCGTCTGCCATGCGCTCTTCCAGTGGCGCACGCAAAAACGCGAGGTTATCTTCGTCGGGGTCGTCATAATGCTGGCGGCTGTAGCGGGCTTCGGCGTGCACGGTAATCACGCGCACATCCGAGATTCCCTTGCGCTGGTTATCCGCCAACCAATGAACCGGTTGCTCAAAATCCTGCACAGCCCCCGGTTCGGGCAGGTCAACATCCCCTTCAACCACGAACATAGCGCCAATGCAGGGGCCATACTGGATGCGCTGTAATTCACGCCGATCATTCACAGAGATCGTGATGTTCTTAACCAGTTCCAGCGCTTGCGGCGCAGGCGGCGTCATCACCAGGCTGCGTGCTGTATAGGATTGCCCGTTGCTATCGCGTAGTTCCCATGTCTGGCCGTCTGTGTCGATAGAGACCACCTGCACATCAACGCGCACATCCTGCACATCTTTCGCCAGGTGCTTGGCCAGGTTATTCATGCCGCCGCGTGTGACGTAACGCGGGTGACCATCGCTAACCGTGCGCTTGAGGCTGCCATCGCTCCAGCCATACCCCCAGATGTAGACCAGTTCAGCCGCCAGCCATTGATCGACATAGCGCTGAAAGGTGTTGGTGCGCACCGTGAAAAATTGTGCGCCATGATCCGCCAGCCCCTCACCGACGCGGCGCGTTGCCAAGCGACCACCGACGCTGCGGCCTTTATCCAGCACTGTCACGCTTTTGCCAGCATTTTCCAGCGTCTTGGCTGCCATCAAACCGGAAAGGCCCGCGCCAATCACAAGTGTATCCGTTACCATTTTGGTCTCCCTGTAAAACAAATTATGTTCATTTTAATTTTACGCTGGCCCTAAATCAACTTAACAATAGAACAACACTGATGATACACGATTTATCAGCACGCGAAAGCGAGCGTCCGCCAAAAATCAACCGAGATAGCCAGATAACGAGGTGACAGGATGGCGAGATGCACACAACGCCGGATGCTGTGCCGTAAATACCGTATACATCTTATCAGGTTTTGGTCAGGTAGCACCACGCAATAGCGTGGTCGTGCGTTTTTTCACGCCGGACGCGCAGAATCGCGTCCCTACACAACCATCTTGAACCGTAGGGACACTCTTTCCAACAGATGTCTAATGAAACCTGCTTAACACACGCCTTTACTTTTGCTAGACTGTAAATCGTTGACAAGTGAGTTCGTCTTCGCGGACCTTGCCAAACGCTGTAACACGCAACTTATGGGAGCGAACCAGCTTCGACAGCGGAGGCTGTGGCCGCACGGCAAGCCGTGGTGCGTCACCCACGTTAATCCGGCGCAAGCACATATAAGTGCCGAAGAAAACACACTGGCCTACGCCGCGTAAAAACGGCTGTAGCGCTAGCTAGCACCTAGTTGCTAGCCGTCCCTGGTCGTTGTACCTGTCCGATGGCCCGGGGCGCAACTATAGGCAGGGTGCGACCCACCCCGACGCCGATACGGGGGGGCCAAGTGCTCTATCGGCTAGTGCATGGTGTACCACTGTCCGCCGGGACTACCATGCGCGAAACTGAACGGGGGACTAAGCTTGTAGAAGTGCGAGACTCGATTCCGTTGGACCCGGGGGGCAGTTCCCCGGCGCTTCCACTTTGATCTATCTGATATACCCGACAGCCATGCACGATAGATGTGCATGGCTGTTTTTGATTCAGCATATTATACACATGGACCATTGGCGCACGGTATGGCGGACATACAATGAAGACCGCAGGTATTACGTTCTCGCTCCCCCCCTAAATTCTGGGGGTTGTCGAGCCGATAATCGGATTACCATAAGCGATATAGCGTACTGACACGATTGTTAAAGAGTTCTTGGGGCACAATAGCTACCGCTTGACCACATAACCAAAGGACCAAACCATGACCGAATTTTATAAGCTGGATGCTGCCGCCGCGTTGCAGCAACTCGATGTCGCTGCCGATAACGGCCTCAGCAGCGACCAGGCACGCACGCGCATCGACAAATACGGACGCAACGAATTACCCAAAGACGAAGGCGTCAACTGGGTGCAGCTTGTCCTGAATCAATTCACCGATCTGATGGTAATTATCCTGCTGATTGCCGCCGTTATCTCGTTTTTCCTGGGTGATGGCCCCGACGCCATCGTGATTATGATTATCGTGGTCCTCAACGCCGCGTTGGGCATCTATCAGGAATTTCAAGCGGAGCAGGCGCTTGCATCGCTCAGCGCCTTGCAGGTGCCACAGGTGCGCGTGCGGCGTGACGGTGAAGTGCATCAGATCAGCGCCGAAGACCTCGTGCCCGGCGATATTGTGCTGCTGGAAGAGGGCGATAGCGTGCCTGCGGATGGTCGCCTGATCGAAGCCACGAATATGCGCATCGAAGAAGCTGCGCTCACGGGCGAATCTGTGCCAGTGGATAAGCGAGCGCAAGCCCTAGACGCCGATAATGTCGCTGTGGCCGACCAGACGAACATGGCCTTTATGAGCACGTCAGTCGTCTATGGGCGCGGTATGCTGCTCGTAACGCAGACGGGCCTGGATACACAAATCGGCAACATCGCCACCATGCTGCTACAGGTGGAACAGGGCACAACGCCCTTGCAGCGCCGCCTGAACCAGCTTGGGCGCATCCTGGCGACGGGGGCGCTGATCGTCGTCGCGATCGTGTTCTTCGTCGGGCTGGTCTTTCAGGGCATCCCGCCACAGGATATGTTCTTGATTGCCGTGAGCCTGGCCGTTGCCGCTGTGCCCGAAGGCTTGCCCGCGCTGGTGACGATTGGCCTGTCATTGGGCGCTAGCCGCATGGTAAAACGCAACGCCTTGATTCGTCGCCTACCTGCTGTGGAAACGCTCGGCTCTGTGACGACCATCTGCTCGGATAAAACGGGCACGCTGACCAAGAACGAAATGACCGCAACCTATCTGACGTTACCCGGCCATGAAAATGTCAAGATTTCCGGCATCGGCTACACGCCGCAGGGCGAATTCTTCAACGAATCCGGCGAAGGCTCACAGATCGACCCGCATCAAGATGACACCGTAGGCCGCTTCGTGAAGGCGATGGCGCTATCCACCAATGCCTATCTTGAAAGCGTGGATGGCAACGGCGGCAAAAACATCGTCGGTGATACAACCGAAGGCGCGTTGATCGTCGCCGCTGAAAAAGTGGGCTGGACGCGCAAACAACTTGAGCAAGACCTGCCGCGCATCGCAGAACTGCCCTTCAGTAGCGAGCGCAAGGCCATGACCACCGTGCATAAGATCGAAGGCGACAACGCGCAGCGCCTATTTGAGTCGCAGCAATACATCTCGATCACAAAGGGCGCGCCGGATCGCCTGATCGAGTGGGGCAGCCACGAACATCGGCCCGATGGCCGCATTGCATTGGACGACGAGCGCCGCGAACAATGGAAAAACCACGTCGATACGATGGCCAGCGACGGTTTGCGCGTGCTGGGTGTGGCCTATCGCCCACTGGAAAGCGCCCCTGAAGGCGACCTCAGCGAAGAAATTGAGCGCGAGCTAGTGCTGTTGGGGCTGGTCGGCATCTTAGACCCAGCCCGCCCGGAAGCAAAGCAAGCGGTACAGACCGCCCGTAACGCGGGTATTCGCTCCGTGATGATTACGGGCGATCATGGCCTGACGGCAGAAGCCATTGCGCGTGACCTGGGCATCATTGACGACCAACAGCGCGCCGTCACGGGCAATCAGCTTGACCAGATGAGCGATGACGAAATCCGCAAGACGCTAGCGACCACCAATTGCTTTGCGCGTGTGTCGCCCTCACACAAGCTGAAGCTGGTGCAGATGTTGCAGCAACAAGGCCAAATCGTGGCCATGACGGGCGATGGCGTCAACGATGCCCCTGCACTGAAGCAAGCCGACATCGGTGTGGCGATGGGCATCACTGGCACGGATGTCAGCAAGGGGGCCTCTGAGATGGTGCTGACCGATGATAACTTCGCGTCGATTGTGTCGGCAGTCGAAGAAGGCCGTGCGATTTACGACAACATCCGCAAGTTCATCAAGTATCTGCTGAGTTCAAACGTCGGTGAAATCCTGGTGATGTTCGTAGCGCTGTTGATCGGGATGCCCGTGCCGCTAATCGCCATTCAAATCCTATGGATCAACCTGGTGACGGATGGCCTGCCCGCGATTGCACTCGGCTTTGAACCCGCCGAACCGGATGTGATGGAGCGCAAGCCGCGCTCAAAAGACGAAAGCATCTTCGCGCAGGGCACGGGCACGCATATCGTCTGGGTGGGCCTGCTGATTGCCGCGCTGACGTTGGGCGGCTACCTATGGGGCTATAGCAACTATGGCATGGACCCCTTCTCGGACACGCTGGGCCTGCAAACGCTGAGCCGCGAACAGGTCGTTGAGATCGTCGGTGAACGTGTTGCCGAGCAAGAAGGCTTGCCGACAGATTGGGATAGCCTGGAAACCGCAGCGCGTGTCAGCTACCTCGAAAGCGCGATTGAGACCGAGGAGGGCACTTCGCTGGAAGGCTCCGGTGAGGGCTTGTTAGGCGCTGCGGAATCCCTGCCGCGCACGATTGCCTTCACGATTCTGGCCTTTACGCAGATGTTCGAGGTGATGGCGATTCATTCCGGTGATCGTGTCTCGTTCTTCCGTAAGTTCTTCAGTGGCAACCGTCTGCTGCTGTGGGCTGTGATCTCGACGTTCCTGCTGCAATTGGCGGTGATCTACGTCCCGTTCTTGCAGGCCACCTTCCGCACGTCTGCCCTGACGTTTGGCGAGATGCTGGTGGCGTTCTTGCTGGGTGGCGTCATCTTGCTGGCGGTTGAGGTCGAGAAGCTGATCCGCCGCCAGGGTGCAGAGCAACCCGTGCAAACGGCGACCGCAACGGTCTGACACAAGCCGATGTAGGGGCACAGCGTGCTGTGCCCAGGGCGCAATGCATTGCGCCCCTATGGACGGTCTGATTTTGCTTGTGTTTATCCATTGGCTTGCGGCATATGTATAGGCTGCTCCCCAATCATTGGGGGGCTTTTTTCCACCGAAAACAATGTTTTTGGGTTACCATGTAGCCGTATATATTGATCCGGTCAAGCAGTCGTTCGGCTATCAGTTACGCTTGGTAGTGATTGCAACTGGGGATAAGGAGACAAGACGATGACGGGCAATGCAGTCATCACGACGCAAAACCTGACGAAAACCTACGGCAGTGGCAGCACGGCCACACATGCACTCTGCAACCTGGATTTAGAGGTTCAGCGCGGCGAGATTTTCGGCTACCTGGGGCCGAAC
>DAOTTW010000247.1:0-10833 GCA_034437615.1 Anaerolineae bacterium | reverse complement strand
ACCCAATTCACAGGGGTAGGTATTTGGTTTTTCGTTGTTCCTGTGTGGCGGACGCACCAGTGGCGCGTCCCTACAGACCCGTTATGAATGATTGCGATCCTGTAGGGACAGGGCACTGACCTGTCCGGGGCGGTGCAAACCGCCATAAAATACGGCCAAACACCAAATACCTACACCTGAACCCCCTAATCACCCGCAGTCGCACTCGCACATCTGTTTTGTCTGTAAATTGTTAGGACTTTTCTCCCATTTTTCATCATAAACGGTCTTATCTGTATTATAATAAATTCAAGTTAGAAAAGCGCCCTAACTTTTTTAACCTTTCTGGTCTATAATGACCCCAAAAGATGTCTTGTTGCTCACAGGTGGCCTTGTCATGAACACCCGCGTAGATCGTATTCTAACGAAATTAGCACTGCATTACGCTCAGAACGTGTTTCAAAATCCGTCAATCCACACCAACCGGACGCGGACGCTGGCGAATGCGCTGGCGCGAAACGGCATCCTTGTGATGATGGGTATCTTACCCCCCAATCCACAGGAAGGCACCGATGTACATATTTCGGCCTGGGTGTCGCTTTACAGCGGTTTCTATGATCTGCTGGCAGAGACGATCTTCCCCTCATTTGCGCATTTCAACGCGGTCTATGGGGATGACCAGTACCCGCCGTTGGTGGTGCTGCGCGGCGCACCCGACCCGATTATGCGTGTATTGGGGGGCTATGTTGCGCCTTACGTCGCCCTGCGTCAGCACAACACACACATCACCGAGGCCGAGATGCGCGGCATTATGCTGATGCTGCTGGAAGACCTGGAAGCGCACGATCTGCACTGGACGCAGTCAAATTACATCATTGCGCGTGGCAAGCAGTTGCTACATAGCCTGATTCAGATGCCCTTGCAGCAGGTGGCTTTTACGGATTTTACGCGCCCGATGTTTGAACAGGTCGGCGGCGGCCTGAGCCACCAGCCCAACAGCGTCAATGGCAATGGCTACAGCGCTAGTGGGCGTTCGGGCAATGCATCTGCACCACTGGCCTACCCGGTGGAGCCACCACAGCCGCCAGCCATGCCGGAACCGCCAACGCGGACGCCGACAGGCGACTTGTTCACATCGCAGGTGCCCTTGCCTATCCAGCCTGCACGCGGCCCCGGTGATACCACAGGCCCGCTGCCACCGCTGCCACGCCTGCCCAAACAAGGTTAGTGCGGTTGTGCCTGCGGCAGCGGGCGACCACGCTGGGTCGCCCTCACAACGTTCTGCACAGGGACAGGCCAATGTGCCTGTCCGCCCCCGACAGGGCGATCTGCTGTGTGCCGTCGTCGCATCCAAACGGCATGTTGTATAATGGCGACCTGAGAACCGCAACACAGCCCTGAGGTCGCATAACACACCCATGTCCATCCTCACAGCCAACAAACTCAGCAAATTCTACGGCGGCGACGAGATCTTCAGCAATATCACCGTCGAGGTGCCACAGAAAGCGCGTATTGCCCTTGTCGGCCCCAACGGGGCAGGCAAAACCACGCTTGTAAACCTGCTCATCGGCGCGGAACTGCCCAGCGAGGGCAATATTCACGTGTCGAAGGGCGCACACATGGCCTACCTGCCCCAACGCCCGGAGATGGTCGGCACGCATAACCTATGGGATGAGCAACTCAAGGCATTTGATGACCTGCGTGCAATGGAAGCCGAACTCGCAGCGCTGGCCGAGGACATGGCCGACCCGGATCAGCACGATGCGGCGCTGGCGAAATATGGCCCACTGCAAGAGGAATTTGAACGGCTTGGCGGCTACGACTACACCACGCGCATCAAGATGGTGCTCAGCGGTGTCGGCTTCTCCGAGGACGACTACCACACATCGCTCGCGCAGCTTTCCGGCGGCCAGAAGACACGGGCCTTGCTAGCGCGTTTGCTGCTCGAACAGCCCGATCTGCTGCTGCTGGACGAACCGACAAACCACCTGGATATTTACGCCGTCGAATGGCTGGAAAATTACCTGAGGGATTTTCCCGGCGCGGTGCTATGCATCAGCCACGACCGTTACTTCATCGACAACTTCGCCAATTTCATCTGGGAGCTAGAATTCGGCGGCATCGAGACGTATCGCGGCAATTACACACACTACCTGACGCAACGCGACGAACGCCGTGAACGCCTGCAAAAAGAATACGAATCGCAGCAGGCGTTCATCGCCAAAGAACAGGATTACATCCGTAAGCACATGGGTAGCCGCTGGACGGCGCAGGCCAAAGGCCGCCTGAAAAAGCTGGAGACCCTGCGCAAACGCGGCAAAATCATCGAGCGCGGCCCGCAGCACCGCCAGCAGATGCGCCTACAGATGCAGGCCAATGACCGCAGCGGTGATAAGGTCGTCATGACGAAGGCGCTGCGCGTCGGCTACGACGTGAGTGCGCCGCTATTCGACGTGCCGGACCTGACGCTCTGGCGCGGCGAAACAGCCGCCATTATCGGCCCCAACGGGGCAGGCAAATCGACCTTCCTCAAGACGCTGATTGGCCAGCTTGAAGCGCTCTCTGGCCACAGCAAGCTCGGTGCTAACGTCAAAGTCGGCTACTTCGCACAGGCCCATGAACTGCTGCAAGAAAACAACAACCTCATTGACGAGATTACCCGCGTGCAGCCCATGCAGCTCAGCGAGGTCCGTAACTATCTCAGCCAGTTCATGTTCGGCGGCGACGACGTTTTCAGGCCGATCCACTCGCTTTCTGGTGGTGAACGTGGGCGCGTTGCCCTGGCGAAATTGGCGCTGGATGGCGCGAATCTGCTGCTGCTGGACGAGCCGACCAATCACCTGGATATAGATTCGCAGGAAATCCTGGAAACGGTGCTGGATGACTTCAGCGGCACGATTTTGCTGGTCAGCCATGATCGCTATCTGATTAAGGCGCTGGCGACACAGGTCTGGGCGGTGGCCGACGGTACGATGGAGGTGTTTGAGGGCACCTACGAAGAATACGTCGCAGCACGCAATCAACGCCGAGAACAAGCAGCCGACCACGCCAGCACAAACGGCAAAGATAGCAAAAACGGACGCAAGAAATCCGCACAGGTCGCGCAGAAAAAGCACGGCCTGAATCCGCACCAACTGAAGAAGCGCATCGCAGAGCTAGAGCGCCGCATAGAAACGCTGGAAACGCACATAGACGCACTCAACGCGCACATCGCGCAGGCCAGCGCCGCCGGTGACGCGAACAAAATCTATGAACTCGGTCAGCAATACGTCCAGGCCGAGGCAGATTTAGAGCAGACGATGGCCGAATGGGAGAAATTCGTTGAATAAGACATTAGGCTTGTTTTAGATTTGCACAAAAAGCGTGACCTGCCCCTGAGACCTGTGTTAGAACAAGCAGCGTGAACTTCTGCACAATCTTTTTATCCCTATCAAGAAGCACAACAACAGGAGACATCAGCGTATGCGGGTCGCTGTCTTTACAGAAACTTTCCTGCCCAAAATGGACGGCATTGTCCGTGTCGTCTGCCTACTGCTCGACCATCTCAAAGATCGTGGCATCGAAACGATGGTCTTTTCGCCGCGCCTCGGTGATGGGGTTGACGACTACAACGGGATGCCGGTCTGCACGCTTAACGGCCTGACATTGCCGCTTTACCCCGAATTGCGCATCTGCCCACCCTCCCCGACCATGTACCGCCAAATGCGCGACTTCCAGCCGCACATTGCGCATTTCATCCATCCAGTGACCGTCGGCCTGCCGGGTATGATGATGGCCAAGCAACTCGACATCCCGACGTTGGCTTCATTTCATCTCGATCTCGCACGCATGGCGGATCATCACAAGCTGCCGTTCTTGCGCCCTGTAACCAACATCCTGACGCGCAACGTCTTCAACTGGGCCGATTACGCGCTCGCACCGTCCAAGCTGGTGCAGCAAGAGATGCTGGCGCTAGGTGTGCGTGACGTTGGCCTATGGAAGCGCGGCGTGGATGGCGAGAAGTTCAACCCGAATTACTACGATGATGCTATGCGCCACGAACTGAGCGACGGCCACCCCGATGATGTGCTGCTGCTGTATGTGGGTCGCCTCTCCAATGAGAAGCGCGTACACGAACTGAAAGCCGTGCTGGAACAGGTGCCGGGGACGCGCCTCGCTATCGTCGGGGATGGGCCAGCGCGTGAGAGCCTCGAAACAGAATTTGCCGATTTACCTGCAAAATTCATGGGCTACATGCGCGGCGAACGCCTCTCACAAGCCTATGCCAGCGCCGATATGTTCACGTTTGCCTCAGCACTAGAGACGTTCGGCCTCGTCGTGGTCGAAGCGATGGCGGCGGGTTTGCCTGTGGTCTCGTCGCGTGTCGGTGGCATCCCGGATGTAGTGCACGAGGGCGTGACGGGCTACACCTTCGATGTGGGCGACGTGGGTGCGCTGGTTGATGGCGTGCGTAAAATCGCCCTGGACCGTGACACCATCCGGCAGATGGGCATTGCGGCGCGTGCCTTCGCAGAAACGCAGACGTGGCCCGCCATGATGGATGAGGTCATCGAAGAATATAAGCGCCTGATAGCAGCACACGAAGCAGAACCCATAGCCTAAAATACTGGGGTAGCGGGCAATAATCGGCCACCGATCAGCACATAGCCATTGCAAAGAGGACCACACATGGCACAGAAGAAGAACAACAAGCGCATACGACAATTTGCCGGATTGCTGGGCTTGTTAGTGGCTTTCGTCGGATTAGTGGCCATTGCGCTATTGCAAAGTGAACAAGGGCGTTTGCTGCGCCAGGACATCCCCACAGCGCCAACCGCCATCGCAGCGATAACGGCCACCGCACAAAGCGCCAATGGGCTTAACGCGCCGGAAAACCAACTTTTCACGGGCTGGTCCTGGCAGGATGTGCTGGCGGTCCGCATCGAAGATACCGTCGCAGACATCACGCGCACGCTGCGCCAGAACGACGATGCAAGCTGGACCCTGCTGGATGACGGCTCCCAGTTCGAGCAGCAAACGGCACGCCTCATCGCGCAGACTGTCGCCATCATGCCCTACACAGCTACCTTGCCGGATGTGGCCCCCGAACAGTTCAGCGAATACGGCCTAACCAGCGAAACGCTATACATGCTGGTCACAGTGCTGCTGGAAAATGGCGACGAGCACGCGCTTGCGATTGGTGACCTGACGCGGGATCGTGCTGGGCACTACACGCTGATTGATGACGATGAGACAATCTACATCACAGATGCGCGTCCGGTGGCCTATCTAGCGCAGCAATGGCGTGATAGGCTTCTGTTCGCTGCGTCACCCTCAACGCCACAGACACCACAGACACCAGATAGATAACTTGACAAGCCCCCCTATCCGCGTTACTTTATGCCTTCGCGCCGCAGAATATGCATCGTGCGGCCTATCGTGACCCGTAATGACCCGTTGTGGCTGAGTGGTTGGTGTGGATTGCGGCGAGTTTTACGATATGTTTATCAAATCCGTGTATCATGAACATTACATCAATTGACCACGCATTAATTTGGCTTCTTGGTCAAGTACACGGCTTTATTAGAAATTTTGCTTTAAATAGGCAGCCTGTCGTTTTCGTGTCATAATGCGAATATAAACGTACAGCGATTGCAGGGTATTGTTAGCCTAAAATACAAAACCCGGATGCAACTGCAACATGCAAACGCATATGGGCAACCCATGCAGCTAACCTTAGGTATGGTGTAACTCGGATATGGTACAGACGATACAAAAAGATCAACTGCGTGCCCAACTAATCAGCAAGGCACACAAGCAGGGCTACATCACATACGACGATATTCTGGCAGCAATGCCGGATGTGGAGCGCGATATAGCGCTGCTGGACGACATCATGGATGAATTGCTAGAGGCTGGCATCGAGGTCGTGCCGGGGTCTGGCAAGTTTGATGAGAGCAACGCCCCGGATGATAGCCAGGACGATGACTCCGATGAGATGGACGACGAAGAAGATGAAGCCGCAGAACCAGAGACGCAGGGCGACGACGAATTAATTGAGGATGCTGGTTATCAGCAGGCGCTCGATACGGATGATGTGGTCGGCTTGTATCTGAAGGAAGCAGGGCGCGTCCCGTTGCTGACCGCTAGTGAAGAGGTCGTGCTGGCGAAGCGCATGGAAGCCGCGCTGTGGGCGCGTGAACAACTGGACGAGGCTGAGGAGGCCGACGAAGAATTGGCCTGGTCCGAGGAACAGCGCTTGCGTGCGATCAAGATGGACGGCATGGCGGCTCAGGAGCACCTGATCCGGGCGAATGCGCGTCTGGTCATCAGCGTGGCGAAAAAGTACATCGGGCGCGGCGTGCCCTTCCTCGATCTGATTCAAGAAGGCAACATCGGCCTTATCCGCGCCACAAATAAATTTGAATACCAGCGCGGCCACAAGTTCAGCACCTATGCAACGTGGTGGATTCGCCAGGCCGTAAGCCGTGCTGTGGCCGATCAGGGGCGCACCATCCGCGTGCCTGTGCACATGGGCGATCAGCTTAACCGGATGCGCCGCGTACAACTGCAACTCTTGCAGGAGCTAGGCCGCGATCCGAAGATCGAAGAACTGGCACAAGGCATGGAGACGACGCCGGATAAGGTCGAAAACCTGCTGGAGATTTCGCGCCGTCCGGTCAGCCTGGAGACGCCCATAGACGATGAAGGCGATTCGACCTTCGGTGATTTCGTCGAGGACATCAGCAGCCCCGCCCCAGCGGACGAAGTGGCGACCCATTTGTTGCAGGAACAGCTACAACAGGCGCTCGATAAGCTGCCGCCGCGTGAAGCACAGATTTTGCGCTTGCGCTATGGCCTGGCGGATGGCCGCGTGTATACGCTGGAAGAGGTCGGCCAGACCATCGGCGTGACGCGGGAGCGTGTGCGCCAGCTCGAAGCCCAGGCCCTGAACCGCCTGCGACAGTCGTCTGCCCATGTGATCCTGAAGGATTATCTCTTCGAGGGCTAAGCTGTGTAACTACTCAGGCAGGCATGTTTTGCCCGCGAATTGGTCTCGCCCCCTCAATCCCCCTCTCCCATCATACCCAGACACAGACACAGACACAGATGGAGAGGGGCAAGCAAGCCGTTTAAAGCCCCTCTCCCAGTGCCAAAGGCACGTTCGGGAGAGGGGTTTGGGGTGAGGGCTGAGTAGTTAGTTACAAGCTGTACAGGGTTTGAGGGGATCAACAACAAGCAAAGGCTAGGCGGCTTTGGCAGCAAATAGCACACAACAAAAAGGCAACAAAGCCCCCCTCTTCTGGCCACTGATTATGGTCATTACCGGCGGGCTGTTGCTGCTCAATAACTTCCTGTTGCTCGAGGATTTTAACGTCGTATCGCTATGGCCGCTGCTGCTGGTGGCTGCTGGGGCTTATATCCTGCTGCGCGGCGACCTGCTGCCTACGGATACCTATCGCACGTTTGGCATCACACGCGGCAGCGTCGAACTGGGTACGCTGGAAATCAACGCGGGCGCGGTTGACGTGAGCCTGCAAGCGCTGCGCAGTGGCAGCGAACGCCTGATTGCAGGCCAATATGCCAGCCAATCGCGCCCAGAATTAGACGTAGATGGCGTGCAGACCTATCTGCGCCTGGACCGTGCACGCACGCCCTGGTTTGCGCTGGCCGATTGGCAGATGGGGCTGGCGCGTGATCTACCCTGGCAGCTTTACGTCAGTACATCGTTCGGCCAGGTTGAGCTAGATTTGCAAGATGTCATCGTTCAAGCTGGCCACATCGCCACCGGGCTAGGCGATATTCAGTTGGTCAGCCCGCGTGAGTCGTTCGATTACCTCTACCTGCATTCCAAGCTCGGCAACATCCGCATCGTGACGCCAACACAGACCAATGTGCGCGTCGTAGTCAGGAAAGCACGCTTCTTCGGTGTACAGGTAGATAGCGAACGCTATGAGGAGGTCGAACCGATGACCTATGTGCTGCGCTCCGCCGATCTTGATGCGCCGCTAGTAAAATTGGCGATCAGCGGCGTCTTTGGCGATGTCTACCTGACTTGAGAAGTTATGCCACCTAAATCACAACCCATATCAGGTCAACAACCACCAACACAGGCCGACGCGCAATTTCATCTGGTCATCCGGGACGCACTCAATGCCGACATAACGGCTTGCATGGGCCTGGATCATCACTATGAGACCGAGCACGTCTGGCAGATGACCCTACAATCGGATAGCGCGGGCTGGCAGGTGCGCTTTCGCACGGAAAAACTGCCACGCCGCATCGAAGTGACCTACCCGATGGATGAAAAGCGCTTGCGCCTAGCCCTGCCTGCGGATAGCTGCTTCATCGTGGCGACCGGGCACGATGGCGGCGGTGAAGCTGCGCAGCACGTGCTCGGCTACCTGACGATGCGCTATGACCCGGTGCACAACAACGCCACAATACAGGATTTGGTCGTGGATCGCCCCCTGCGGCGCTACAAGGTCGGCTCACGCCTGCTGAACGTTGCGCGGCAATGGGCGCTGGAAAAACAGGCATGGCAACTCTTGATTGAAACGCAAACCACCAATTATCCTGGGATACAATTCTGCCAGATCAACGGCTTGCAGTTCTGTGGTTTCAATGACCGCTACTACCCAAACCAGGACATCGCGGTATTCTTCCATCAGACGTTAGCATAACAGGCTGCATCGGGCTGGCACCGTTTTAACGATGTGTTGGAGAGGCAAGGCGAGGGCTTGGACGCATTTCTACAGGCTTTACTGCTGGCAACTAATGAGATTCTCGCGGCATCAATTGTCGTCATCGCTGTTTCTCTGCTGCTCTATAACCTGACGCGCAACCTGCGCAACCGCGTGGCGAGGACATCCAGCTATGTGCTCGGCTGTGTGACGATTTCATACGTCTTCGATGTATTTCTGTCGTTGGGGCCGGGTCCCGCTATAACAGAAACAGCTTTGCGCCTGCAATGGATTGGCATTGCCTTCATCCCGGCGGCGATGTTCCACCTATCGGATGCGCTGTTAGCGACGACGGGCCTGCCATCACGCGGGCGGCGGCGGCGCATCGTGCGTATCTTCTATGCTATCAGCGCGGCGTTCTTCGCGGCGGCGGCCTTGACGGGCATTCTCATCACGCCGACACAGACCGACGTGGGTCTGCACCTGCAATCCGGGCCGATGTTCTATCTCTTCCTGATCTATTACATCAGCACGAATATCGTCGCGTTTTTATTCGTAAATCGTGCACGCCAACGCTGCTTGACACGCAGCACACAGCGCCGCATGACCTACCTGCAAAGCGCCATCTTGACGCCAGCTATCGGCATCTTCCCCTATTCGGTCTGGCTTATGCCGGGGGATGTCTTTTCGGTGGACGTGCTGACGCTGGTCAACGTCGCCAACATTATTATCATGGCCATGCTGCTGTTTCTCTCTTATCCGCTGTCGTTCTTCGGCTCCGATATTCCCGATCGCGTGGTGAAGGTCGAATTGCTGCGCTTCTTGCTGCGCGGCCCGGCAACCGGCTTGCTAATTCTAGCCGTGATTGTTTTTACCACACGCGGCGCACAGTTCTTCGGCCTGCCCGGTGATGACTTCATGCCGTTTGCGGTGGTCGCGGTTGTGTTGCTGTGGCAATGGTCGATTGCCCTTGCGATGCCCTGGATAGAGCAGCAGCTTGTGTATCGCAACGAGGACGACGAGCAAATCAGCCACTTGCAGGATTTAAGCGATCGGCTGCTGACGCGCAACGACCTGCTGCAATTGATCGAAGCGACTTTAGAGGCGACCTGTGATTATCTGCAAACGCAGGTCGCGTTTGTGGCGATGGTGCGCGCTGGCACGCTGGAAACCATACAGCAGGTGGGCACGCTCCGCTTTGACGCCGACACACTGGCGCAGCAATCCAACGACCTGATTACGCTTGTGTCACACGATAACCCGCACGTGCACGCTTTTCACACCTGGGGGGATTATCAGGTCGCGGCGCTCTATAGCAAACGTGCCAGCAGCGACAATAACCTGCCGCAATTGATCGGCATAATGGGCGTCGAGGCGACAACCGAGCACGTGCAGCAGCCAGACGAGGACAGGCCGAATCTCTTGCGCTTCGTGCGCCGCGCTGAACAGACGCTTGATGACATCCTGCTGCAATCCGAGATCGTCGCCGCGCTGGAAGGGCTGCTGCCACAGGTCAGCACGACGCGCCAGCGTGCCGAAGAACTGGAATATCGCCCAGGACGCCAACCGCTACCCATAGAACCCGTGCGATTGCCGAACCGGGACGAAGCCTATGAGCAGGTGCGTGCGGCCTTGCGGCATTACTGGGGTGGCTCCGGCATCACACACAGCCGCCTGCTGGATTTGCGCGTCGTGCAGCAAGCGCTGGCAAACGGCCAGGATACGCCCGTGTCGGGTTTGCGTGCGATATTGCAGGTGGCGGTCGAGAAATTGCGCCCGGATAGCGAGCGCACGATGACCAGCCCGGAATGGACGCTGTACAACATCGTGGATTTGCGCTTCATCGAGGGTAAAAAAGTGCGTGATGTGGCACGCCGCCTGAGCGTGAGCGAGGCCGACCTCTACCGTAAGCAGCGTGTGGCGATACAAGCTGTGACCGATGAATTGCTGGAGATGGAGCGCGAAGCCCTTGCTAACGCTGCACAGCCCGCCCGACAAGCACGCGAGCAGGACCAGGCGGGTGTCGTGAATCCAACGGTCTGATGCAGCCCACCTGAAAAGTCGTAACTACTCAGGTACGTGTCCCATTCTCAGTCGCCAGACGTTAAAACGTCCGGCTCCGGTAAGGACAAGCCTGCTCAAGCAGGCTGTATGCAGCGTGCCATAGCCCCCTTCAGGGGGGTTGGCCCTG
>DAOTTW010000246.1:0-9089 GCA_034437615.1 Anaerolineae bacterium | reverse complement strand
CTGATCGGGCTGCTGTGCGTTCTCGGCGCTATCTGTGCTAGCATCAGCAGCCTGCTGCGCCTGTTCTTCGGGGACGTTCATCGGGTCCGCTTCCAAGAATTCGTCGGCGGGCTGGACTGTCAGCCACTTATCAAAGTTGATATATTCCTCTTCCATGATTTGCTGATTCGTCCACTCGTTCAGATTCTTAATCAGCGATTGCTCGGCGGCCATCTGTGATTGCAACGCCTGCCGCATCCACGTGATTTCTTCAGCGCGGAAGATCATCTCGCACTCAAGCACCATATTGGCGACGTGCTTAGCATCCGCCTGCTTATCGGCTGGCACAATGCGCCACTCGGAGATTTTGCGGTCCATCTTTTCGGCGGTCAAGTGATAATTACCGTAGGTGCGGCCCTGCATCCGTAGTTCCATCCAGGTCGTAATGGCACCGATGATGGCGGTGGTAACCACAACCAGCCAGGCCAGGTCCGCGCTGATACCCGCCGCGACAGACCCCACCGCCGCAACCGCCAAGACAAAACGCCGATTCAGGCGCAGGCGCTTATAATCCTGGTTGAGCTTGTCAATGTACCAGTCGCGCTGTGGAATGGCGCGATCTTGTACGTATTGTTCGCCTGATAGCGCCGTGAAGCCCTTGTCGAATTCCTTGCTGTCGTACCAGGACTTCACCGCTTTGACGATGCCCTGATCCGTCTGGAATTTCAGCAGGAAGGGGTCGATAGATTCTAGCCTGTTGGTTGTCTCGCGCGCTTTATCGACGCGATCCAGCAGCAGTTTTTGCTGCCAGTACGCTATCGGCTCACGGTCAACTTCGGCATAGTGCCCAGCCTGCATTCGATACAGGTAAATCTCGCGCAGGACTTTCTGTGCGCTGAAGCGATAAACCACCCACATCGAACTCGGCGTAAATTCCGATGCAAAGGTCATCACCGAGGCAATCGCAATCGGCAGGATAATCAGGATAACGCGCAGGATGCCTTGCAGGGAGGCGTTTGCACTGAACGGCGGCTGCGCGATCACCACAGCAAAGATGCTGGCCGCCACGCCCAGCAGAATCACCCACTTGCGCAGGCCGCTATGCCAGTCCTTCTGACGCATGGCGGCCTTATCATAGGCCAGGTACAAGCGCCACGCATCCAGCAGCGCTGGGTCTTGCTCGCTGCGTGGTACGATGTTACTTGCTGCGATATAGCTTGACTTAGATGCTTGCTGAGGGTTGCTCGTCGTCGTACTCATAGCAATCAAGGTCCTTTTTCTATATCACGGGATGCGCCGGGCGGAATGGGTACATCTTTCGCGCATTCGTTCTAAGCTGATAGGGCTATTATATGAAAAAGCGTGTGTTCGCGCAATCATGTAACGTCACACAATCGCGTAGTCGTGTGGTTTTCGTGGCGCACGCTATCGCCAATTTTCACTTTGTTTACATCATCTGATGCTGCTTTTGTAACGCATTGATGCGACGCTGACACGCAACACCTAGCCTAAGAATGCCCTTCAGCGGCATCACATCTGCTGGCGATCAGCGTGGTGATGCGAGGGAAATTATTCACTTTGTTCTGCTTCTGTGGCTACTCACGCTTCCGAGGCTAAACGAGAGAAAGAAAGGACAACACATGAACAACCTACGCAAATTTCTGGCAAGCATTGTCGCGCTTGCCGCACTATCGTTGATGGCAATTGCGCCTGTCGCAGCACAAGGCGTAGCTGTGGCAAATACGGATGTGGATTTCGCACAGCTTTACGAAGATGTCAGCGATTCCGTCGTGTCGATTGCGGTTGAATCCACCGTCGAAAGCGGCGATGGTGACCTGCCGCCCGGCTTCAGTGTACCGCCTGGTGGTCAGCAGGTCCGTAGCGGTGGCTCCGGCTTTGTGATCGACAACGAAGGCCATATCGTAACAAATTTCCACGTGGTTAACAGTGCTGACCGTATCGAAGTCGCCTTCCGTGATGGGACATTGGTCGAAGGCAGGATCGTCGGCACAGACCCGGACTCCGATCTAGCGGTCATCCGCGTTGATGTGGCACAAGATAAGCTGCAACCCGTGCAATTTGGCGATTCCGAAGCGCTGACTGTCGGTGAAGCCGTAATTGCCATTGGCAGCCCCTTCGGCCAGAACTGGACACTGACCAGTGGTATTATCAGCGGCCTCGAACGCAGCATTCAGGGCCTCGATGATTTCTCGATTGGTGGCGTGATCCAGACGGACGCCGCGATTAACCCCGGTAATAGTGGTGGTCCGCTGCTGAATACAAACGGTCAGGTCATCGGTGTGAATGCGCAGATTTCCAGCGCCACCCGCAGTAATGCCGGTGTTGGCTTCGCGATTCCGTCAAACCTGACGCAGCGCGTCGCCCGCGAATTGATCGACCAGGGCTTTATCCAATATAGCTATCTGGGTATTGCTGGTGGTGACGTTCCGCTGCGCTACCTGCAAGCCTATGACCTGCCGAACGACCTGCGCGGCGTGCTGGTTTCCGACGTAGTTGATGGCGGTCCCGCTGCGCGTGCTGGCCTACAGGACGCCGCAGGCGAAATGCAGGCTGGTGGTGTGGCGATTGCAGAGCAATTCGACATCATCACGGCGATCGACGGTGTACCGATGACAGGCGTCAACAGGCTTATCACCTATATCTCACAGAATACGCGCCCCGGTGATACAGTGACGCTGGACATCCTGCGTAATGGCAGCGAAGAGCTACGGTTCGATGTGCGCCTAGCGCCGCGCCCATAGCATAGAACCTGGCGCGGGAGGGTCATGGCCCTCCCACCTACACAACATACAATATTCTGTTTACGCTTCTTCTTGCTTATCTGGCGCGTTCTCTTGCCAGTCAGTTTCCATGTAATCCATCAAGGCTAACAACGCCATCGGAATCATGCGCAACGCTACCGGGGCCTGCTCCGGGTGTTCCTTCACAAAATCCTCTAGCGCTGCCATCATCTCCGCCATTGATTTAATCAGCATCGACAACAATGCAATCGTGCGGTTGACCGTGACGCCCAGCACCGCCGGGTTACGCACACCATACATCACCATCCAACAGGAAGCCACCATGACAGGCATCATCGTCAGCATCACCAGCGATGAACTCAGCATCACAGCCTGACGCGCTTCCTGCGGCAGCTTGCCCAGTTCGGCCTGCGTCTGCACGGCCTGCGCTAGCCGCGCCATAATCGTCACTGCGAGGCGCTCCGGGGCGCGTACATGCTGCGAACCTGCAAACATCTGGTCGATGCTTTCCAGGCGTTGCATTTCGCTAGCGGCTGCTGCGTCTGCATCCAGATACGCCTCAAGTTCTTCAGCCATCTCCGCGCTGAGCATCCCATCGAGCTTCAGTTGCATCCGTTCAGAGATGTGTTCATGCATGGTCTAGGTCCCTTCTAGCAGGGGGCTTGTCGGGCTGTCATCATTCGATGAGCGCAGAGCATCCAGTTTTTCGGCCAGGGCACGCCGCGCACGGAACAGGCGGCTCTTAATGGCGCTTTCGGTTGTCTCCATCGTCTCTGCTATTTCCACATACGAGTAATCGTACCAATAGCGCAGGATAATGGCTGCTCGGTCATCTGGCCGCAGTTCGTCTAACAATAGCTGGAGTTCGTTGCCGCGCTCTTGCTGAATGGCCGCAATTTCTGGGCCGGGTTCATCGCTACTGAGCGCCAGCGCCGTGCCCGATGGCATCGGCTCATCCAGCGATAGGTATTTCATGCGCCGCTTGCGTAGTCGGTCGATACAATGGTTGCTGGCAATCGACAGTAACCAGGTTTTAAATGGGCGCTGCGTATCATAGCGGTGCAGGTTCATAAACGCCCGGATGAACGCTTCTTGCGTCGCATCTTCGGCTTCGGTATGTTCGCTCAGCATCCGATAGCACAGGTTGTAAACGTTATCCTGAAATGTGTAGACAATTTCGGAGAAGGCGTCCTGATCGCCTTCTTTGGCGAGCGAAATCCATTCAAGTATCTTCGGATCAGGTTCGGACACAGTAGGCCCCCAATATCGTCTGTAACGCTTTGTATGAAAAATGCGTGCGCACAGCCTACTCAGACTGTACGTGAAGTGGTGCGCTGGGTTGCATCACAACATGACAATTATACCCGACCTGCGTGAACATCTGATGGGAATGGCCGTCAGAGCCTCAACTTTTGGGGGGATTCGGGCTAAATTAGGGCAAAAACAACAAGGGGGATGCAATGCGAATACGCGATTTTGGGCTGTCACCCGGCAGCCTGCCCACAGGCCAGCATAACGCCATCACCGATGTGGACGGCGTGCTGGTGGGCCATACGACCCTGATACGAGGTGACGATGTGCGCACAGGTGTAACGGCCATTCTGCCACATGGCGGCAACCTGTTTGAAGCAAAAGTGCCCGCAGCCGTGCAGCGCATCAACGGCTTCGGCAAACCAACCGGCTTTGAGCAAATCCGCGAGCTAGGCAGCATCGAAACGCCGATCCTGCTGACGAATACGCTGAATGTGCCGCGTGTGGCTGATGCGCTGGTGACGTATATGCTGGCGCAGAATCCGCGCATCGGGCTGGATAGCGCAGGCACCGTGAATCCGGTTGTGGGCGAATGCAACGACGGCTTCCTGAACGACATCCGCGCCCGCCACGTGACCGAGCAAGACGTGTCAAATGCTATCGCCAACGCTAGCGCTGGCCCGGTGGCTGAAGGCTGTGTCGGCGCGGGTACGGGCACGATCTGCTATCGTTTTAAGGGCGGCATCGGCACAGCATCGCGTCAGGCAGCGGGCTATACAGTCGGCGCGTTGCTACAAACCAACTTCGGGCGGCGTGAATTGTTGACGGTGGGCGGCGTGCCTGTGGGTCGTCTGCTGGCGGATGTCGCTCAGCCACAGGTCGGCCCCGGCTCCGTGATGATTGTGTTGGCGACGGATGCCCCCCTGACCGTACAGCAGCTTGAGCGCTTGACGCAGCGCGCCGCGTTCGGTTTGGGGCGCACAGGTAGCAGTTGTCAGGATGGCAGCGGTGATTTTGTGATTGCCTTCAGCACAGCGAATCAGCGCGGGCATGGTGTCGATGTGGTCAGCGACATTCAGCGCGTGGATAGCAGCCGCATCTTAGATGAATTGTTTCTGGCGGTGGTCGAATGTGTGGAAGAAGCCGTTTATAATTCACTAACGGCGGCAACCACCATGCAGGGGCGCGGCGGCAACACCGTCTATGCGTTGCCACATGACCGCCTGCGTGATCTGCTAGCGGGTTAGCGGCCCCGATGGTAGGCCCATAGCGCCACCACGACAATCAGCGACCCGATGAAGGCCGACAGCACATCGGCAAAGCTGAAGACCAGGTCTGCGCCGATGTTGATGTCTAGCACCTGGAATAGCAAGCCGCCGACAATCGCGCCGATCATGCCAATCGCGATGTTGCCAACGTCCAGAATACGGATTTTGCGTGAGCGCTTGGTCAGTGCGGTGGCCAGTGCGCCAGCCAGTGCGCCGACGACGACCCATGCCAGCAATTGTCCAACTGTAATATCCATGTGGTTTTGTCCTCCGTTTGTGTGCAATACAGTACCCCAATTATGAACGTATTCAGCATTTTCTGCAAACCGCCATCTGACCCATTCTGCGCTAAAATGGCGAAGGAGTACGTCAGCCAATCAGCAGATCAGCCAATCAGCAAAAGGTTGTCTGCTGACGCGCTGAAATGCCGACATGCTCACGCAACTTATGGCACGATTTTTGCAAAACAACTTGCTAAAAAAGACAACATTCAAGGATTGATAGCACATGGTCACAGCCGAAATCATCGACAGCCACATCAGCCCACAGGACGACCGCAGCCGACAAAACGCTGACGCTAACCGAGCACTCGCACAGGAATTACGCGAACGTCTGGCGCAGGTGCGACAGGGCGGCGGCGAAAAATACCGTCAGCGCCACAGCGAACAGGGCAAGCTCTTCGTCCGCGACCGCATCGACAAACTGCTAGACCCCGCTTCGCCCTTTCTGGAAATCGCACCGCTGGCCGCCTGGGAACTCTACGACGATTGGACACCCGCCGCCGGGGTGGTTGCAGGCATCGGGCGCGTCAGCGGCGTGGAATGCCTGATTATCGCCAACGACGCCACCGTGAAGGGCGGCAGCTATTACCCCATGACTGTGCGTAAGCACCTGCGTGCGCAGCAAATCGCGCTGGAAAACAACCTGCCCTGCATCTATCTGGTGGACAGCGGCGGCGCGTTTCTGCCGATGCAGGATGAAGTGTTCCCGGATGTCGATGATTTCGGGCGCATCTTCTACAATCAGGCGCGTATGAGCGCCGCAGGCATCCCACAACTTGCGGCAGTCATGGGCAGTTGCACCGCAGGCGGTGCCTATGTCCCCGCTATGTCTGATGAAACTGTGATTGTTAAAAAAACTGGTACTATCTTCCTGGGCGGGCCGCCGCTGGTGAAGGCGGCAACGGGCGAAGAGGTCAGCGCAGAGGACTTGGGTGGCGCGTATGTGCATACGCACATCTCCGGCGTGGCCGACCACTACGCCGAGGATGACGAGCACGCGCTACAGATTTTGCGCGACATCGTGGCCACGCTGAACCGCCGCAAACGCATCACATTGGATGTGAAAGCGCCGGAAGAACCGCTTTATAGCCCCGAAGAACTCTATAGCGTCATCCCCACCAGCTTTCGCGAGGCGTTCGACGTGCGAGAAGTGATCGCCCGCATTGTGGACGGCAGCCGCCTACGTGAATTCAAGGCCAATTATGGCACGACGCTAGTCACTGGCTTTGCGCACATCGAAGGCTATCCGGTGGGCATCATCGCGAATAATGGCGTGCTGTTCAGCGAGAGCGCGTTGAAGGGCGCTCACTTCGTCGAACTGTGCACGACGCGCAATATTCCGCTGCTTTTTCTGCAAAACGTGACGGGCTTTATGGTCGGCAAGCACTACGAGAACGGCGGCATCGCCAGAGACGGCGCGAAGATGGTGCACGCCGTCGCCAATGCCAATGTGCCCAAGCTGACCGTCGTTATCGGGGGCAGCTTTGGCGCGGGCAATTACGCCATGTGTGGTCGGGGCTATTCGCCGCGCTTCCTGTGGATGTGGCCGAATGCGCGTATCAGTGTGATGGGCGGTGAGCAGGCGGCGAATGTGCTGCTGACCATCAAGCGCGACCAATTGGCGCGGCGTGGTGAGTCTGATATGAGCGACGACGCACAGGCCGCATTCAAGCAGCCCATTCTGGATAAATACGAACGTGAAGGCAGCCCGTATTACAGCACAGCACGCCTGTGGGATGACGGCATCCTTGATCCACCGCAGACGCGGCGCGTGTTGGGTTTGGCGCTCAGCGCGTGCTTGAATAAACCACTGGCTGAGACCACCTACGGCGTCTTTCGCATGTAGGGACGCTAATGGATAAACGAAAACGGACCTGTATGATTGCAGGGGCTTAGCGTGCTAAGCTCTGGGCGCAATGCATTGCGCACCTATGAATCCGTTTTCATATCTCCATAAGAATGGCGTCCGCAGATGGCTCGCGCTTGCGTTGAGATGCACAACCAAATAATTCCGCGCTTGACGTGATGCACAGACGCTGACTATAATCGTCTTTCTGAACTACAACAGATGCGGGCAACCCGCATGACCGTAGACAGTTGGTGGGCAACCAGCCCTTAATATCCAGCCGAGGTAAACCACTCCACGCCATTAAGACAGATTGCGCTTAATGAGCGACCTCGGTGTTTGTGGGTCGCTTTTTTTGGTTTGGGCAGTGCGCTCGAAGTCAAAACACGTAGAGAGGACGGCAACGATGCCGATTTCACGTCAACGAAAACAAGAGCTTGTCAGCACCTACGTGCAGATGCTTGAAGGCAGTAGCGGCTTCGCTGTGGTGCATGTAGATAAGCTGAGCGTGCCGCAGGTGCAGGAAATCCGCAAGCGCATTCGTGAGGCTGGTGGCGCTTACGTTGTGGCGAAAAATACGCTGATGACGAAGGCGCTAGAGCAGGTCGAATCGGTTGTGCCCTCGGATATTCTGCAAGGCACAACGGCTATCATTTTCGGTATGGATAACTTCCCCGGTGTGGCGAAGGCCCTGACCGAATACATCAGCGAAGCCAAGCTAGAACCGGATGTGTTCAGCATCAAGGGCGGCGTGCTGGGCGGTCAGCAAATCCTGGACGCGGCAGGCGTCGAAGCAGTGACGACACTGCCGACGTTGCCGGAACTGCAAGCGCAGATTATCGGGATGCTGGTTCAGCCGCAGCAACAACTGGTCAACGTGCTGTATCAGGCCAACGCGGGCGTTGTCAACGTCTTGCAGGCCGCCGACGCGCAGTTGGTCAACGTGCTGCAAGCCTGGGTCGCCAAGCAGGAAGCCGAAGGTGGCGAGGGCAGCAGCGACGAAGCCGCCTAGTGTGCAAGCCGTGTGTGAATAAGCAACAGTCAAGACAGCGTTAACCGAAAACAGATAAGACCAAATACGACACGAGAGGAATTAGACGATGGCAGACATCGACGCATTGGTGGAACAAATTAGCAGCCTGACGCTGCTGGAAGCCTCCGAACTAAAGACCAAGCTAGAAGAAACGCTCGGCGTAGAGGCCGCTACGGGTGGCGGCATGATGATGGCCCCTGGCATGATGGCTGGTATGGGCGCTGCGCCCGCCGCCGCTGAGGAAGAAGTAGAAGAACAAACGGAATTTGACCTGATCCTGAAGGAAATCGGCCCGAAGAAGATCAACGTCATCAAGGCGATTCGTGCTATCACCAATCTTGGCCTGAAGGAAGCAAAGGAACTGGTGGAAGGTGCGCCTTCGACCGTGTTGGAGCAGGTCAGCAAGGACGCTATCGAGGACGCGAAGGGCAAGCTGGAAGAAGCCGGGGCTGTCATCGAAGTCAAGTAAGCGCTGCCGACCCAACCATATCATAGTTAGATGTGCCGACCCGCACGAAAACAGCCAGCTTCGCGCTGGCTGTTTTTGTTTTACGCTAGGCCAGCGCCTTCAGCGCTTTTTCCACGCTCTTTTTCGGGCTGACCTTCAGTTGCTCATCAATGATCGTACCGTCCTCACCAATCACCCAATGCGAGCGAATTACACCCATA
>DAOTTW010000245.1:0-16068 GCA_034437615.1 Anaerolineae bacterium | reverse complement strand
GGTGCATTTGAATCGCTTGCAGAATGCGCTGACGGGCTTCATGCGGCGCGATCATGTCAATCTCGGTCTGGCTCTCAATCTCGGTCTGGCTCTCGGTGTTTTGCGGCGTTTGTGCTGTCTGCGTCTCGTGTTGTGGGTCCACGACAGGCATTGTATCGGGCATTGGCTTGGCTCCTGCTGCTGTTTCGCTCACATGCTGCCATCGGGCGGCGTCGGTGTGATAAACGGTGTGCGGGTTGGGCGCGGCGTCGGCGTTTGCGTCGGCAGGCTCGGTAATTGTTGTGGCAACTCAAAAGCCGGGCTGGGCGTCGCTTGCTCTGCATTGCGGCCAAAGCGCCCCAGGCAACGCGGGTCGTCATCAATCGCGTCCAACCCTTCGCGGATCGTGCTAATCGCTTCGCCAGCGTTGGACTGCGCCTGTGCCATCACCAGCGCCTCTTGCAGCATAGTCCAGGCCGTACCGCAGTTATCCAGGTAGTAATGTGTCAGGCCCAGGTGATAGTAGCATTGCAGATTGCCGGGGCTGGCGTCCAGGCAAGTTTCAAAGTTGTTGCGGGCGGCCTCAAACGCACGATCACTGTAATTCAGCAAGCCGAGCCGATACTGCGCTGGGATGAAGCTGGGGTCGGCGTCAACCGCATCACGGCACAGGCCCTTTGCACGCTCAAATTCGCCCACTTTGCGGTAAGCATCGCATTGGCGCAGCAGCGCACGCGCATTACGCGGTTCCATGCCGAGAATACGGTCATAGAGGTCAATCGCTTCCTGATCGCGCCCAGCAGAGAGGTACAGAAAGGCCAGCTCGAAATAGGGCGGCAAAAATGCCGAGTGCACGTCGATAGCGCGTTCAAGCTCTTCCATAGCGGCCTCATGCGCACCGACGGTTGATAGGGCTGTCGCATACGACCAGTACGCCCGCACATCAGAGGGCGCTAACTCGGTGGCCATCAGGCCGTATTCCTGCGCCTCACGCCAGCTTTGCGTACCCGTGTAAGCCCAGGCCAGCGCATAATACAGCGGCGCGAAATCCGGCGCGACCTGCAAGCCTGCTAAGCCGATGGGCACAGCCGACGCCGACTGGCCTTTCCACGTCAGGGCACGGGCACGCAGCGCGAAACCACGCGGGTCGCGGGCGTTAATGTCGCCGATGCGTGACGCCAGCGCCAGCGCTTGATCCGGCTTATCCTGGTCAATCAGGATTTGGCCATACTCATACATATAAGCGACATCATCCGGGCGTTGTGCGTGGGCTTGCGCCAGCAAGCGCTCGGCATCGTCCATTTCGCCCGCGTAATACATCGCCTCAGCCTGTCGCGCCAGGTCACTCGGCAAGGGTGTCGGCGTCGTCTCGACGCCCATCACCTGATACACCGCCGACACGACGAAAGCCGGTTGCAGATAAACGACCAGCAGCAGCGTCAGCGCCAGGCCGACCAGCATCAGCAGCAGATTACGCAGGCCGTTATCGCGCTGCTGTTTGTGAAAAAGTGCGTTGCGTTTCAGGTCTCGCCGGACGTACATGCTAAAAGCCCCCAATCGGCGTCGGTGGGATGGGTGTGGGTGGTATCGGCGTCGGCAAGGAGCGATTGGCGTAACCCGCACAGCGAATCGTGATGTTGGTCAGGCCGATGTTAATCGTCTCGATCACAGGTTCTCGCCGGGCAAGCTGTAACGAATCGTTGAGGATGGTCCAGGCTTCGTCACACTGACCCAGCAGGTACTTGGCCCAACCGCGCAGGTAATCGCATTCGATTTCATCGGAGCCAAGCGCCTTGCACGTCTCGAACGAGTCAATCGCGCCTTCGTAGTTGCGGCGGCTATAGCGCAATTGGCCGCGCATCCGGTGCGCAGAGGCGTAATTCGGGTCAATTTCTAGTGCGCGGTCACAGAAGGCTTCGGCGTCCTGAAATAAACCAACAGAGGCATAGGTCTCGCACACGCGCAGGTAGGCCCGCTCGTTGTCCGGTTCCTGCTGGATGATGCGCTCATAGATGCCGACGGCCATTTCTTCATCGTTGATGCGCCGATACAGCGCTGCAAGCTCAAAATAAGGCGCTGTCAGGTTCGGGTTGATCTCGATGGCGCGTTGTAGCTGCTCAATCGCTTCGTTGTAGCGGCCTGTCAGAATCAACGGATATGAATAGGCGCGGCGGGCATTGGCGTCCATCGGGTTGATGCGGATGGCCAGATCACCGTTTTGCACCGCTTCGGCATAGCGCCCGATCTGCGTGTAGGCGATGGCGAGCGCGGCGTTCAGTGGTGCGAACGGTGTGCCTAGCTCCGTGCCGATGATGGCCGCAGGCACCGCTTCAACTGGGTCGGTCCACATGGTTGCGTTGGCTTTCAGCGCGTAACCGCGTGGGTCGTCGGGGGCTATTTCAATCAGGCGCTCACCGAGTTGCGCCGCCCGTGTTAGCTCGTCCTGCTCGACCAGCGTCATGCCGAATTCGTACAGGTAGCTTGGGTTCTCCGGTTGTGCCGTGACCGCCATCTCATACAGCAGCGCCGCTGCTTGCACATCCCCCAGGTCATACAATTGTTGGGCGCGGTTGGCGCGTTCGCTGGCGAAAGGCGTCGCTGTGGGCGCATAGCCGATGGCATCCAGCGCACTCAGTTGCACGGCGTCGAACTGCCACCACGCCACCACCGGAATCCCGACGATCAGCGCCAGTAGCGCCAGCATAAACACATAGCGCCCGGTGTTTTTCTGCTTACGAAACAGCGGCTTCTTGTAATTGCGGTAAATTTGGTTGCGGCTTCGGAACATAAGACCTGGCTATTGGCTATGTTTACGGCTTGGGGTATGCATTATAACTGGCACAGAATATCGGAGCCGAGCGCGGGCTGTCAAGGTGGGGGCGCGCAGGGTATTGCAAGCATCAGGTTCGCGTCAGCTATTGGCGTATGGCGTCGGATGGCCTAAACTGATAGGCGGCATACGTTGCAATTTTATTACGTGTGCGTACACATTTGCAACCTTGCGCTATAATAATTGCCATAGCGTCTACCGATTCTACTTAAATTCAGCCAGAGCGGATGCCTAACTATGTCAGATCGTCCAGAAAACAATGCTGAGGAACAAGCCCCCTTACAGGGCGGATGGCGGCAACCCTCGACGCCGACGAGATGGCGAGCAGCCACGCCCCAACAGCAACCTAGCCAATGGCGGCGCGCCTTGCCAGAGGATGTGCGACAGGAACCCGGCCCCGACCCCGATTGGCACCTGCCAGCGCCGGAAGATACGCTTTTCGATACCAACAGCCAATTGCCAGTACAAGAGCGCCAACGCCCAGTAGCGACGACGCCCAGCACCAGCAACCTCCAGAACCTATCACCAGAGGATTTGCTGGCCGAGGTCATGCAGCAGCGCCAACGCAAACCCAGCCAGCCATCGCAAACGGCCAGCGGTCCACGCCCGGAAGATTTGACGCTTGCAGGGCGACAGCAGCCAGCAGAACCCAGCGGCCCGCGCCCGGAGGATGTCGAATTTACGCAGCGCCAGACGCCCAGTGGCCCACGCCCGGAAGATTTGACCTTCCAGCAGCAACAGCCACCACAGGCCGAAAAATCAGAGCAAGCGCAAGCGGAGACATCCACAGACGATGCCGAGGTGCTGCCCTACGATCAGCTAGAGCAGCAAGCGCAACAAGAAGCAGATCAAGCAGGCCCAGCAGCCGATCAGGATGTACTGCCTTACGATCAGGTGGAGGCAGCGCTAGATGAAGTCACGCAGCAAGACGCCGAGGAAGACGCCTTCAGCATGGGCGAATTCATGGCGCTGGCCAGCCTGGAGCAGCAAGCACAGCAACAAGCCACAGGCGGCGACGACCAGGCGCAGGCAGCAGCAGACGATAAAGATAAAGATAAAAATAAAGATAAAGATGAAGATGAGGACACGTCCGATTTATCCCCGGCGGAGCGTGCCCTGCGCACAGGTCAGCAGCAGCAACAAGCCACCGCCGAGCAAACGGGCAGCGTCCCCGGCCCCGGCGAAGAAGGCTACGACCCCGCAGCCTACGCACGCCAACAGATCGAAGCGCTGCGCGGTGCTGAGCAACAAGCGCCAGACGCAGGCGATACCCAGCAGCCCGAACAAACCGAGCGCTTCGCGCCGCAGCAACCGCAACAACCACAGCTATCACCACAACAAGAAGCCCTCGCGCAGCGCTTCCGTGCTTCGCGTGATAACGTCTTGCGCCTGTCACAGATGTACGATGGCGGCCAGATCAGCTACGACGATTTTCAGGCGCAGCAGCGCCAGTACATGCTGCAAGACAATAGCGGCATCTGGTGGGCCTTCGGCGTGCAAAATCAGCGCTGGCACCAACTCGACCCGCAATCAAACCAGTGGGTTGAAGCCGAGCCGCCCGTTCCATTAGATGCATCAGATGCATCAGATGTATTAGGTATAGACGCACAGCAGCAACGCACGGCATCACCGCCCACCGCCACAGGCGAACTCGACCCGGTGGAAGTGCTGCCCGGTTCGCTGCCCCTGATACAGGATAGCCAGCAGGGTGAATTCAGCGGCGGCACGCAATACGACCCCGCAGGCGCAGGCGGCACGCCCGTCCCGCGTGTCGGCCAACCACAGTACGACGAAAACGCCACGCTGGTCGGTGATGCAGCCTTCCGCGATACGTTGCAGGCTGCCGAACCCACTGTGCAGAACATGCAGACCGTCGGCCAACAAGGAACGCTGCAATCCCAGACCCAACCCGCAGGCGTCGGTTCGCTTGCCGATGCACCCGCGCAGCAAGGCCAGCAGGCCGCGCAGCCTGCCCGTTCTTATGATGAGATGCAGGCCAGCCAGCGCTCATCGCTCTTGCGCACGCTGCTGCTGTTGGTCGGTGGGTTGATCGCGCTGGGCGCATTGGTGGTCGGCGGCATCGCGGCCTACATCGTGTTCGTCTGGTATCCAGAGCGCATCGAACCGTTTGCAGCGCAAATTGCATCGCTGGAAAGCTACCAGCCCGATTTTCAGACGGCGCGTATTCTCGACGCCAGCGGTGATCTGATCGTCGAACTGAACAGCGCCGAAGGTGGCGCACGCGAACCCGTTGACCTCAGCGAGATGTCGCCATTCCTGCTTCACGCGGTCATCTCATCAGAGAACGCCAGCTTCTATGAGGACCCCGGCTACTCCATCCCGCGTATCATCGGCGCATTCGTGAATAACCTGCAAGCGGGCGCTGTGGTCGAAGGGGCCAGCACCATCACGCAGCAAGTTGCACGCAGCCTGGTGATTCAAGATCGTTCGACCACTGCGGACCGTAAGCTGACCGAGATTCTGGTGGCCACCGAACTCGCGCAGAATTACAGCAAGAACGAAATCCTGGAGCTTTACCTGAATAACACGTTCTTCGGCAATCAGAATTATGGCGTAGAGGCCGCCGCACAATTCTACTTTGATAAGCCCGCCGCCGAGCTAAACATGGCCGAGGGGGCGCTACTAGCCGCCATCCTGAACGCCCCGGCGGATAATAACCCGGTCGTCAGCACACAGCGCGACCAGGCCTTCGCCGTGATGCGCGTGGTGATGGAACGCATGATTGAAGTCGAATGCTTGAACTTTCAGCATGGCCAATGGGCCGATAGCAACGAGCGCTTCTGCATCAACCAACAGACAACCGTCGCGGGCACGGACGACCGGTTATTAGGCCCGCCCGATGATCCCTTCGCCGGGGCCATCAGCGCCTTAATCGCCTTCGTGGAGGGGGGCAACTACCTGCCACGCGATGCCCAGTTCGATTATCCGCACTTCGTCCGTCTGGTAGAAGAACAGCTTGTACGCGCCTATGGCGCGGATGCCATCTTCCAGCGCGGCTTTGAGGTGCAGACGACACTGGTACCACGCATACAGGCACGCGCCCAGAGCTTACTGGTGCAGCGCGTCGATCAACTGGCACGCAATGGCGTCAACACGGGGTCCGTCATGGTGACGGACCCACGCAGCGGCGCGGTGCTGGCCCTGGTCGGCAGCCCGGACTTCAACGATGAAGAGATCGACGGGCAGGTGGATAACACCCGTACCTATCAACAGCCCGGCTCCGTTATCAAGCCGATTCTGTATGCTGCCGCGCTGGAAGGGGGCCAATTCACCTATCAGGGCGTCAACTACATGACCCCGGCCTCTATCCTGTGGGATGTGGAGTCACGCTATCAGGTCGGCAATGAAATCTACGTGCCACAAAATGACGACGGCATCTATCACGGGCCGACGACACTGCGCAATAGCCTGCAACGCAGCTACAACGTCCCCGCAGTGAAAACGCTGGAAATCATCGGCTTCGATCAATTCCGTCAGACCGCCGAACGCTTGAATGTCAACTTCTTGCAGCAAAACATGGGCCTCTCTGCTGCGTTGGGCGCGAACGAAGTGCGCTTGATTGACCTGATGCGGGCTTATGGGGCGATTGCCAATAGCGGCAGCTACGTACCGCTGCGCACCATCCTCAGCATCACCGACAGCAACGATAATCCGGTTCCGTTGGCCCCCTTAGGCTTTGAAGACGAACCCGCGCAGGTGCTCTCGCCGCAGGTCGCCTATCTGTTGCAGAATATCCTGAGCGATGACAACGCCCGTCAGCCCGTTTTCGGCGTCAATAGCGACCTCACGCTCTCGCGTCTTGGCATCTCAGCACAGGATGTCGTCGGCGCAAAGACGGGCACCACCGATGGCGGGCGTGACCTGTGGACGATGGGCTTCACGAATAACCGCGTGGTCGGCGTGTGGTTGGGCACCGTAGACGACCAGGATACGGTCAACCTATCCGGCTTCACGGCGGCTGCGCCACTCTGGAACCGCGTGCTAGAGGAAGCCATCGAAAACGCGGGTGACTTCGGCTCGTTCAGCCCACCGCAGCGCGTGCTGAATGACGTGCAGTACTGCGCCGATACAGGCACGCAGCCCTATAACGGCTGCCCGACAGTCACCACAGGTACGTTTATGCAGGGGCAATTGCCACCGCAGGACGCCGACCCATTTGTGCAGACGTTGCAAATTGACGCCTGGACGGGCAAGATTGCGAATAACTTCTGCCCCAATAACGTCGTGACACAGCGCTTTGCAGACCTGAATAACGACCCCTTCGCGCTGGCCTACCTGAACAACCAGCCCGCAGGCCGCAGTTACGCACAGCGCATCGGCGTGGCCTTACCCCTGCAACAAGCGCCGCTAGCGTCCTGCCAGCAGGGTGACCCCTTGCCACAGGTCGCGTTCCAGGCCCCCTCACCCGGCCAAGCCGTCGAAGAGACGGTTCCTATTGCTGGGCAGGCCACCGGGCCGAACTTCGAGCGCTGGGAACTGGCCTATGCCTCATCACAGAACCCGAACAACTTTATTTCCATTGGTGGCGCGACACAAGAAGCCGTCGCAGGCTCGCAGATCGCACAATGGGACACAACCGAGGTGGCCAATGGCCAGTACACCCTGCGCTTGACGGCTTTCTCACAGGCTGGCGGCGAGATTTCGACCACCATCGCCGTCACAGTGGATAACGAATTGCCGACGCCAACGCCGACCCTGACGCCGACGCTGACGCCCACCGCGACCCTGATACCCAGCGCGACGCCGACCCTACCTGTCGTGCAGGTGCCAACGGGCGGCAACGCTACAGCCATCCCGTTTGATCCGGTGAACCCGACGCCGACGGCCACCGTTGGCGACTTCTAACGCAGAAAGCAATGTGATCTGTAGGGGCGCAATGCATTGCGCCCAGGGCGCTATAAGATCAGGGGCGCAGCAGGCCCCGCAGCACCCAATACTTGCGGAATTCATACCACGCCATCAACGCCGACAAGCGCAGGCCATGCCAGCCATCTCGGTAGCCCCTGAGCGTGACGAAACGCCACCAGAAATGCCGCAAGGGTTGCGTGATGTACGTGTAGGGTTTGGGGCGCACGCCCTGCTGCTGCAAGCTCTCGGCGTCATAGCGCACGTAGCGCCGCTGCTTGGCCCGGAACTGCTGAACATGGCTGTAGTTGTAATGCGTCAGGTGATGTTGCAGCGTGCCGAGTTCGCCCTCTAGCTGCACGACCTCATGCACGCGCCTGGCGGGGTCATATTGCGCCGCACCCACGCGCAAGAGCCGCGTCTGATAATCGGGATACCAGCCTGCGCCGCGTGTCAGCCTGCCGAAGATGTAATTATGACGTGGGATGCGCCAGCCTGCGATCTGCCGAATACCCGTCTGCTGCAACACGGCGCGGATTTCGCCGGCGAGTTCGGGCGTCACGCGCTCATCGGCATCCACGAACAGCACAAAATCCGTCTGATCTGCCACAGCGTCTAATGCGGCGTTGCGCTGTGCCGCGAAATCGTCAAACGGGCGCTGTAGCACAGCGGCGTCAGCCTGCCGCGCTAAATCAGGCGTGCCGTCATCGCTGAACGCATCAAACACCAGCACATGATCGGCAAATTGCAGGCTGTCGATGCAGGCCCGGATGTGCTCGGCTTCGTTGTAGCTGATGATGATGGCGGTCAGGTGCGGCTGCGGGGCTGGCTTCATGCCTGTGCTTGCTGTGCCTGCTGTGCCTGCTGGATGATCGCCTCGTAGCTCTGACGGTAGGCGGCACGCTGGTCGTTGGGCACGTCCATCTGTGGTATCTGGTCGATTTTGCGGCGCATCCCCGCCCGGATCAGGCGCAGCGCCAGCGCATATTTCCAGGCGGGCAGGTGCTTCTGGAAAAGCGTCAGGCGGCTTTCCCATAAATAGCGCTGAGAGCGCGGCGCAGCCTGGCTGCTGCTGGCCCCACCGAGATGCACCACATGCGCCTGTGGCACGCACAGGATGCGATAGCCCGCGCTACGGATGCGCCAGCCCCAATCGACATCATCGCAGTACATGAAGAAGGCTTCATCGAATAAACCCACCTCGTAAATCACGCTGCTGCGCAGCATCATGGTCGCGCCAAGCATGTAATCCACGTCAAACGGTTCGCTGCCCTGATAAAGCGTTTTGGGATAGCGCCCGTTGAAGCCACCTTCCACGAAGCGCCCCGGCGTCGGGAAGAATTCAGCCCAAATCTGCGTTAGGCCAGGAAAGACAAAGGCCGAATGCTGAAAGCTGCCATCGCCGTAGGTCATGCGTGCACCCGTCATGCCGATGTCGGGCTGGCTGAAGAGCACATCATACAGAGCACGTGTCGCCCCCGGTTGCGTCAGCGTGTCTGGGTTCAGCAGATACGTGGCTTTCGGCAATTCGTCCTGCGCCTTTGAACCATCCAAACCCAGGCGGCGCATCACCAGATTGTTGCCGCGTACAAAGCCCAGGTTTTCAGCGCTGTCGATCACCTCAGTCTGTGGGAATTGGGCACGTACCGCTTCAACGGTGCCATCCTCAGAGGCGTTATCCAGCAGGATCACGCGGGCATCCAGGCCGCTGCCCTCTAAATCCACGTACAACGTCCGCAGCGCCGCCAGCGTCATATCACGCACATTCCACGATACGATAATCACAGCTAAATCGGTCATCAGTTGCCTAGCTCCTTGATGTCCAGTCCCGTCTCCTCGATGAATGCCGCCAATTCGCTAAAATCCTCCGGGGCGGCCTGCACAATCAGCGCCCCATCCCCGAAAAACGGCGCTAGCAGGTTGGTCGGCATAGCCGCTGGCGCGGGTGCGCCGGACGTAGGCTGTGGCGTCGCGGTCATATCCGCTTCGGCTGTGCTTTCCGGCTCAGCAGTGCCTTCTGCATCAGGCGTCACAGTCGCCGCAGGTGTTGCGGTGCTGGCGTCCGCGTCTAAATCCGTGTCCAGCGCTTGCAAGCCCTCAGTCAGCGATAGGCGTGCCGCCAACGGGATCGCATTCGGGTACATCAGCACATCATGCGGGAAGCGGATACTGCTTTCGCCAATTCTGATGGCCGCTGCACGCCGATCATCGCCGTTGACCAATGCGTTATAGCGCGATTGTGATACAGCAGCACCTGCACAATCGCCGCGTGCCAGCGCCGTCAGCAATGCGTCCGTATCGTCATAATCCACGACGGCCTCAAAACGCGCCGGGTCGATATTGCGTGCGCGGAAAAGCAGCGATGGCAGCAACCAGCTATAAAAATCATCGAAACCAAGCCGACAATAGGTGTTGTCGATCAAATTGGCAACGTTACCAGTCCCTAGCGTTGCATTCAAGAGGACGACCCCGGCTTCACCGAGGCGTTGATCGCGGCGGATGCGCAGCACCACCTCACCGCAGTTTTGCGCTTGCGCCGCCAGATAACCGAGGCCATCCAGCCACACGACTGATAGGCGCGGCGTGCCCGTCTCACACAGGGCCGCTAGCGCATCGGCGTAGCGCTCTACCAGCACAATATCCACCGTGACGGATGACGCCAGCAAAATCTCGTCCTCCAGGCGGGCTTCCAGCAGGCGTGCGAATTCGGGGTCGGCGGGCTTAATTACCATGCGCAGGGGGTTATTCGGCTGGCCAGCGTTGACCACATCCGGCGTTGCCGTCGGCAGCGGTGTAATGGTCGCAATCGGCGTCGTCTCGATGTTTGCGGGTGCGCAAGCCGCCAATACGAGCAGCACAGCCAGCAACCCTAGCCTTATGCCTATCTTCAGTGTGCGATGCTGATTGACCGTCTTAATTGCCCTCTGCTCCTATATGTACGCCAGTCTGCCAGCCAGCAGACGCCCCTATACGACACGACGATAGCTCTGCTGACGAAACCAGATCATGCGCTGCAAGTCCGGCAGTGAAAGCGTCATCATACCAGCATCCGTGTGGCTATCAACGGCAGCCTGCATGGATTGCGCGAAGTGTTGTCGTGGGCAGGCCATCACAAAATACCGGACGTTACGCAGGTCACGTGGCACCAAGCGCCCGACCTGAACCAAACGCACACGTTCATGAGCGGCCACCAAATTAGCGCACGTCTGCGAGACCTGATCCTGTGAAGTGTGCTGCGGGTCAAATAAAATCAGCGCTGTCATAGTGCTGCCGATGTGCGTTGGTGTGCAGTTGCCTACTCATATTATACTCACTTTTGCATAAGTAAAGCGCTAACTTCGTAACGACTCAGCCAGGCCCATTTTGCCCGCGAATTGGCCCTCACCCCCTCAATCTTTACAGGGGTAGGTATTTGATGTTTGGCCACATTTTATGGCGGTTTGCACCGCCCCGGACAGGTCAGTGCCCTGTCCCTACAGGGTCGTAATCATTCACAACAGGTCTGTAGGGACGCGCCACTGGTGCGTCCGCCACACAGGAACAACGAAAAACCAAATACCTACCCCTATAAACTATCGTGCATTAAACGGGCGAAATATGCTATCCTGTGGCTTATTCGCAAAAACACACGGAAGGCGGCAGGCATGGCCGATCATATTCTGGTGGTGGACGACGAACAGCGCATTATCGACCTGGCAAAAATGTACATCGAGCAAGAAGGCTACCGCGTCGAGAGCACAACAGATGGCCACGACGCGCTGACGCGCATCCTGAACCAGCCGCCCGCCCTGGTGGTGCTGGATTTGATGCTGCCGGGTATCGACGGGCTAGAGGTGTGCCGCCGCGTGCGCGCACAATCCGACATCCCCATTATCATGTTGACCGCCCGTAGCGACGACATCGACAAAATTGTGGGGCTGGAACTCGGCGCAGACGATTATCTGACGAAACCCTTCAACCCGCGTGAACTCGTCGCCCGCGTCAAGGCGATTCTGCGGCGCAGTGACCGTAAACCTATCAATGACGAGCAAGACGCCAACAAGCCCGTGCAACTCGGCAATCTGGCCATCCACCCAAAGCAGCGCACGCTGCAAATCGACGGGCGCAACGTGGAGCTACGCATGAAAGAATTTGATCTGCTGCTGACCCTGGCCGAAAATCCCGGCCTGGTGTTCAGCCGAGAGCGCCTGCTGAATGTCGTGTGGGGCTATAACTTCGCCGGGGAAACGCGCACAGTCGATGTACACATTGCGCACCTGCGCCATAAGTTGCAGGGCATGACGCCCAGCATCGAAACGGTGTGGGGCGTCGGCTACAAATTAATTGAATGATAAATAGCGCGTCAGCGTCGCTTTTGCGCCTCTAGCAACGAATGCCGCTATACAAATATGCGAGTAGATGCCGTCCTATGCTTTCACGCCTGAGCCTACACAACCAATTATTGATGAGTTACCTGCTTCTGCTGGCTGTCTCGCTGCTGGTGATTAGCTTTGCGCTGCTGGTCATCACAGGGTCACGCCCTGCCCCCGCCACGCCGACCTACACCGAATTGGCGGCCATGCTACAGGGCCTGACAAGCCGCAATATCGTGCCGACGCTAATCAATGCCGATAGCCGCTTTGTCACCAACCGCTTGCATGAAGAACTCGGCAACTTCGCGGCTGTGAACGACATCCGCGTGCTGATTGTCGGCGGCGGGCGTGGCCGACAGCACCGCATCCTGTACGATAGCCATAACCAGTACACCGAACGCGCTCATCTCGTGTTGCAAGAGGTCAGCTATAGCAGTGCACGACTGCTGCGTGCCCCCAGACCGGGCGGCGCAACCACACGGCAGATTTTCGGCAGTTCAACCGACGCAGACGGTACCGAGTGGTTGATGGCAGGCGTAGAGTGGTCCGGCGTTGACGTGATTCGTGAACGTGGTGCCACTGTCATGCTGGTCGTGGCCGATCAACAGCCGACCGCATCGCTGCAAGATACCCTGAACGAATTCAGCAGTTCGTTGTTACCGGCCCTGTTGCAGGCTGGCGTCGTCGGCTTGATTGTGGCGGTCGTGCTGGCGCTCATCACGAGCCGCAGCATTGCACGCCCCTTGCAATCGCTATCAAAGGGCGCTTCCGGCGTGGCAGCAGGGGATTATAGCGTCGTCGTACCGGAGCGCGGCCCCAAAGAAGTGCGTGCCGTCGCCTCTGCGTTCAATAGCATGACGGCTGATGTCCGTGCTGCACAGCAATCACAGCGCGAATTCTTGGCCAACGTCTCGCATGACCTCAAGACGCCACTCACCAGCATTCAAGGCTATTCACAGGCCATCATCGACGCTGCCACCAACGACCCAGCCAAAGCCGCCAGGGTCATCCACGACGAAGCCGCACGCCTCAACCGCATGGTCGTGGAACTGACGGATTTGGCACGCTTGCAGGCGGGGCGCTTATCTATGAAGATGACCGCGTTAGACATGGGCGAGATGGCGGCGGCTATCGGGCAGCGCATGGTCTTGGTAGCCCGCAAAAAGAACATCACCATGCACATAGACAGCGGCCCGCTGCCACATATCGCCGGGGATGGCGACCGTTTGGCGCAGGTGCTGGAAAATCTGCTGAGCAATGCCGTAAAATACACCCCGGAAGGCGGCCAAATCTGGCTCAAAACCCAGGTCGCACGCGGCGGCGTCCAGGTCACTGTGCGCGATACCGGCATCGGCATCCCAAAAGCGGATTTACCGCGTGTGTTCGAGCGCTTCTATCAGGTGGATAAATCACGCGGCCCCAAACGCGGCACCGGCCTGGGCCTGGCCATCGCACGCGAGATTATCCAGGCGCACGGCGGTGAAATCCGCGTGCATAGTGATGGCAAGGGCACAGGGTCTACGTTTATGATCTGGCTGCCCCCACTTTCTCAGTCTTCGCAAAGGCAGGTATCTCAGGCAAATCGCACACGCGAAACGCTCTAGGGGCGCTGCACACTGCACCCCGACCATAGGCCGTGCTGACATACAAAATCTGGCAAGACGACCACATCTGAGTTAACACAATTGGGAGCAAACACAAAGCGATGGCCAAAACCCGTACAACCCGCATTCTGTTACCCCTGCTGCTGATGCTGTTGGCGGCCTGTGGTGCGGCACCGACACCTGCACCACCCCAGCGTGAGCCGACAGCCGACATAACACCCACAGCACCCAGCTTCAGCGAACCCATTGCGGCCATCAGCGCCGAAAACGCCGACCGCATCCGCTACTTAGGGCGGCTGGACCCCGACACAACCCGCCCTAGCACGGTCTTCGCACATGATTTTTCGCCCGATGGCATCGCGCTGGCCACGCTCAACAACGATGTGCTGTCCGTGTGGGATTTGGTGAACGGCACCAGCTTCTTCAACGTCAGCCGAGGGCAGAGCAACCACGTCTATTTCGCGCCGGATAAAGCCGACATCTACACCATCACCACCGAGGGCGACATCCTGATCTATGATGCGACCAGCGGCGCACGGCAAACCACCCTCAGCGGCCACGAGACCTACAGCGGCGCACAGGCTTATTACGATTTTGACGGTTTGCTAGCGCTCGGCGGCGTGGATGGCACCTTCAAGCTGTGGGAGGTCGTCACCCGCACAGCCAGAGCAACCGTCACGGCGGGTAACCTGCCGCTGGACCTGCTGACCTTTTCCAACGATGGCCGCAGCGTTGCTAGCTTCACACTCGATGCAGATGTGCAGGTATGGGATTGGGCCGAGCGCAGCGTCGTAGCCGCCTACGACCATGATGGCGCAGTCGTGCAGCGCCTGGCCTTCTCGCCGGATGACACACTGCTGGCCAGCGCAACCGCGCAGCAGCTTTACATGTGGCGGCTGCCCAACGACACGGCCACGCCAGCAGCACTGCTCTACACGCTGCCGCTACAACCCAACGGCGCAGCAGATGTCTTTGCTTTTTCGCCGGATGGTCGCTATCTGCTGCTGGCGGGTGGCAACGCCGATATGCTGGTTATCGACGTGGGCACGGGCAAAGTCTTTACGCGCCTGCTCGATGTCAGCGGGGATCGCATGTCTGCGGATTTTTCGCCCGATAGCAGCCTGATGGTCACGACGGTGTTTGAGCGTGCTATCAGCCTATGGAACCTCGCACAAGCCGACGAAACCATCCCGCGTGCGGATTTAGACCTGCCCACACGCCGCATCGTCAGCGCCGATTGGTCGGATGACGGCCTGACGATTGCGTTTTTCGATGCAACGGGTTCTGTGCACCTCTACGGCATCAGCGAGCCATAGACAGCCGCACCTGCGGCTCTGGCAGGCCACGCACACCGACCCGCACGCGGAACAGGTGCCCAGCCTGCGGTTGCTGCGTAAGCTCTGCCGGGGATAAATCCTTCTTTGCGGATGACACATATAACTCGTTCAGGTCCGCGCCACCGAAGGCCACACTGGTCGGGCGCTGCACAGGCATAGGGACCGTCTGCATAATGCGCCCATCATCCGGCGCGATGCGTGCCACCTTCCAGCCATCCCAGAAGGCCGCCCAGATAGCCCCTTCGCTATCAACCGTCAGGCCATCGGCCACGCCCTCACCCGCTGCCGCCTCAAATAGCACGCGCCGATTGCTAATGTCGCCCGTTTCCGGCGCGAAATCATAGGCATAGATGCAGCCCACGCCAGAATCCGACAGGTACATGCTGCGCTTATCCGGTGACCAGCCGATGCCGTTCGAGATGGTCAAGCCCGTTTCCATTACTGCCACCTGCACATCACCCGCTTGCGTCATCCGGTACAGCTTGTTTTCTGGCGCTTGGCTCATGCTGCCCACCCAGAAGCGCCCCTGACGGTCTGCCGCGCCATCGTTCAAGCGCTCACCCGCAGGTGGATAAGCGCTGTTATCCTGCAAAAGTTGCATCGGTTCGCCAAACGCAGGCATAACCCCGATGCCCTTCTCCGCGCCGACGATCAGCCCACCGCCAGCCCAAAACGCGATGCAGCCCACTTTCATGCCCACCGCGTATTGCTCAAAGGTCGTCGGGTCTGCCTGTGTAGGTGACCAGCGCGAGATCGTGCCGCCTTCTACACATATCCAGTACAGGCGTTGCTCGCCCGTATGCCAGATAGGACCTTCACCGAGGACATCTGCCGTCGTCAGCAGGTGCTCAACCGTTGCCATAAGCTACCTTCCTTAAATGATATGCGTAACGAATTAGTATTTCGGCTCCCCTACACAACCGCTGTGGACCGTAGGGACACCATTCTTGGCGTCCGAGGCGGCGTAACGACTCAGCCACATGTCCCATGCTCAGTCGCCAGACGTTAAAACGTCCGGCTCCGGTAAGGACAAGCCTGCTCAAGCAGGCTGTATGCAGCGTGCAATAGCCCCCTTCAGGGGGGTTGGCCCTGCGGCAGCC
>DAOTTW010000244.1:0-35125 GCA_034437615.1 Anaerolineae bacterium | reverse complement strand
GAAGGCCGCTTCGGTGATGAAGCCACCGTTAGCCAGCGTGCGCAGCAGGTCTAATTGCCGGCCACGCCCCGCGACTTCATTATCGAAGGGGTTGAATTGTGGCGCGGGTGGGATAGCGGCGAGCAGCGCCGCCTCATCTAGCGTCAGGTCGCGGGCGGATTTGCCGAGATACACCTGTGCGGCGGCTTCGATACCGTAGGCGTCGTTGCCGTAGTAATTCGTGTTCAGGTGCCATTCAATCAGCGCTTCGGCGTCGTAGCGGCGTGTGGCCTCGGTCGTCAGCGCGATTTCTAACAGCGTTTGATCCAACGCGCTGCCCTCTGCTGCCGGAATCAACGCATTACGCGCCAAACGCCCGACCAACGACGTGTCGCGGCTCTGTGGCACATCCAGAATATAGCGCCACAAGCGGCTGAGGGTTTCACTCGTCGTATAGGCTTCGTCCGCGACGTTGGCCGTCAGAAAATCCGGGTCCTCCATTTGCAGCGTCGCCTGCACCACATAGGGCGGCAAGCTATCCAGCTCTACCCAGGCACGCTCATCACCAAGCGGGTCCTCGACCACATACAGCAACGTAGACCCAGCGCGATCATACAGTTCTGTCGGGCCAATAATGGGGTCCAGATAGACCGTCTCTGCTGGGGATGGCATCGTATCCACAGCCAGCGCATACAGATAGCTTGCCAGCCCGAAAATCGTCCCTAGCGGGATGACCAGCGCCAGCAGCAGCACAGCCGCCAGCAGCAGCAACCACAAGCGGCTGCGAGAGCGCGTTTCAGTGCGGCGAACCTTGCGCCCACGACGACGACGAATAATGTGTGCAACGGACGGCATAAAACAGCGACCTTTGACAACCTGCATGAACAACAATCCGTACCCATTGTATACTGAATGTTATTGTTTGCCACACAAGGCTTAAGATTGGGGAAAATTACGACATTTGTTTTTGACTTAACATTACATCTGGTGTATATTCGTTACAGTTTATTCTACTATTGTCGCTCGCCTGCTGCCTGTTGTGGTCAGCTAATGGAGAAATGAAAACGGATTTGGATGATTTTTGTAGGGACGCCATTCCTGGCGTCCGCAGATAGCGGACGCGGCCTGCCGTGTCTCTACGATCATATCGGTATGTTTTCGTTCATCCCTAAGACCAGTAATACAGCCTGACACGCCTGTATCGTCATCCGGCAGCCCAGATCGTATTGAAAGATAAAGGATCAGACATGAAGAAGAAAAAAAGCAAAGTGCTGCTCGTTGAAGACAGCGAAGAATTTAGCCGCATGATTGTGGATTTCTTGACAGAGCAAAATTACGATGTCAGCGTCTTTGAAGACGGCCCGGAGGCGATCACCTTCGTTCAGCAAAGCGGGCTGCCACACATCGCGCTGATTGACCTGGGTTTACCGACCATGCACGGCTTCGAGGTCGCCAATCGACTGAAGATGATGGCCGATGTGCCGATTATCTTCGTCACGGGGCAAAGCGAAACCGACATCATCGTGCAGGGCTTGAAAAAATACGCCGAGGATTTCATCGTGAAGCCCTTCGACCCGCGTGAACTTGAAGCGCGTGTACAGGTGGTGCTCTCGCGGATGCCCAGCCTGGATTATGCCAGCGAACCCATCATCAAAATTGACGAATACCTGCAAATTGACTTCGCACACAACCGTATTGTGCTCAACGGCAAATCCATCGGCCTGACGCCAACGGAATCCATCTTGTTACATGTGCTGCTGCGCAATGCGGGGCGCGTGGTAGAAAACCGGGTGCTGATCGCCCGTGTGTGGCCATCGGATGAAGTCTTCGAGGATACGTTGCGCGTGCATATGCACCGCCTGCGCCGCAAACTGGAGGCCGATTCACACCACCCGCACTACATCCGTACCGAGCGTGGTGTCGGCTACATGTTCACCATCCGACCACCAGAAGGCGACGAGCGGGACTCGCTTGGTGGCAGCCTGAGCCAGAAGGCTTCGGTTTAGCGGCTAGTGTTCAAAGCGCAGGCGGATCGTCTGCACCTGTTGCGGCTCTAGGCGCACATTGACGCGGTTTTGCCGAACTTCGATCTCATCCTGCACGGCTTCGGCCATATTCAGCATTTCCGCGCCTGCCAGCGTGCCAGAGGGGGCCAGATTCGTCAGCAACGGCTCGGTGGTTGGGTTGAAGAGGCGTACAACCCAGCCATCGACATGCTGCGGCGGCTTCAATGCGGATAAGATCACGCGCTCATCCGCAATCCGCAAATAGCTATGCTGGCGCTGCCCATCGGTCTGCGGCGCGTTATCATACTGGAAGGCTTGCAGCGGCATCTGATAGGCCTGCGATGCCTGCCAGAGTGCCGCCGGGTCCAGCTTTGCTTGTGGCAGCAGCAGATATTCAGCGGTTATATCGCGGTGCATCTGTGCACCTACAGCCCGTTGCGTTTGCGCAGCGTCCAGCCAACCCACAGAGCGCAGCAACGTCAGCGCGAGCTGTGTGCGGCCATCCTGCGCCTTGATTGCCTCAAACTCTGGCAAGCCACGTGTCAGCAAGGCCAGCGCCCGCTGCTGATTTTGGTCTTGTAGCGCACATAGGCTGTGCATGGCCTGATTCTGGCCCTTAAAGTCGTCCATCAGCCGCCGCCCCAGCGCAAAGGGCGCATCCACCCAGATTTCATCGCTCTGCATGTCGGTATTGATATGCACGCGCAGCCGGTGATCGCTGGCGGCATTGCTGAAAAACGTCCGCAGATGCACCCCCGGCAGCGTATCGTAGAAAGTCGCGCTGGTCGTAATATCCAGCACGCGCAAGCCACGCCGCCGCACACTCCCTGTTAATTCTGGTGCAATGCGCATCCGATGGCGAAAGATAATGCGCTCATACACGGCTGTTGAAACCGTTTTCACCCTGTCCGTCAGCACCGCAGACACCAGATAATCCTGTTGTGGCTTACGGTACGCGGTCGCGTCGCCCGCGTCGCCGCCATCCTGAAACGTCAGCACGTCGCTAATGGTCTGCCCGCCCCGGCCCCAGGTGATGCGCCGATCTTCGACGCCGAAGGTCTCTCCGGTTGGGCTGGCGATGATGCGCCCCTCAGAATTATGCTTGCGGTATTGCTCCGGTGTCTCAGCGTCGGTCAGGTGCAGCGTATAGACCGCATAGCCCACAGGCGGCACCTCAGCACGAAAATACAAGCGCCCGCTATACCTAGCCGAACCCGCGTCCCACGAAAACGCAACCGGCACATCGTCCGGTGTGTGCAGGGCTAGCGGCTGCATATCATCCGGCAATTGCAAGCCGCAATCAATCACCTGTGTACAGGCAAAGCCGTGCGGATTCCAGACCACGACATACGTCTTTTGTGATGCGCTCTGTGCGCTTGTGCCATCGCCTGTCGGATCAGCCGCCGCATTCTCTTTATTCTCTTTATTCTCTTTTTTGTTTTTATTCTCTTTATTCTTTTTCTTATTTTTATTGTCAGCATCCGCATCTAAATCGTCTGATTCAGCCAGCGCCGTTTGCTTATGCGGTATACCGGGTAGTGCATCCAGCGCCGTCTGTACGATATGATCGCTGACATCGGTAATCTGCTGCTTGCGTAGCAGGGTATGGGCCTGTACCAGATCGCCCACAGCGCCGCTAATCGTCTTGCGTGCCTGATTTTGCAACAGCAAGCGCCATGCATGGTCCAGCAACACGCGCTGCGTCTCGGCATTCACAAAGCGGCCCTCCGTCATCGCCAACGCCAGCAAGCGCTCCACCAGATACGTCAGGCGATTTTCGAGTTGCCGATGTGCCTGCTTGAGCACCAACCGCGCCGAAAACTGGCCATCGGGCAACGGTCCAGCGCTCAGGCGTAGCTCGCCGTGTGTGCGTGGCCGCATCTCATCCGGCAGTTGCTTACGTAACGACTGCACATAGGCATCTAGCGACGATTGCGCCGCCGCACGCGCCACATCCGCCTTGTTGTTCAGGGCGTCGTCGTTCAACCATAAAAAAGGGCCATCCGGCATCACCTGCTGTTGCTGATCGCGGGCTTGCTGCGCGTTCCCCTGTGAGCGATACGGCACAACCAGTACAGCGCTACCCTGCGGCGCACGCCACATAAACGGCACGCTGATAGTGCTGTGATCCGCATGAAATAAGATGGCGTGCAGGCCGAAGCCGTGCAAAATCTGTGGTAGCTGCGCCGGGTACTGCTTGCCATCCGGCAGGTACACGATAGATAGCGGCCTCACGCCATAGCGCATCACGTCCGTAGCGCCAATCAGCAAGTTACGCACCAGCGATTCACCGCTAACCAGCATGGGGTCGGTCTGTACGTACCAGGGGCCGGTGCCCAGCTTGCCGCTAGCGTTGAAAATCACCAGCATCGTCAACAAGTTGGGGTGGATAGCGGCAATATCGCTTAAGATAATTGTTTGTCCCCCCAACAGGACGTAAGTACCGGGTCGCGACTGGCCTTCTGACGTCTCTTGCATTGCGGTCAGCTTAGAAAGCTGGTCCAGCAAGCGTGCCCGTTGCAGTTCAAACGAGCTAGCGCCCTCCCGTTCCCAGTCCAGATATGAAATCACGAAGAGTTGTGCAGGGCGGACCTGTTCAGTTTCGGCTTGCATTGGCGCACTCTTTCGTTGGTGTCACTGCGCCCTATTGTAGCGCATTTACCCAGATTATGCGTAGATTGGAGGTGTGGCAAAGCGCAACAAACCTAACACTAAATTAACTTTATGAGCGTACAAAAATCAAACCTCAAGGGTTTATCCGTTCAAATCGGGTTATCAAACAGGCCGTTTGCAGTATAATGAAGGCAATCTCACACGCACTGATTTCAGTAAACGCTATGTTCGGGAAATTTTCATGGCCTCCATACCCAGAATACTCACAGTAGACCCCAACGGCACCATACCGCATCAGGTACGCACAGCTATCGACTTGATGGATCGTGTGATGGTGCAGGTCGATGTGCCGACAGCCGACCACGCGATGTCCGAGCTTGATAACAGCGGCTTCCAGGTGGTCATTTCGGCCTGGGACCCCGGCGGTGACATGCAAGGCTGGGAACTGGCCGCAGAGATCAAGCGCAAGAACTCGCAAACGGCAGTCATCCTGATAGCCGATTACGACGATACGCAACTCGACGAAGAGACGTTACAGGCGTCTCCGTTCGTATATTTTCATCGCCCCTTTGATGTGACGGTCTTTATTCGCGTTATGCAAGCGGCCCTCAATGGCGATGACATCTTTGAAGCACGCATGAGCGCCATGTTCGGCGGTATCCGTGAGAAGCAAAACGCCTACGGCCCCGTTCCGCAGATGAACCTCGAACGCGCTAAGGGCATCCTGGATAGCCTGCTGGCGGAACTCGGCGCGATGGCTATTTTGCTAGCGACGCGCACGGGCGATGTGCTGCTAGAACGCGGCACCGTCGGCCAGATCAAACGCGACGAATTGGCCCACGCCCTGTTGCCTACCATCAACACCAACGCTGACCTGAAAGATATGGTCGGCGGCAACGCTACATCCGTGCAATTTTACGATGGCGAAGAATACGATGTATTCGTGCTGACCGTCGGGCTGCATCATTTCCTGTGCATCATCTTCGACGGCACCAGCGGCGCACGCCAATTCGGTATTGTCAACCGCTATGGCCGTCGCTCCGCCGAAAACCTGATCGCGCTGCTGGGCGCTGACGCCTGGTTATTGCGCCGCCAAGAGGCAAAAGCCCCCAAGCCACAGACGAACCGCCCACGCCCCAAGAAGAGAGCCACCAGCGAGGAAGAAGCCATCGTTGAGCTTGAACCAGCGGTTGGCCTGGGTGAAACCATGCCCCAACGCCCGCAAGGGCTGGATGAAGCCATCGCCGCCCGTCAGCAGTCGCTAGACGCCATCCCTGAAGATGAATTTGACATCGACAGCCTTTTCTCCAATGATGTCAATTCCGGCGACGACGATCTCTTCGATCTGGATGGTATGGAAGAACTCGCCCGCGATCTTGAGGATCGTCAGGGTAAGCTGACACGCGAACAGGCCATTGAACTCGGCTTGATTAACAACAACAACCAATAGTGCACAGTTGTCACCCGCTAGGGGCGGGTCGTAACCGTTTCGGGGGTGTATCTCGTCGGACGCGCAGAAGCGCGTCCCTACACACACGCTGTCTCCCGTAGGGGCACTCGATGGGGTGTCCGGGGTGGCGCAAACCGTACTTTATGGCGGCTTGTGCCCTGGACGCAATGCGTTGTACCCCTATGTCGCCTATGTCGAGTTTCCGTGCAGAATACGATCCCCCTACCCAGCCCATTTCTGAATTCCCGCAAAGCCCTGGCCTGCGTTATAATCCCTGCATGTTTGTCATACTAAATGCGCAATAGACGAGGAGCCGTGCTTGTGTCCAATATGGTTGGCAGTCAACTAGGGGATTATGTGCTCAAGCAGCGCCTTGCCACCGGCGGCATGGCAGAAATCTACCTGGGCGAGGACACGCAACTGCGGCGGCGTGCAGCCGTCAAGGTGCTCTCGCCGGATACCAGCCGCTCGGATAAATCGCTATCGGAGCGCTTTGAACGCGAGGCCCGCGCCATTGCCAGCTTAGAGCATGACAACATCGTGCCTATTTATCAGTTCGGCAAGCAGGACGGGCTGTACTTCTTAGCGATGCGTTACGTCGAAGGTAGCGACCTGGCCGACGAAATTCACCGCTATCACATGCAGGGTTATTTCATGCCTATCGAGCGTGCCCTGTATATCCTGGGGCAGGTGGCCTCCGCGCTGGATTACGCGCATGAGTACGGCATCATTCACCGCGACGTAAAACCATCCAACGTGCTGCTAGGGCCAAACGACAAAGCCATCCTGACGGATTTTGGCCTGGTGCTGTGGCAATCTGTCGAGATGACCTACGGCACGGCCTTCGGCACACCGCGTTACATCTCACCAGAGCAGGCCACTGATTCGATGAGCGTTGTGCCCCAATCCGATGTGTATTCGCTGGCTGTCATCGCATACGAAATCGTCACCAGGGCACACCTGTTTGAAGGTCAGACGCCGATGGAGGTCGCGCTTGCGCACGTCAGCGAGGACCCTATTCCCCCCTCACACATCAACCCTGCTGTGCCGCCGCAGGCCGAAGAAGAGATTTTACGGGCGCTGAGCAAAAGCCCGGAGCGACGCCACCAAACCGCCATCGAATTTATCAACGCCCTACGCAACGCCTATGACCTGGGCAGACAGCCAGAACGCCCCTCAACGCGATCTATGCCCCAGGAAAGCGACGAGAACGTCCTCAATAGCTGGGATGACTCACCGACCCTGATGGAAATTGGCGCGGCAGCAAGCCTCAATGCAGGCAATGCAGGCAATGCAGGCAACAGCGAACCCCATGACAATCGGCAGCAACGCCGCGAGAAAACCCGCACCCTGTTCGACCGCACGATCTTAGAGATGAGCAGCGCCCCAACAGGCATCGCTGTAGGCGCTGTGGCCGTCGTGGTCGCACTTTTGCTGGCATTGGGCGTGATCGGTGGGGGCACAGTCTTTGCGCCCGTTGGCGACGATGAAACGGCAGCACCAACGACAACCGTCATGCTCCAGGCACAATCCGAGAGGACACAGACCGCCACCGCAACGACAAACGCAGCCAGCGCCACGCCGACCAGCACAGCAACGCTCACGAACACGGCCACCCCAGCGCGACCAACAGCCGCATCAGCGACACCGCAGCCGCTTGTAGCAGTTGCTGCCAGTGATGTGACTGTACGCCTACAATACAACGAGCGCAGCCTGATAATCGTCAACGAAAGCGACGAGGCGACCATCGACATAAGCGGGCTGGCCTTCAGCGGCGACCTCAGCGGCTCCAATAACGCCTTCGGATTGGGTCAGACGTTGGCCCCACAAGCTTGTGTTGCGATTGTGGCAGAAGGGGGCGAGATACCTAACTCGTGGAACTGTGAGCCGACGCGCCGTATCACGTTGAGTAGCGCGGATTACTTCTGGCGGGCCAGCGCAACAGAAGATACGACGTTTACACTGCTGCTGAGTGGTACGCCGCTGCAAAGCTGCGATACGGTAGGCCGTGCGGTTCAACGTGTCGAAACGCTGACGTGCAGCGTACAATGGCCCTGACCTGCATCATGCGAACGTCATGCAAGCGCGGTGCAACCGCAGAATCCTCGGCTTGCGCCAATTATCCGCAGCTTATAAGATGTGTCTGTTATAAGAGGACGAGCACACCATCTGTCATAAACCGCCGTTTAGCTAACCATGCCGACCATGCCGATCAACCACAGCACTAACCGCCTTGTATTTGCCCTGCTGCTACTGGCGCTACCCGCGCTACTGTCCGCTTGTAACCTGGGTAGTTCATCCGGTAGCACAGATGAGGGACCACCGACGCTAGCGCCGCGCGCCAGCGCCACGCCGCCGCCCACGCTTGGCTATGCAGGCAGCGCACCGGACAGCCAGCAGCCCGGGTTAGACGTTATCTCCAGCGCCATTAGTACCCCGGCCTCAAACCCCGATGTTGAGGTGTTCAAGCTGCTGAGCGAGGTGGACCAGGAAAGGCTGATGCAGCACGTGCGCAATTTGGAAGGCTTCTATACGCGCCACGTCAATTCATCGCAAAGCAGCGCCGTGCAGGGCATCGGTGCCGCCCGTGATTACATCAAGGCGCAGTTCAAGCAAATTCAGGATGCGCCCAACAGCGCTCTCTACACCTTCGCGCAGCCCTTCGATATGAGTTGGGATAACGTCACGACCAGGCAAGAAAACGTCGTGGCAGTGGTGCAGGGCTATGAGGTCAACGCGGGCTGGTTGATCGTCGGCGCACATTACGATAGCATCGGTCCCTCGTTCAACGATGGCACCGAGTTTGCACCGGGTGCGAACGATAACGGCTCTGGCGTGGCGGCCATCATCGAATTAGCGCGTATCCTCAGCCAAGCGAACCCGCGCGCGTCGATCATGTTTGTGGCCTTTGCCGCAGAAGAAGTACAGCGCGTCGGTAGCAAACGTTTCGTGGAATACCTGCGCTCACAGACGGATTTAGACGTGATCGGCATGATTAACATCGACACCATCGGCAACCATCACAGCTTTGATGGCCGCATCAACGATACCGAATTGCGCGTGTTCAGCGTCGGACCCAACGACACATCAGCCTCGCGGCATATGGCCCGCACCGCCGAGATCATCAGCTTCACGCATGGGCTGGATATGAAACTGCGCGTTGAGGATGCCATTGACCGTGAGGACCGTTACGGCGATCACTTCTCGTTCTCAGAGGCAGGTTACCCGGCGATACGCTTCATCAACGCCTTTGAGCAAAAGCGCAACGGCGATCCCACCGATACGGTTGACTTTGTAGAGCCGGATTACCTGCGGCGGGCGGTGCAATCCATTCTGATGGTCGTCAAATCCGTGTCGGACGGTCCGCGCCCACCGCGCAGCATCACCTTGCGTGAACCGCGTGACGGCGTGCCCTCGCTCAAATGGGAACCTGTAGACGGCGCGACGAGCTATCTGGTGGCTTTGCGTCCACCGAACGGCCTACGCTACGAACGCCAGATCATGACGGATGAGCCGCTTGTGACATGGGATGGCTTTCGGCAGTATGAAGCGATTGCGATAGCGGCGCGTGACGAAAACGGCGTCTACGGCCCCCTGTCGCCCGAATATCGTATTAACCCCTAAATGGCCACGACAACAAGCCTAAACGCTGGTGATGCCCGACGTGCTGCCCGCAATGCGGGGGCGTTGGTGGTCGCTGGCCTCTTCAGCAAGGGTGCGCTTTTCTTGTGGCAAGTCGTGCTCGGTCCCTGGCTTGGCCCCTTTGATTACGGCATCTATAACACTGTGCTGGGCTTACTGGCGGTTGCCTCGGCGCTATCGACCTTTAGCATGGGGTTGATCGCCATTCGTGATGTCGCACGCCAACCGGAGCAAATCGGGCGCTACTGGTCCGCAATGCTGCTCTCACAGACACTACTCGGCACTCTGGCCTACGTGGGCGTCGTGCTGGGGGCGCTCAGCCTCGGTGAAAGCAGCCTGATCGTCGCGTTTACGGCGGTGGCGGCGCTCAGCCTGCTGATTGACCTGTTCGGCAACATCAGCCATGACCTGCTTATTGCACAGGAGCGCATGGTCAGCACGGCGTTGGTCGAAATTGGCCATATGTTGCTGCGCATCGGTATCGCGCTACTGCTGCTGAGCGCTGGCTTCGGGCTGCTAGGCGTCTACATCGCGGCGATACTCTCTGGTGTGGGGCGCGTGCTGACCCTGTGGTATCTGCTGTGGCGGCGCGGAGCGCGCCCGTCATGGCCTGTGGATCGTGACATTCTGCGGCGGTTGCTGCTGAACAGTGCGCCACTTGCAGCCGCAGCGTTCTTGAGCCTGCTGTATCAGCATACCGACAAGCTCATGACCACAGCCATTATCGGCGTGCGCAACACGGGCTACCTGGGGCCAGCCTTCATGATTAACTTCGGCGTGATTGAATTGCTGAGTACAACGGTGCTGGTCTCGCTGTATCCGCTGCTATCACGGGCGCAGGAGAGCAGCAATACAGAGCTATTTGGCTATATGGTCGAAAAATTAGCACGCTTCATGCTGATGGCGGCGTTGCCTGTGGCGCTTGTGCTCAGCATCTACGCCGAACCGCTGGTCCTGCTGACCTTTGGCGCAGCCTACGCGCCCACAATCGGCATTTTGCGCATCCTGATCTGGTATACGCTGTTGACGATGGTCGGCAACGTCTTCAGCAAGGCGCTACTCATTCAGAATCGACAGCGTTACTTGCTGCTGCTGCGCGTGCTCAGCCTGACGCTAAATATCACGCTCAATACATGGCTGCTGACGCAATTCCGCGACCCACGCGGGGCGGCGCTGGCCTCCGTCATCGCAGAGGGGCTGTTGCTGGCGTTGCTGATCGCGTCATTTCGCGCAGAGGGTTTCGCCTGGGGGCGTGTGCGTGTTGGTATGGCGCGGGTGCTGCTGATTGGGGCGCTTGCAGGCGGCGTGATGCTGGTCCTCAGCAACGTGCATATCCTGCTCGGCTTGATGATGGGGCTGCTGGCCTATGCGTGGGGCATTTTGCGTGGTGGTGCGCTGCTAGCGGATGACTGGGATTTGCTGTATCGCTTGTTGGCTGCGCTGCCAGGGGGCCATCTTGTGCGGCGTTACTGGCAGCGCGATGTCGCGATTAACTGGTGAGGCTACTCAACAGCACAGGCGTCTAGCACGGCCTGGATATTCTCGGCCTGATCGCCCGCTGCCTGCACTAGCAAGGCGTCTAGCGCAGCTAGCGTCTGCGGGCTGCAATCTGTTTCGATGGCAGCCCGCACATTCGGCATGTTGTTGAAGCCGACGAAATCATCACCGATGACCAACTGTAGCGTGAAATCCAGATTGGCCGGTATAACCAGCGTTGCATCTTGCAGCACATTCGGCAAATCGCTGACGGTCATCGTGGCATTGGGCGCGTCGATGTTCACGATTTCCGCGCTGTATTCGATGGCGTTGGCCTGCGTGTCATAGCGCAGGTCCGTTAGCGTCAGCGAGACAGTGATGGCACCTAGCTTCAACACGGCGGGGCTGCTGCTGTCGTCCCAGTTGGTTTGCATGTCGATGTTATTCAAGCTGTTGACCGTGAAATCTGGCGTCACCCAGGGCGTGAAGTTCGGCGTATTTTCCAGCGTCAGCGTGTAACCGCCATTCACGGCTTGCGTCAAGGTGGCGCTGGCCACGCTCTGAATGAAGACGTTTGTGCCCTGTGTCGTGATGTCGCCAACGGCTTCATCCTGTGCGTGCACGCTCAGCAGCGGCAACAGCAAGAGTAGGCTCAGTATGATGATGTGTCGTGTGTGTTTCATGTTATATTTTTCCTTTGCTTAGCAAACGTCCAGGGCGGCTTCGTAAGCGCTGACCAGGCCGTTATAGGTTTCCAGGTTATCTGCTGTCACCTGACCGCGCAACAAGCCCAGGTTTTGCAGCAGCAACGGCAACTCAGCGCAGGTCGGGCCATCCTCAGCGTTACGCACATTGGTCAGGTTCGGCGTATTGCTCAGGTCCGCGCCCAGCAGCAGCGTCAGCGTCAGGTCAGTATCAGCAGGTAGCAGCAGCGTGACGTTATTCAGGTCTCGTGGCACGATGATTTCTTTGCCCACGTCGGCGTCGCTCTTTGCTGCTTGTGTGGATGTGACGTTATTCACCTGTACCTGATACACCAGCTCATCCGTTGCCGGGTCGTAGGCCGCTTCCAGCAGCGTCAGGAAGACCGTAAGCTGCCCTAGCTCCATGATGGCCGTAGAGCCTGTATCGGTCACAGGGAAATTCACGGCAATATCGGCGGTCGGTACGCTGCCGACGGTGACGTTTGGCGTCAGCCAGGGCGTGAACTGCGGCGCGTTTTGCAACGTCAGCGTTTGGGTGCCATCGGCGTTTTCGATGAAGATGGCGGTGCTAGCACTGTGGATGAAGATATTATTGATGCTGCGCTGCGTCTCCTGGGCCTGTATCGCTGTGAGCGCACCCAAAATAAGCAGCAGCAACAGCATTAAGCGCGTTATCGTCAACATTTTATGCAATCTTTGCATAGTGAACTCCTGATTCCTAACTGTTTGACCTGATTATAGCAGTCTGCAAAGCGCTGGCTACAAACTGTAGCCGCTTTGATATAGTTCTTGATGGGTTTTTATGCCGGAGGTGCTTATGTTGCAACCCCTTATCCGTGTCAGTGGCTTGATTTTTGTCCTGTGTAGCCTGTTGATCGCATTTGTACACAGCCAGAGCTACGACGCCGAATACTTTGCGTCTGTGCGGTTAATCATAGAGCAGCCGATCGACTGCGACAGCGCAACCTGCCTGATGGGCATCTATCCAGCACGCACGTCACCGAGGGCAGCACTGCAAATCATCCAAACACACGACTGGGTAAGCGAGATTGTTGACCTGCGTGGCCTGGGTGAATTAGCGGGCGATACCGGGGATTCAACGCAGTTTGCACGCTGGCGCTGGAGCGGCCAGCAGCCGCTCTTTTTTCAGGGACGGGCTATCTTCACCGGAAATTTTCAAGAGGACACGGTTGAATACATCGAATTGGATACAAACATTACGTTAGGCACCTGGCTGCATGTCTTTGGTAAGCCGCGCAAGCTGACACACCTTACACGCTCCGAGCAACTGTTGCTGGATTACGCTGATGGCTTGCAAATCAGCGCTTCGGTACAGTGCCCGACCCTCTGGGATGCGCGTGTATCCTTGCTGATGTATCAACAACGCTGGAATAGTAACGCCTCTGAGCCGATTGAGCCGATTTATGCGCAAGCGTGCTGAGGTCGGTTAACACGCCCAACGGTGCATCCGCCAGACCGTTTGGGATACACGCTGGGCTTTTTTGTGGACGCATTCAGGCCGCCGAAAATGGTTCTATTCGCTACCGGCACCAGCTATAATTGTATCTACATCGTCCATTGCTGAATTGCACCGCATATATGGCAACAAAACCACTATATCGCCCCAAACACGCGCTTGACCTGCTGCAAATCCCCTTGCTTGGGCGGTTGCTGCGCTGGCGCTATGGCCGCTTCGTGTTGCAAGCCCCGTTCTTTATCGCTGCCGCGCTGCTAATCTACGATGGCTTCACCGGGCCACAACTGGCCTCACGCAATCTGGCGACGGTCGCGCCCTGGGTGCATTATCGCGGTATCGTCGTGCTGGCTATTCTGCTGGTCGGCAACCTGTTTTGCATGGGCTGCCCGTTCACCATCCCGCGCACATTGGCCAAGAAGCTCAGCAGCAGTGGGCGGCGCTGGCCGAAAATCCTGCGCAATAAGTGGCTGGCGATAGCGGGCTTGTTCGGCATCTTCTTCATCTATGAATGGCTGGATTTGTGGGCCAGCCCTGCGCTAACGGCCTGGGTGATCGTCGCCTATTTCGTGGCGTCGTTTGTGCTGGAAGCGTTCTTCACCGAATCGGCTTTTTGCAAATACGTCTGCCCGTTGGGGACGTTTAACTTCGTGTATGCAACGGCTTCGCCCACGCAAATCGGCGTGAAAGACGCGGACATTTGCACCAACTGCGCCGGCAAAGAGTGCGTGAACGGCAGCTATGCACAGCAACCCGTCATTCGCTTCGATGACATCCCCGTAAAATCCGGCGACAGCACGCAAACACAGCGCGTCGAAATCCAGCACACGCCACAGGGCACGCTCGGCTGTGGCACGCTCTTGTATCCACCGCAACTGAGCAGCAACCTGGATTGCACGCTCTGCCTGGATTGCGTGCGTGCCTGCCCGCATGACAACATCGGCCTGCTGACGCGCACACCGGGCCGTGAATTGCTGCACGCGGGCGCATGGCCGAAACGCTGGGATGTGTCGTTGCTGGCGATTATGCTGGCGTTTATGGGCATCACAAACGCCTTTGGCATGGTGCCACCCGTCTATGAATTGCAGCAAGCCCTGGTAGATACCTTCGGCTTCACGAGTGATTTTCCGGTGCTGCTGCTGATCTTCGGCATCGGCAACCTGTTGCTGCCTGTAGCGGTGACGCTTGCGGCAGCGTGGCTGACGCGGCTTTTCAGCGGCACCGGGCGTAAATATTCGCTGCGAGATACCGTTGCGACCTTCGCGCCGTCTTTTATCCCACTGGGTTTTGGCATCTGGATCGCACATTATGGCTTTCACTTTTTGATCGCGCCGGGGTCGATTATCCCCGTGATGCAAGAGTTCCTGGGCCAAACCGGAGAATGGGCACGTTTTGCAGTGCCCGTCGATAACGCGCTTATCGGCTTAATTCAGGTCGTGGCGCTGGTCGGCGGTTTTGTGTGGAGCATGGCCATTGCCCAACGGTCAGCGCTGCGTGCCTATCGGCGGCAGGGCGTGCTGGCGCTGATGCCCTGGGCGCTGGTTTTGCTGCTGCTGCTATTGGTTTCCGTGCAGATTTTCGCGCTACCGATGGAGATGCGCGGCACCGAATTCTTGTTTGATTAGCAGCTAGTGTGCGCTTGGCCTACGCTGACGTTGACCGCCTGTAAGCCTTGCGCTAGACTGCGGCGGTTTCTGTGGCAGATGCAGCAAAATCGGCTGTATCCATGAGGGGACTATGAATCAGAGACAACACAAGCAATTTATGGACGACACGCAACCGCGTATCACCGTGCAAGCACCCGACGAAAAGCCGCGTCCGGCTGGCTGGCAACGGGCTGTTGGCTGGCTGAGCCTGCTCGGTGCGTTGGCTTTCAGCGTGGCCACGCTTGTGCTGCTGGTTTTGCCGCAGGATAACGCCCCGCTGCCAGACCAAAATCAAGCGCCGCAACTGGTAGACGAAACCGACGCGCCGCAACCCACGCAGCCAATGCCCACAACAGAGCCGATCATCGTGCAGGGCGACACGATGCCAGAGACACAACTGGTACGGCCCGCCGACGATCTGCCGCCGTCCGTCGATAGTGCGCAATTGGTGTCGCTGCTGGCGACGCCCTTCGTGGCAGAGCCGGGCGCATTCGGGGATATGGATGTCAACCCGTTTACGATCATCCCGGACCGACCCCGTAATGAGTTCATCGAATACACGGTTCAACCCGGCGATACGATCTTCGACATTTCGCGCCGCTATGGGCTAGCACAAGAAACGTTCGCATGGTGCAACGACCGCGAAATCATCTTTGTGCTGCGCCCTGGCAGTGTGCTGCGCATCCCACCCACAGATGGCGCGTGTCATCAGGTGCTCGGTACGCAACAACTCACCATCCAGCAAATCGCAGAGCGCTACGACATTGCAGACGCCTATGATGTGATTGAATCCGGCTACAACCCGGAACTATACGGCCTGACGCCGGAGGACACGCTACCCGGTGGTGTGGTGCTATTTCTGCCCGGTGGCATCGGCCCCGATGTGAACTGGAACCCCGGCTACGAGACCGAAACCGACGACTCCGGCAACGTCAGCTTTGTGACCTTCGCATCCGGTCAAAATGGCAGTTGCGGGCGCGTGCCGGCTTCCGGCGGCACCGTCTGGACCAACCCGCTGCCGAATGGTCGCTGGACGCGGGGCTTCAGCGTCGGGCACAGTGGTATTGATCTGGCTGCATCCACTGGCACGCCGATCCTCGCTGCTAATGGTGGTCCGGTGCTGTTCAGTGGCTTCAGCCGCTTCGGTTATGGCGAAACCGTCGTGCTCGCTCATGGCCGCCAATCGACGCTCTACGGCCACATGAGCAGCCGCGCCGTCGGTTGTGGCCAGAACGTACCAGCAGGCACGGTCATCGGCTATGTGGGCAGCACGGGCAATTCCAGCGGGCCACACCTGCACTTTGAAATTCGCTTCGATGATGAACCGCAAGACCCAACGGCCACACCGGGCATCGGTTGGTAGGGGAAGCAGCGGGTCAGCGTGTTAGCAATGAGCAGGGGTTCTGTTCGGCTGACAGGCTGATGGACTAACAGGCTGACATAATCACGTAGCCATCTGCTGCGTATCTGCAACACAGATATTCGCAAGTGGCTATCTACTCGGTTTCCAATGGGCGCAAGCGTGGCAGCAGCGCATTCGTGAAGCTGACGCCGCCGACTAGCGCCCACACGCCATACACAGCAATCAGGCCGAGGCCGCCAAACGTGACGCTAGCCATACCGATAACGGAGCCAAGCACAGGCGTACCCGCGTTAATCGTCACATCGCGCTGATACTGCCGTGCTAGCTCGATCAACTGCGGGATGCTGCGCAAATCCTCGTTGAGCAGGATGATTTGTGCGCTGTCGGTGGCAATAGCAGAGGCCCCACGCAAGGTCATCGACACCCGCGCCAATCTCAGCGCCAGTGCATCGTTGATGCCATCCCCCACAAAGCACACATTGCGCCCTTCAGCCTGCCAGCGCTCGATCAAGCGCCCCTTATCCTGCGGCAGCACCTCCGCGATGGCCTCATCAATGCCGACCTGCTGCGCGAGATAGGTGGTGGCGTTGGTCTCATCGCCGGACATGACGATCACACTTAAGCCGAGCTGCTTGATCCTGGCCACGACTTCGGCTGCGCTGGCGCGGATCGTCTGCTGCAATTCCAGCGTGCCGTAAAGCTGCTCGTCCAGCGCAATGTAGACCAGCGTCGCCCCATGCTCTAGCGCGGCTTCGCGCACGGTTTGCGCCTCTGCTGGGATGTCTATGCCTGCCTGCCGCATCATGCGTTCACTGCCGATACGCACCATGCGCCCCTGATAGCGTGCCTGAATGCCGCTGCCTGCCATCATCGTTACCTGCTCCACCGTCGGCAGCGATAAGTCAAGCTCTGTGGCGGCTTGCCGGATGGCCTCTGCAATGGGGTGCTGCTGATGTGCTTCAACCGCCGCCGCCAGCGCCAACAATGTATCCGCGTCCATGCCCGCAAACGGCGTCAGTTTATACAGTGTGGGCTGATTCAGCGTCAGCGTGCCCGTTTTATCGAAAACGATGGTGTCTACATCCTGCAATAGCTCCAGCGCCCGACCATCCTTGACGAAAACACCCATGCGGCTGATGCGCTCTAAGTAATTCAGCAGGCTAACCGACACCGCCAGTCGCATAACATTCATATAATTGGCCATCACGACGTTATAGCCGACCACAGGCCCGAACAGCACACCCGTCACGGCCCCTGCGCCCAGTGTCGGCAGCACTGTCGAATCTGCAAGGCTGCCCGCACGCGCTTCGACCATCTGCCGATAATCCTGTGCCTCCGCCAACATCTGCTCGATCTGCGCCACAACGATCTCATCCCCGGTGCGGTCAATGCGCACATCCAGATAGCCCGACACGACCAGCCCCGATGCCAGCACGCTATCGCCGGGGAAGACATCGACCAATTTGCTTTCGCCCGTGAGTTGCTGCTTATCCACGCTAGCGGACCCGCCAACGACCTCACCATCCACCGGGATCGCATTACCAGCGTACACGCGCACCACATCGCCGCGCTGTAGCGCCCTAACGGGCGTATGCGCTTCTGTCGCTGTCGCTAGCGCGTCGGCTGCTTGGCCTGCATCTGTGGCTGACAAGCGTAGCGCATATTGTGTTGTGGCGTTGTAGTTTGTGGTGATAGTCTTGAGCGTGCGGTCCTGCGTGCGCCCGATGAACCAGAAGCCCACGCTGTAACTAAAGGTCGATGTCGCAGCCAAAAAAGGCACACCCGCCGCCAGCAAGCCACCCGCGAAAAACGCCTGTAACACGTTTGCACGCAGTCGGTGCTCACGGATCAGGTCGCGCAGGGCCTCTAACGACAGCGCCACTACGCTGAGAGCGACCAAACCCGCGCCGACTGTATTCACCACAGGCACAAACAAGCCTATGCCCGTCAGCGTGACGGAGGCTAGCGCGATGCCAGCACGTAGGCCGGGGTTTTGCGGTTGGCTGAACTTTACGATCTGCGGCGTCTGCGGTTCCGGTGCCAGATAGCTTATCAGGGTGCGCCGACGCCTAGGCAGCAGCGCTAACCACCAACGCCGCCGCGTGGCTGGCCTGGAAGATGTAGAGCCAAGACGCATGGGCGAAAATCCTCACAGCGATGCATTCAATCAAAAATCAAAAATAAACAGGCTGTGCGAATTTTGCCACGAAAAGCGTCGTAATGGCATGGTCTAGCTGGCGGCTAACCAATGGGGTTATCACGCAGCCAATTCGCCATGACTGCCTGCGCCTGTGACGTGCCGATAAATTGCAATGCCTGCAAAATATATTTCTGCATCATCGCGTCAGCTTCGTTGTTCAGCGCCATGCTCAGTGTCGCCACAGCACGCCCGTCCGGTTGCAACCACATGCTGCTGATGGCGCTGCCGCGTATCACAAGCTCATCATGCTGCATGGCGATCAGCACCCACTTGAACGCGGCTTCATCGCGCCGGACGCGCCACAGGGCGAGCGCCGCGCCGATTTTAACCTGCTCGTCTTCTGCTTGCATGGCCTGCCGCAAATCCGCGACGGTTGCTGCGCCGATCTTGGCCAGCGCCGCCGTTGCCTGGCTCCACAAGCCTATATCCTCTGCGGCCAGTGCTGCAATGAGCGGCTGAATGGCGCTTGCAGCCCTAATATCGCCCAGGGCACGCGCTGCCTGCCGCTGGATAGGCAACTGTGCGTTTTGCAGCGCCTCTAATAGCGGCGGCACAGCCTCAGCACCGTAAGCGTGCAGGGCCATTAGCGTCTCGTTTTGGGTATCTGGGTCGCGGGTGTTGAGTTGCTTAATCAGTTGGCGAATGCGAAAGGGCCGCAGTTGCGGCTCTGCGCGGTCCTGCCATGCCTGCACCGCGTCGATGGCCGTATCGGTTTCCGTCATCAGCAACGCCTGCGCCGCAAAGTCACACACCAGCGCGTGGGCCGATTGCAAACGCGCTTCGGCGTAATCGTCCAGCAGCGCCAGCAAATCCGGCACTGTCGTCACATCCCCTGTCGCGGCGCTGATCTCTGCGATGGCGCTAATCGCGGCGGCGCGTACATCCGGCATCGTATCTTGCAGCGCGTTAATCAGGTGCGGCAGAAGCGCTCGATCTTTGCCGTGGCCCAGGGCGGTAGCGGCTTCTTGCCGTGTCTTGGTCTCGTCGCTGTGCAGGTCGTTGATTAGGTTTTGGATGTCTGCGTTTGTTGGTGTCATCGCTCAAAAATATGCGTTGTCCACGTTTTTTTGTGGTGCTACCGTCGTCCCTATTTTGCTGTCATATCTGTAGGGACAGGGCATAGCCCTGTCCGGCGCGGACGCCCCACCCATGTCTTGGTTGGCGGACGTCCCTACGCGGCATCGCTTATGTAGCCAACGGAATATAAGCGTAGCTGTCGTCGCCATTCGGCGCGATGTAGCCAAGACCAGGGAACGGGAAGTGATAGCCCATCACCTGTATATGATCTGTCGCGGCTATATCCAGCACACGGCGGCGCGTCTCAACAGCCTGTTCGCCATCGCCATCAAAGGCTGCGGCCCAGCCGGGGTTTTGCACATGGGCGAAGGCATTCAGCACCGAATCCACGAAGTGAAACAGGCTGGCCCCGTTGTTTTCTAGCATCAGGCTCATGTGGCCGGGGGTGTGGCCAGGGGTCGCCATCGCCGTCACACCAGGCAGGAATTCATCGCCATCCGCATAAAAAGACACCCGATCCGCATCCAGCGCGGGCTGCAAGCGGCCCAGGGCATTCCCTGCGACATCTTCAGGCGCATTCTGCAAGAAGTCGTATTCCGGCTGTGACATAAACACCTGCGCATTCGGGAAGGTCAGGCTGCCGTCTGTGCTCAGGCCGTTGATGTGGTCTGGGTGAAAGTGCGTAATCACCACGTTATCCACGTTTTCGGTGCCGATGCCAATGTCAGCAATCGTGCGCTCCAAACGGCCACCAGCAGGCGTGCCCAGACCCGTGTCAAAGACGGTGGTGGTGCCGCCACTCGTCATAATCAGGTTTAGCACGGTGTTCGGATACTGACCGTTGCGCAAAACACCGAGGTTCTCGAAAAAGCTGACGACATCTTCTTGCGGTTGATTGGCACCGAAGATGGTCGGATCCAGCGAGAAGCCAGCAACCGTGCTGACAACGACCATTTCAGCTTCACCCAGCATGAAGCGATAAAACACATTAGCCGAACCAGGGGCAGAGCTAATCTGTGCGGCGACGCGTCCAGCGCCCAGGCTGAAGGCACCCAGGCCCAGCGCACCAACACCCAGCGCCTTTAACATATTACGACGGGACAGTTTGTTGTTTTGCATCATACACTCCTGTTTGAACATCAAATGTTGCATAACGACAACGCGGTAATCAACTGCATAATGAGGCTAGCAGCTAATGCTTTGCAGCCCTTTAGCCAATTCTGAGAGAAAATGTTAACAGCTTATAACGCCAGCTTCACCGCACGATCACGCAAGGGGTCGCCAGATGCATCCAAAGCGGGCAAGCGCTGCACCGTCGCCGGATCATAGAAGCCAATCAGCAGCGAATCTGTCCCGGATAAGCCCTCAAAGGTGCGGCATTCACGCACACGCTCACCCGGCAACCATACCGACGTGGGATAGCGATCTGCTTTCGGCTGAAAATCCTGCTGTGCGATCTTCTGCTTATCAGAGTTCAGCACGTGAATGAAGGCCGTGTAGTCTATCGTGATGTCCTGCGAAGCCGCCCACGTCAGGCAAACCCGCAATGTATCGGCGTCCGGGCGGGTAATCGCAGGCTCCACCATGCCAATCTGACCACCGAACGTATACGCTGGGTTAATCGGTTGCGGCGCAGCGCTGACGATCAAACGGCCAATGGTCGGCGTGACGTTATCGCCTGCGGCATTCGTCGCCTGTAGCTCGTTTGCGACCTGCGGATCGTATAAGCCAGCAATCAGCGTCACGACCTGCTGTGATTCGACATCTTCTGGCACTTTCAGGATGTAATCGCCCGTCCATGTCTGCCCAGCCCGCCAATCAGGTGCAAGCAGCAAGCCGCCTGCCGGGTAGCTATCACGCCGGATCAGGTCGTTTTCCAGGCTGTGCACATACACCAGCAGATCGCGCTCTGTGGTGTTCAGGGCACGCCACGCCAGCGTGATGCGTTCAGCATCACCAGGGTTCAGGCGAAATTCTCGCGGCTGTGCATCCAGCAGGGCTGCCACATTCTCATAGGTGTATTCGGGTGCTGCGTCTGGGTTCGGTGTTGTGTCAATACGATACGCAGGCACGTAAACCCACATCAAGCCAATGCTGAGCATTACGCTCATTACAATCGGCACGCCGATAGCCGCAACCGTCTGCACGCGACGCGGCATGAATTGCGTCAGCCCCACAGTCAGCAGAACCGCCCAACCCGCAAACCCCGGCAACAGATAGCGCCCCTGATTGCCAGACCAAGCTATGCTCGATGAATAGACCAGCGCCAGCACCCACACCAGCGAAAAGGCCACGATGATGACCGTCTGCTGCACGTCTGCGAATTTGGTCTTGCGCTGTGCATAAGCACGCACGCGGCCACCCATCCAGATCAACGCGCCGACGCCACCCAACAGCGACAGCAGATCGTAAAAGAGATACAGCGGCTCATACAAGCTGACCGCCCCTTGCCCGAAGCGCCCCCAGAAGGATTCGTAGCCATACAGCGCTCGCGTCAGCCCTACATCCCAGGCAATCGTACCCGGTTGGATAATCTCAGCATCCCATGTGGCGAAAAACGCCTGCAAACCAGTCGGATCACCGTAGAGCAGCCAGTTATTCAGATACCAGCCACCCGCCACCAGAATCGTCAACCCAAGCGTGAGCGGGGCATGGGGCCACCACCAGCGCCGATCCAGAAGCACGACAATGCCCATCGGGATGCACAAAATCGCCGCAGAGGATTTTGAGAGCAGCGCCAGCCCCAGCGCCATACCCAGCAGCGCAGACCGTTGCCATGTGGGGCCAGCGCGGTGCTGCTTCAGCACCAGATAAAAGCTCAGTGCGACGGTCAAATACATGGCGTTGTCGTTGTTTATCATGCCCGTGATGTAGACAAATTGCGGCCAGAACGCCGAGATGCCCAGCGCAATCAGGCGCAGATGCGGCTTATCCGGCCACAGCAGGCGAAACGCCGCCGCATTCACAAACAGCGTCAGCGTACCCAGCAGCACCGAGTAAGTCCGCAACCAGTAGACCGCTTGCGCCGTGCCTGTGTCGTTTTCATCGGGGCTGTGCAGATGAAAATTCTTGTTGTCACGGCTGGCGATGCCAAACTCGTAAGCGTGATAGGGGTTAAAGCGCTCGCTGATCTGCTCAAATTCGGGGTCGTCAATCAGCATCAGCACAGGCGCGCCGACCACATAATATAGCGGTGCCTGATGAAATTGCCCATAGGGGTAGCCTGCCGGGTCCGGCAAAGCAAGGTTATCCGCCACATAGCGCACGTAACGATAGTGCTCTGCTTCGTTGGGGCCTTCAAACATGGGGCCACTGGCGAAAATCAGCGCAGCAATGGCATACAGACCGATTATCAGCAGGGCGGCACGGCTTTCAAATTGCTGGCTCACAAGCACTCCATAAGAATAATTACTTGACGGTGCATTCGATAGTCATTATAACGCTTGACGCTACCCAGACAGCATCCATTCACCCTGTCCTGTCTTTATGGCGGCTGACGCCGCCCCGGACACCAAGAATGGTGTCCCTACAGGGCATCGTTCGTAGGGACGCGCTTCTGCGCGTCCGCCAACGACAACGAACAGCCACGCTGTTATGTGCTGCTGCCGTGCATCAAATAGTACCGCAGTATAGTACACAGCCTACAGAAATTCAGGGGAGAGCGCACCGGGCAACACGCGCCACACCATGTAAAACGCCAGCAGCGCCAACGGCAAAAACGCTAACGGCACCAGCGCGCGCGACCAAGCAAAACGCCCCAGCAACACGCGCCGCCACGCATCCAGGCCCAGCGCCAGCAACAGCGCCACAGGCAGCAGGCCCGTGAATAAATAGCGCCCCTGAAATTGCACATATTCGCTGTTGTAATACAGATAGGCCAGCACACCTAAAATCAGCGTGCCGAATAGCGTTAACCAGATCAGGCTGCGCTGCTTACCGGTTGCCTCAACGGGCAGCCGCCACACAAGACCCAGCAGCCAGCCGACACCAATCAAGGCCAGTACACGCGAAATCAGCGCGTAAATCGTCGGCTGCATCGGCACACCCATCCAGCCGAATTGACCGAAGAAGCTGTTGAATGTCGTCTGCAAGCCATCACGCAAATACGCATCAAAACCCAACGCCGCCACGCGGTCTGCGGTGCGAGGCTGACCCACGACCACCGCATCATGTGCCCCCAGCCCCAGAATATCCGGGAAACCATAGACCAGCACATTGCGCCCAAACCAGAACAGGCACGCCAGCGCCACAGGCCGCGCAAACGTCAGCAACACATAGGGCAAGCGCAATGGCTCATCACGGCGCAGCCACAGGTGATGCAGGATAAGCACCAGCGGCACCAACCCCGCCAGAAAATAGGCCGTCGTCTTGCTGAGGATAAGCAACCCGACCAGCACGCCGAGATGCCACACACGCACTTGCTGTCTATCTTGCCGGATGTAACGTAGCAGCGCCCACAACGTCAGCGCAATCAGCAGCCATGCCAGCGCGTCGTTGTTGACGCTACTCAGGATGGCGATGTGCTGCGGCAAAAACGCCACAAAAGCCATCGCACCGAGCGCGATATGGCTACGCTCCGGCGCGGGATACACTTCACGGGCGACGGCATACGCCAGCACCACCACACCAGCCCCCAACAGCACCGACACAAAGCGTAACGCCATCAGGTCGCCATCCGTCAGCGTGTAAATCGGCGCACTCAGCCAGTAATATAGTGGCGGCTGATGGTTTTCATAGCGCACGCTCTCCAGTTCATCCAGCAATTCAGGCGCAAAACGCGCAGCCTTCAGCGCATCCAGATAGGCGTTATCCCAATCGCCCATCTGAATTACAGGCAGCAGCGTTCCCTCAGCCACCTGACGCACATAGTTATAGTGCGCGGGTTCGTCGGGGGCTTGCCACGCTGGGGTGCGTGTCGCATATAGCGCTCCGAGCAGCAGGTAAATCAGCAGTATGCTGGCAAAAGGTAGAGCGTTAAGCAGTCGCTTCACGGGTCCAACCTCATCTTGCGGCAGGCGATAAACCGCGTGATTGTGCAGGCTTCAATCTCATTTGGCAAGTGCATCATACCCAGGATCATGTACAATGCAATCATCGCACGGGCAATCACCAGGGATAGCATGTCTACACAGCAGCCGAAAGTCAAACTCAGCGAGCGTACCGGGTTTTGGGTGTTGGTCGCGACGATTTCTGCGTCCAGCATGGCCTTCATCGGCCAATTTTCGCTCACCACTGTCACACCTGCCATGCAAGACGGGCTGGGGGCTAGCGGTGCAGACCTCATCTGGATTGTGAATATCTATAGCCTGATGTTGGGCGCGTTGATTTTGATTGGCGGCTCATTGGGCGACCATTTCGGGCGCAAACGCGTTTACGTCATCGGCATTGCGATCTTCTCTGTGATGTCGGTGATTTGCGGCCTCGCCCCCACCACAGAACTGCTGATTATCGCCCGCACACTACAGGGGATCGGTGGCGCGATGATGATACCCGGCAGTTTGGCGATCATCTCTGCGTATTTTGACGATGAACAGCGCGGCAAAGCCATCGGCCAATGGGCGTCCGCGACGACACTGGCTTCAATTGTCGGGCCAATTCTAGGCGGCATCTTCGCGGATTTGGGCATCTGGCGGGCTGTGTTTTTGATTGCGATTCCGTTCGCGGCAGTCTCGTTGTATGCGTTGTATCGTTACGTGCCAGAAAGCCGCGATGAAGAAGCCGCGCAAGAGCTTGATTGGGTGGGGGCCGCGCTGGTTACGCTTGGTATGTTCGGCATCGTTTTCGGCGCGATTCAGGTCGGCAACGCAGGGCCGACGGGCCTGAGCAACCCATTATTCACCGGCGCTATGATGCTCGGTGTGATACTGCTGCTGGCCTTCGTCTGGTGGGAAGCACGCAGCCCACATCCGATGGTGCCGCTCAAGCTGTTTAAATCGCGCACGTTCACAGGCACCAACCTGCTGACGCTATTCCTGTATGGTGCGCTCGGCGGGGCGCTGTTCTTCCTGCCCTTGAATTTACAGCAGGTGCAAGGCTACAGCGCGACGTTCTCCGGCTTCGCGAACCTGCCCCTATCCATCCTGCTGACGGTCATGTCGCCCTGGGCGGGCGGTCTCGTCGCTAAATACGGCCCACGTCCGCCGCTGATTATCGGGCCGACGATTGTGGGCTTCGGCTTTCTGGGCTTGGCGCTGCCCTATATGACAGGCGGCCCTTCTGACTACTGGCTGACGTATTTTCCCGGCAGCGTTCTCTTCGGCATCGGCATGGGCATCACCGTCGCGCCGCTGACCACAGCGGTTATGGGGTCCGTCCCGCAGCATAATTCAGGCACGGCGTCCGGCATCAACAACGCCATCTCGCGCTCAGCGGGGACGCTAGCGGTGGCCATCATGGGCGGTATCGCCCTGCTGTTCTTCAGCGGGACGCTCGGCACAGCCATTGATGATATTGGCCTGCCCGATGCAGCCTATGAGCGCATTCTCGCGGATTCTAGCGACTGGGCGAATACGCGCATCCCCGCAGAACTCGGTAACGTGCCACCTGCCACCGTCGAGACAGCGATTGACAACGCCTTTATAGATACCTTCCGGCTGATGATGCTGATTGGCGCAGGCCTGGCGTGGCTGAGCGCGTTACTGGCCTTCCTTGTGATCGAGCCGAAGCTGAAGCCACCAAAGGAATTGTTGCAGCAGGCCCCCGCCGCCGCTGATTAGGCCAGATCGACCCAGTAGCGGCGCGTCAGGCTACGGCGCTTGTTATCCAGCTTATCTTGCAAAACGCCGCCGTTGGCCTCAATGATCTTAATCGAGCCGATATTGTCGTCATCACACGTAATCAGCACGCGCTTCAGGCCCATTTTACGCGCCTCAGCCAGCGCCAGCTTGCATTGCAGCCTGCCATAGCCGCGCCGCCGCATAGAAGGCCGGATTTCATAGCCGATGTGCCCGCCGAAGCGCTCCAATGCTGGGATGAGATGATGCCGAATGCTGACGCGCCCCGCAAAGACCCCTTCTGCGATCAACCAGTAGACGGTTTGTGGCACGCGCCCCGGCAACGGATCATCTCTATCAGCACGCACGGTCTTGACGTACTCCGCAAAATCCGTTGCCAGCTTATCAAACTTCCAGGGCGGGCGGCGGCCATCTACCTGCAAAAATTCTCGTGTGGCGCTGATGAAGCTGGCTTTATAGCGCACATCGGGCAATGTCAGAAACGGTGCTTGCATCCCTATGTCCTGTCGCTTGATCGGGCAGTATGACGCGAAACTGTAACGCACAGGCGGCTATTGTGGTAGCGTGCTTTTTGGCCTATAGTGGCGTCGCTTTGCAACCAGACAGCCCATAGAACGCGCACAGGCTATGATGAGCCACCACGCCAAAGCCAAACCAACTGCATCGCGCCCGTATTTGTATCTGCTGGCTTTCAGTGTCATGCTGATCGGTAGCGCTGTTATCGCGCCGATGCTGTATACATGGCGCACACAAGGCGATTACAGCGTGCATCTTGATTACACGCTGCGCCTGCTGAGTGGCGATTGGGCAGGCGTGCTGCCTGTGGTGCCGAATGTGCTGTATCACGTGTCGGCCTTTGTCCCCTACTATCTGAGCGAGGGGCTAGGTGTCGTGGATGCGCTGGTGATCGGCAATGTGCCCTGGTATGCGCTGCTGCTGCTGGTGACGTTCTTGTGGTTGCGGCGCTATGAGGGGCGGGCGCTGTTGCTGGTTGGCCTTGTGTCGCTGGCACTGCTGATCGTCGCGCCACTGAGCTTCATCACACCGGAAAACCTGTATTTTGGCTACCTGACGCCCAACGTCTATCACAATCCGACGATGATACCCCTGCGGCCCACATCCCTGCTGCTGTTCATCGCGGCGCTGGCCAGCTTCAGCCAAGCGCCTGTGGGCTGGTGGCGCTGGGCACGTGTGCCCCTGGTCGCCCTGCTGACCGTCGCCTGCATCCTGGCCAAACCAAGCTATCTGATGATCTTGTTGCCTGCGCTGGCGCTGGTGACGCTCTTTCGTATCGTGCGCAGACAACCTATTGATTGGCTGCTGCTGCTGGGTGGGATTGTCATCCCGGCGGGGGCCTTGCTGGGTGTGCAAGCGCTGATTTTTACACGCGGCGCTATCGCCTGGGAGCCGGGGCGTACCTTCTGGGAGTGGAGCCTGCACTATGAGCCGAACGCCAACCATGCATTACTGCTGAAGTGGGCGCTCTCTGTAGCCTTTCCAATTGCAGTGTATGTGCTGTACTGGCGTACAGCGTGGCGCAGCCTGATGCTGAATCTGGCGTGGTTGTGCTTTGTGATTGGGCTGGCGTATGCCTATTTGCTGGTGGATACGGGCGAAGTGGCGGCGGGTAACCTCGTTTGGAATGCGCAGATCGGTACGTTCGTCTTATTTGTGGCGTCGGCGGCGCACTGGTTACGGGCTTGGCGTGTTCGGTCAGATTGGCGCGATTGGCGTCGATTATGGTCGTTTGTGGCGTGTGGTGGATTTTTACTGCTGCATACGGTCGCTGGGGTGCATTGGTATCTGCTGCACCTGAACAGCGAATTTATAGACTTGATCTATATTTGGTGGTGAGGGCTAACTCACATGGCCAGCACGCAGGATACGCTTAATCGTCTCATTACCCAAAAACGCGACTTGCAAATCCGGGTAGGCGCGTAAATTGCTGCCGATGTTGCGCAGGCGCTTAGCCGCTTCTGTCATATAATATTTTTCTGTCATGTAAGCTTCTTCTGTTGAGTAATATTTTTCTGTCATGTAAGCTTCTTCTGTTATATAAGCTCCTTCTGTTATGTAAGATTGTGTGGACTGTGCATCGCCCTGACTGCTCTGGCTTGTGGGGGGTGCATAGGCTGCACAGTCCGCCAACGCCTCGTATATCACCCAGGTATCACGCCCACCGTATTCAGTTTCCAGCGCCAGCGCCCTACGCAATAGCTCAGGTGCGTCGTTGCCGCCTAGCGCCCGCTCCACACGTGCTAACCGCAACAAGCCGCGCCCGAACAGCAGCTTGTTCGTGCTCTCTACTTGTGCGACGAAAGCTACAGCCCGTTCGCGGCAGCGCTCATACTGCTCAGTGAGGCGCAGCGCATCGAGATAAACTAATTCCAGCAGGCAAGTGTGATACACGTCACGCTCGCCCTGACGCACCGCATCGTTCAGCAATGGCAAGCCTTCTGCTTCACGGCCCATATGCAGCAGGCATAAGCCTAAGCACGCCTGCAAGAGCATATCCTCCGTGCCGATAGATTGTTGTAGATCGTAAGCGTCATCGAGAACAGTCAACGCCTGCTCGTAATTACGCAGGTATAAATACACCTGCCCGATATTGCGCATATCGGCAATCTGAAAGTACACAAAATCGCGGCGGCGGTTGACCTGTAGCAGTTGCTCAAAATAGCCCAGCGCTTGCGCGATGTTGCCACGCTCAAAGGCCACGCTGCCAAGCTGCGTCATAGAGCCGGTTAAATCGTTATCCTGCCCGGTCATCTGTGCAAAGGTATAGGCGCGTTGCTGAAAGGCCTTGCTTTCGTCTAGCTGGCCCTGATACAAACACAGCACGCCGAAGGCCCGCAACACGGCTGATAATAGGGGCGGGTCGGCCTCGTCATCTGGCAGTAAGTCATACGCAAGGCTGAGCGCTGTAAACGCATCCTGGTAGCGGCCCAGGCTGCGGTAGGCTATGCCCATCGTGCGTGCCGCCAGCACACGAGTCACGATGTATTGCTCGTCGGGCAGTTCGTTCAGCAAATCCAGGGCGGCCTGGCTATCGGCTGTGGCCTCGTCGTAGCGGTTCAGGCCGACAAAAGCACGGGCGCGCAGTTCCCATAATTGGCTAACCGTCGGCAAGGCTTCTTCGCGGGTGACGTGCCGGGCCACATCACGCCCTCGGTCCGTCAGCAGCAAGGTCTCGCTGAGCAAACCCCGTTCCAGGCGGCTCTGTGCCGCTTCCAGCAGCGTAAAGAGCGCCGCTTCGTGGTCGCCACCCTGATGAAAATGATGCGCGAGCACCGGGAAGTATTCCGGCTTGCCCGGAATCTGCATAATCAGCCAGTGGGCGACCTGGGCATGATAGGCTTCGCGCATCGCACGCGGCATCATCTCATAGGCGACATCCCGGTATAGCGTATGCCGGAACGTGTACTGGCCTTCGCGCTCAAAGACGCTCTCGGCGTTCTTCAGGATGATGCCACGCACGACCAGCGTTTCCAGCAATGGGCGTGCATCCAGCCCCGCCAACTCCGACACGATGCTATCCCAGAAGGATTGCCCGACCACCGCCCCAAGCTGAATAATGTGGCGTGCATCGGGCGCGAGGTCATCCAGACGCGCTTGCAGCACACCGATCAGGCCGTTGGGCAATTCACGCTCGTCGTAATTGATGCGATTAAAGCGCCACATCTTCACGGGTGACGCGCTGTTATTCTCGGCCCCTGTCGTAGTCGCCTCGTCGCTTTCGATGGCTTCAAACACGCCACTATCGAAGAGCATCCCCAGGAATTCACGCACGAATAGCGGGTTGCCCTCGGCGCGTTCGTTGATGGCCGCCGCCAGCCAATCCGGTGAGCGCTGCACATACTGTAACACGGTGCGGATCAGCCGTTCGGTTGCCGATGGGGAAAGCTGATCCAGCGCAATCAGTTGGTGCCGCTCGAAGCCTGCCATATATTGCGGATGCTCGGCGCGATAGGCCGAACGGCCCGCCGCCAGCAACACGCCTGCAACGCTGGCCTCACGCGCCAGGTATTCCAGCAGCGCCACCGAAGCGTAATCCGCCCATTGCAGGTTATCGACCACCAGCAGCAAGGTACGCCCCCGCGCCAACGCCCGCAGCCAGCGCGCCACCCACGCAAAGGCCAGTCCTTCGCGCCTACCACGCTTGAGAGGCTGCACGTGCGGACTATCATCAAAGCCGAAGCCAGCCAAATAGCCGATAATCTCGGCGGCGGTGACGGCATCGGGTCCGCTCAGCAAGGAGGTAAAATGCGCGAGTATCTGCGTGTGTATGCGCTCTGGCTGCATATCATCGGAGAGGTTGCAGGCGTTAAACAGCAGATCGTATAGCAGGTTATGCGAGCGGGTGCGGCGCTCATAGTGTGCGATCATGACGACAGGCGTGAAGGTATCTGCGGGCAGCGTTTGCAGCACTTCTTGCAGGACGCGGCTTTTGCCGATGCCGATGTCGCCGGTGATGGTCAGCGCGTGGAACGCATTCTGTGCGGTTGCCTGTGTGAGCACACGGCCAATCGTCGCCAGGGCAGCATCACGCCCGTAAATGGGCACGGTGATGCCGTTGATTGTGTCATCCGTGAAGCGCGTGACGCGCTGTACGCGCCGTTCCAGCACCTTAAAATACTTGACAGGTGTCTTATAGCCCTTGAGCGACATGGGGGGCTGGGCTTGCATGACAAAATGGTTACGCACGCGGCTATGTGTCGAGTCATCGACCACAATACCGCTGGGTGGGGCCAGGCTTTGCAAGCGTGCGGCCAGATTCGTAGCAGGGCCGAGCGCCAGCAACTCTTGCTTGTTCTCATCGCCAATCAAACCGACGACCAAGCGCCCGGTGCTGATGCCGATGCGCGTGCCGAACAAGATGCCGTGCTCTAAAAAGACATCATCGGCGTAGTTGCCGATAACGGCCTGCGCTGTGAGGGCGCAGGATACCGCCCGCACAGCATCATCGCCACCGCTGCGGCGTGCCCCAAAAAACGACAACAGCCCATCACCCAGGTATTGCCCGATCTGCCCGCCCCAGTCGGTAATCACCGTCGCCAAGCGCCGATGGGCCTCACCCAGCACGTTTTTCCAGTCGCTCGCGTCCATCTGTTGCGCCAGTTCCGTCGAATTTTCGACATCGACAAACATCACGGTCACGAGGCGGACCTCATCCGTCTGTCGGATGTCCTCCACCGTGCGCGTTTGAGCATCACGCAGGCGGTCCATGAGGATCAGCGAGAGGTACGCGAAGGACTCGGTGCTGAAACGCGCCCGATTGTCACGCAGTTCGCTCAGCGCTTGCTTGAGCTTTTCGATTTCTGATGCTGATTGTGGCTTACGCATTTTCATCAGGTAGCACCACACAATAGCGGAAGCGCAGCCCAGCGTAGACACCGGGGTTTGCTGCGCCCCCACATTACATTCAGATAACCCGTGTCAGCCGCATTACGTGCTGTCGGCCTGGTCTGTCAGTGGCAACCAGAAGCCGAAGCGACTGCCCTCATCAAGGATACTTTCTAGCCAGACTTCGCCGCCGTGCCGTTCGATCACGTTTTTCACGAGGCTGAGGCCCAGGCCACTGCCCTTTTGTTGCTTGGCGTTGCCGACGCGGTAGAAGGACTCGAAAACATAGGGCTGATCTTCTTTGGGGATGCCGATGCCTGTATCCTGCACGACAAAGTTAAAGCGGTCGCCTTCACGGAAGGCGAAAACCGAAATCGTGCCGTTTTCGGGTGTATATTTCACGGCATTGCCGATCAGGTTTTCCATAGATTGCCGCAGCAGCACGGGGTCGGCCATAATGCGCGGCAGGTTATCCACCTTTAGCTCGACCTGATAGCGCTGGCGGCTGGCCTTTGTAGCGGGTTCCATGTTGGTCGTCACCAACTTAGACAGGCCGGCTAGATCAATCTGCTCGTGCAATTCCAGCGGTGAATTGCGCACCTTTTCCACACGCAGCAGGTCATCAATCAGCGTCCCCATGCGGTCTATCGAGCGCTTGATGACATCGACGTAATCATGGATGGGGGATTCGTCGCTGTCTGTATCCAGCACGATCATATCGGCATAACCAGCGATCAGCGCCAGGGGGTTGCGCAGGTCATGCGAGGCGACACGCAACATTTCATCCTTGAAGCGGTGCAGGTCGCGCAGGGTGGTCACATCATGCATGACGATCACGTAGCCATGCAGGTCGCTGGCATCCTGCCAGACGGCCATCGTCACCTGATAGTCCTTTTGCTGCTTTTCGGAGCGCACCGAGAAAGACCAGTGCGCCTGCTGTATCACATCCTGGCGGCTGGCGTGCTGAATGGTATCAATCACCTGCTCCAGCGCGTTATCCTGCTGCCGGAAGTGATGAATGCTGCTGCCGACGAGTTCTTGCTGGCTGGCCACCTCTAATAAGTGCAGCGCCGGGTCGTTCACCAGCAAGAAATGCCCGTTGCGGTCCACCACCAGCAAAATATCGGTGATGGATTGCAAGACCGTTTGCAGTTGGCGGCGTTGCGTGCGCAGGTGCGTCACGAGTTGCGCGTTGCGAATGGCGATGGTGGCCTGATTCGCGATGATGGTCATCAGGCGCAGGTGATAATAGGAAAAGTGGCCCGCTTCTGGGTGCTCTAATGTGACGACAGCAATCACTTCGTCATTATCGAGGAAGGGCACGCATAGCGCTGAGCGCGTGGCCACCGGGTCATCATCGAAGATCAACCAGCGGTCATCCGCGTCTGTGTCTGTGATGATGTCGCCGCGTTTGTTGCGCAGCACCCAGCCGGCGAAGCCTTTATCCATCACATGGTTGACAACACGCACACTCTCATCGCTGCTCAGGTTGCGCTTCGTGAAGATATGATCCCAGTCGATATGGTCGCCAGAATGCAGGAACAAGCTGGATTTCGTCGCACCGACTGCCTGCGCCGCTAGGGTGATGACCCGCTCCAAGACGTGATCCAAGTCCACGACGGTCAAAAGCTGTGAGACCTCTGCGAGTAACTCCAGGTCTTCAAATGTCGGTTGATCGTGTTGTAGCCGTTCCATAAAGGCTTAACCATTCGATTTCGTTAACTGGTGACGCCCGCTTTTTCGACAAACGCTATCCTATTATAAAGCATAGTGCAGGTTTTTTCACAGCGTTGCTGTTTTGCAGTACCATGCATTATCGCTGTCGTCACAATATAATCATGGGCGTTCGATGCGGCGTGTCTTCAGGTTTTCGATTACCCCCTGCATCAATTGCTCAGTCAGATCAAAGACGACGACGCCATCACCCTGTAATGTTTTGCGCCCGTCCAGGGCTTCGCGCATCCCATCGACCACCACCCAGGGATTTTCGTAGGAATCCAGTCGCACAATCGGGCTGATAATCAGGCCACCGAGCACCAGGGGCATATAGACATAGTTCAGGTCTGGCGTACCGCCGCCATTCAGCCAGCGCAGCAGCTTATCCGTGTGTATGGCTTGCTCGCGCATGTTGCCCAGGTTCTCTTTTACGCGGCTTTGTACGATGCTGAAGGCCAGGTGACAGGCATCGTAGATGATGGCATCCAGCAAATTGTTTGCGAAGAGGGCATCACGCGGCACCTGCTGAATGCCTTCATCATGCGCGAGCAACTGGCACAATTGTTTGAACCAGCGCGTTTTCTCCATATCGTAGGCGTTTTCCAGCGCGTCGGCATCCTCAGTGGTGTAATATAACATGCGGGCGATGGCACGCGCTTCGGCGGGGTGCAGGGGTTGCCCGACCTGGCCAAAGCGCTCTTGAACGGCGTCGATATAAGCCTGATAGGGCGATTGCTGGAACATACCCTGCGCGATTTTCTGCGCGAGGGCGATTTTCTCGCTGGCGGCTTTGCGTTCTTCGCGCAGGAGCTTAATCGACCACAGCGTCTCGTAATGCGGCGATAATGCCAGGCCGGGGTCGTTTTGCAGGGCCTTCGATGCAATATCGACGCTCAGTGTGGCGGTGTTATTGGTCACGCTCTCTGCAAAATGCACGTCTTGCAGCACGTTGATGTGGAAGGGCGAGACAGCCACAACCGATGGCGGTGGGCCACCGTCAGGCGGACGCACGCGCTTGGCGTTGGCGTTGCCGCTGTTCTCGATGTGGACCTGGATCGGGTAGCCGCGTCCGGCGCGTGTGGGTGGGGCCGCCATAATAGGCAAGCGCAATACGCCCACCTCCGCACTGCGCAGCCGCACGACCTCCCGCGTAGCAGAAGCCACAAACTTCACGGGCTTGCCTTTGTGGTCCTGGTTCGGCAACGACACGCGCACCCGTGTCGCTGTATCCCCATTGGTGGTATTTTGCAGCAGTATGACGATTTCAATAGGCTGGTTTATAAAAGCCTGACGGGGGAAAATGCCCACGTTGTACTGCACATCTCCAACGTGGAAGCGACGTTGGTTCGTCACCGCCCCCAACACGTCCGGGTAAATCAAATCGAAGTCCATGCTTATCGTCTCTCGTTTTTATATGCAATTGTAACGACTCAGCCCTCACCCCCTTAATCCCCCTTCTCATCATCCCCCTTTCCCGAACGTGCCTTTGGCACTGGGGTGGGGTTGTTTTTAGGCCGGGCTGAGTGGTTGCGTTCATTTATGCTTGCTTCTATGCTTGCTTCTATGCTTGCTTCGGGAAGAACTTCGCAACGGGCACGGAGAAACCCGGCAGCACTCCACCACCGTCTAACGTATCGTTCAGCGTCAGTGTTTGTACAGCTTGCCCCGGCTGCATGATATATACTTCCTGCTCTTCAGGGTCCACCAGCCACACCGTCGTACCTGCCGCCAGATAATTTGCCGTTTTGATCGTCATCTTGCT